>JBNMMV010000001.1:0-57240 GCA_051270205.1 Limisphaerales bacterium
GATTGCCCGGGGTATTTAACACCACCACCTTGGTCCGCGAAGACGTCATAGCCAAGAGTCCATCGACATCAAGCGCACAATCCAAATCTAGATCCAACTCTGGGCTGAGTACGCGCAGACCCAATGCCCGGACAATGCCCCGATAACCAATATACATCGGCTCAGGAATCACAATCTCATCACCCGCGTCGCACAATGTTGCCAGCGTTGCGTACAAGGCGCCTGTGGCACCTGGCATGATGACAAAGTTCTCAGGGGAAAATTCTCGACCGGTGGACAGTGTTTCGAGTTCGGCGATGGCGGTGCGTAGATTCAGCTCGCCTGCGGGTGGAGAATAGTGCGTTCTGCCAGCATCAATGCTCTTCAGCAGTTGTGACGAGATATCCTTGGGGGTCGAGAAATCAGGGTCACCGACGCTCATCAAGATGATGTCCTCACCTGCCTCTTTGCGACTTGCAGCCTCATAGTGGATCGCCCAAACGTCGTCCTCGCTGGGCGACAGGCGTTCGGCCATGCGGCTTAATGGCAGTTTTTTCATGGTGGTGTACTCAAGAACTGAGTCTACTGTCGTTGGGCAGGACAGGACTTACTGCTGAATCGAATGGAAGTGATGGGTTGTTTGACCCCAAAACCCCTATATCCTAGATTTTAAGCCATTTATGGCAAGTAAGTAGCACAGAGGCTTCAAGATCCGCTAGCATGAAGCAGATCATGGCGGACTCCTTGATTTTGAAGGGGAAATGGTGGGTCGTGTGAGACTTGAACTCACGACCATCAGGTTAAAAGCCCGGTGCTCTACCAACTGAGCTAACGACCCCCGAGCCAAAAAGTATGGCCATCAAAATCGAGGCGAGAATTGTAGACATGCCCATCCATGGTTTCAAGGGCATATGTCGGTTTCGTCACCGGATTCTGGGCATATTCAATCTAAATACCGAGTCGGGTCACTAATACCGGCAGCATCAAAACCTTCTTTGCGAATTCGACAGCTGTCACACACCCCACAGGCTGCACCATCAGCGTCTGCTTGATAGCACGACACCGACGCTGCGTAGTTGACCCCAAGCTCTAGACCTAGCCCGATGATCTCTGCCTTCGTTAGGTTAATAAGTGGGGTATGAATGCGGATTCGTTCGCCCTCAACGCCAATTTTAGTCGCAAGATTGGCCATGTTTTCGAAAGCCGCGATGAATTCTGGGCGACAATCAGGATAGCCAGAGTAATCAACGGCATTCACACCGATGAAAATATCAGCCGCCCCCAGCACTTCAGCCCATGCCAGCGCATAAGAAAGAAAAACCGTATTGCGAGCCGGAACATAAGTAATAGGAATGCCTGAGGTCGCGGTGGTGGGTATATCGATGCTTTCATCGGTCAGTGCTGAGCCACCTAACTGGCCCAGGTCAATGCGCAGAAGCCGGTGTTCCTTGGCCCCCAATTCTGCAGACAAAGTAGTCGCAGCACCCAATTCAGAGCGATGGCGCTGTCCGTAGTCGAAAGAAAGGGCATAGCAGACATAGCCATCACTGCGAGCTTGGGCCAAGGTCGTCGCAGAATCTAGACCACCAGATACAAGCACCACGGCAGACCTTTGTCCGCTCACAGCGTGTTTCCTGATTGTTGCTTACCGTCCAGGTTCATCACCCCAAAGTAACTTGTGAAGCTGTACCTGCATACGCACAGGCAGTCGGTCTTCAACAATCCAGTCACCTAGTTCAGTCGGAGTAATTTCACCGAAGCTCGGAGACAGCAATACATCTGCGACCAGAGCAGATAGTCCATGCTCATCGCATTTCAATTTGGTCCAGTCATAATCCTGGCGATTGCAGATCACAAACTTCACTTGGTCTTGTGCTGACAGCCAACCGACATTGTCCCAGAGGTTACGTGCAACCTCTCCAGAACCGGGTGTCTTAAAGTCGACCACCTTCACTACTCGAGAATCAACCCGATCCACTGCAAGCGCTCCGCTGGTTTCCAACGAAACATGCAAACCGAGATCACATAGTTTGGGTAAGAGTTCGTGAACAGCTGGCTGGGCCAACGGCTCTCCCCCAGTTACCGTAACGTGGGAAACGCCATAATCGCGTACCTGTTCAACAATGGCGTCTACAGCGTGGTTCTTGCCGCCACTAAAGGCATATTCACTGTCACAGTATTGGCAGCGCAATGGGCAGCCTGTAAGACGGACGAAAACTGTGGGTAAGCCGACTGTATTTGCCTCCCCTTGCAGGGAGAGAAATATCTCAGTAATTCTCAGAGAAGCCATCTAAAACAACTTTATTTATCGCTATTAGGACAAAATGCGAAATTATCGCCGCTAGGACTATCACCTTTACAACTATCACCTCTACAACTACCACCTCTACAACTATAACCTCTACAACTAGGGCAACTCTGCTGCATACTTCCTCGCTAGACCTGCTGCAGAGGAGTCAGGGTATTCACGCTGAACCCGGTCTAAGAATCGCCGAGCGGTATCATTTTCTGCCAGCGTCGCGTGTACAACCCCGAGTTTATAGAGGGCATCCGGGGTTTTCTGGTGATCTGGGTACAGATTCACTACTTGCATGAATGCTTGACGGGCCTGCTCAGGATCTTGGTCTGCGACCAGAAAAATTTCGCCAATCCAATAAAATGCGTTTGGCGTGTATTGGCCATTGGGATAGTTTGCTATTAGCGCTTGGAAGGCTGTCTTTGAGACTTCGAATTGCTGTCCGCGCATGGCCTCAAACGCCTGCCGATAGGCATCTTTTTCGTTGGTTGGGCTGCCACTGACATTCTGCGTACTGCTTGTAGTGCCAGTTATAGGCGTGGCTGACGCAGCCGGTGCACCTTGGCTAATCTGCGCTACACGCCGATCAAGATCTAGGTATTGGTCCTTCTGATCTTGTTGAAGCCGTTTAATGGTATAGGCCTGTTCTTCCGCCTGCCCTCTCAAGTCTTGGATCTCTTGCTGCAAAATTTGGATCTGGTAGAAAAGATCGGCAATACCTCGGCCAGAGTTACCGCCAGAATTTCCAACAGAGCCGTTCGAGGAGGGTTCGAGGGTAATCGAGGGTGCCTGATCAGGCTCGATCGTAGGAGGAATACCCAAAGGCTGAGAACGTCGACTGCTATTGGATTTCACCAGGGGTCGAATCGCGCCACGGTTAGTTGCATCCGCCGCCCTGTTAACTCCCGCCGCGGCGCCAACAGCTTCCTCAACAGATTCTTCAACAGGAACTGCAGCAATTACCGCAGCGTTAAGAAAAAGCGCGGCAAAAGCCGCGCTTGTGAGTATTGATGTATTCCTCATCAAACTTATCGGTAAGAAACTACCGCACGCCGGTTACGCGACCAAGAGCCGTCGTCGTGACCAGGATCTTCAGGCTGTTCTTCACCGTAACTTACGGTCTCAACTTGACGTGAAGATACGCCTGCTGAAGACAAGAAGCTGGCGACTGCATTTGCACGACGCTCGCCGAGCGCTAAGTTGTACTCGCGCGTTCCTCGTTCGTCACAATGCCCTTCGATGACAATGGATCGATCAGAATTACGACGAAGGATTTGAGCATGAACTTCTAATGCTGCTAAATCCGCAGGGCGCAGGAGGGACTTGTCATAGTCAAAGTAAAAGGTTCGCGAAATAGGGCGACCACTACCATCAATCGGGGTGACACCATCGTTGGCAAAATCCGAAGCTTCGGGCTCCACTTCTCGAATCGGCTGTTCGGAAGGGGTTTGTTCTACAACCTCAGCTTCCGGTGGTGCTTCGTTAGGGGTGCCAGTGCTTGAACAACCCGCAATCACCAAGGCGGCTAGAAAAATACCAACTACACCAAGTAGGTTGGGCTTTTGCGCTTGCATGTACATCAATTTTTCCTCTCTTCTCTTAATATTTTAGCTTTGTTTATATTTTAACTTTGTTTATGTATACGCTCAAAGTGTGTACATATTTTTGATTTAGATCTCAGTTTTTCTATTAAAGGGTTAACGTTCGCTACACGTTAGTGCCTGCGTTATCCATCCAAAAACGGTGACCACGCCGGTTCCCGCACGTCACCTCGAGATGAGGGCAGACGATACTTGACCCTTCCATCGATTGAAACCACGGCGAGTATACCTCTTCCTTGATCTTGTGTGGCATAAATCAGCATTGTGCCGTTGGGTGCAAGTGATGGCGATTCGTCTAAAGAGGTTGCCGTCAGAACCTGTAAATTGTCTCGCTCTAAGTCCTGCCATGCAATGTGAAATACACCATTTCTTCGATGAACAAAGACAAGATGTTTCCCATCTTCCATGAGTCGACCTCTGGCATTGTAGTTGCCAGTGAAGGTCAAACGTTCGAGGAAATTGGTGGCGAGATCCAACTGGTATATCTGTGGGCGACCCCCACGATCAGAGGTGAAAATGATACCTTTTCCATCTGGCGTCCAACTGGGCTCTGTATCAATCGCGTGGTGTCGGGTAATTTGCCTTAACTTGCGAGTGGCCAAATCCATGATGAAGATTTCAGGGTCACCATCCTTAGACAGCACCATAGCCAACTTACGCCCATCCGGAGAAAAAACAGGCGAACTATTAATGCCTCTGAAATTAGTCAGACGCTCACGATAAGTACCATTGAGGTCTTGGAGAACAATGGTTGGCCTACCTGTTTCGAATGTCACATAGACCACACGCTTACCATCCGGCGCCCAGCTCGCAGACAAAATAGGTTCTCTCGAATTTAACAAGGTGCGTGAACGCTCGCCGTCTGAATCCGCCACTTCTAATCGAAAGCTTGCTTCAGGCGTACCTGCGCCTTGCGCCAATACATACAAAATCTTGGTTGAGAAGGCACCGCGGATACCTGTGATTTCTTCGTATACCGCATCGGCCACTCGGTGCGCTACATCTCGCCACTGCGACTTACTGAACGTATAACGTCTAGTCAACATCTGTCGCTCGGCCAGCACATCGTACAATTCAAAGCTCACTTCGATCTGGTCGCCAACTTGTTTTCTCGCTGAACCAATCACCAAATAGGCCGCCTTCAGAATGCGCCAGTCGCGGAAAAAAACTTCCTGCCGTGTCTTTGGGTGTGACAACATGTTTTCAGATGCGAGCGGGTCAAACTGCCCTGATCTTGCTAAATCGAAACTAACTATGTCATCCAACCCCTGCGGAGCGCTGACATCCGTCTGGAACGGGGCAATCGCAATGCGAATCGGCTCATCAACGCCTCGGTCAATAATGATGGTATCCAGAGAAGACGCATAACTCTGTACGAATGTAAAAACCAAGGCTACTACTAGTAATCCACGGGTCATATGTTCCCTTATCTAAGTAAATCTTCGGGTTGAAACAGAATGTAAAATCTTCTGAAATGACGCTCAAAGAGAGCATTCTCTTGGGGCACTTCAAATCGTTTCGCTAGACGTACTGCATGTTCGGCAGATCGATCAAAGGCTGCATTGCCAGATGACTCTATAATGGTTACTGCGACTACCTCACCCGTCGGTATTAATTCGACCTGAAGCCGCGCCTGCATGCCCGTTCGCGAACTGGGTGGTCGCGACCAATTTGTACGCACTAATTCGTATATCGCCGCATGATAAGAACGCACCACTTGCTCTTCGCTGCCCGCCTGCAAGTCAACGCTCTCATCGGCAATTGCCTGTTCCAAAGAGGTGGCGGCGAGTTCGCTCAGACGTGCTAACCGCTCCTGGCGGGCAAGCTCGGCAGCCGTTTGTTTATCGGCTTGGGCCTGCCGTGCGCGCTCAGCAAGTCGCTGCTCCTCACGAGCTTTCGCCGCGGCTTCTTGTTCGGCCTTTGATTTCGCCTCTTTTCTCACTTTGGCTTGATCAGCCTTAGCCTGTTTTGCGCGCTCTGCTTCTCGCTGTTTCTGAGCAACATCGACCTTCGGCGGCGGTGCTGCTTTCGCCTTTGGCTTCAGCACGATTAAACTTGCCATAACTGTTTGTGGCTTGACGAAATTCAGCAACTCTTTTTCCGGGTTCCAGCCTTGATACAGCGCCCATGCGGCAGCCGCGTGTAAGCTTAGCGCCAACAAGAAAGGCAAGCTGTAGTGCCGAGCAGCGTAGAACATTAGCTTTCTATCTGTGGAGGATCAGTAATTAAACCCACACTTTTAGCACCCGCTTTTTGCAACACTGTCATTACTCCTACGACCTGGCCGTAGTCCAATGCATGATCTGCCTTTATGTAAACCGGCACATTGGTTCGGGCACGAATAATTTTTCCTGCCTGATCCTCTAACGAATAGACGGTCACACGCGTGCCTTCGTCTTCCTCATCCTGCATGCCAAGATTCATGAAAATCGCTCCATCCTTGCGCATAGACACTACCAATGGGTCTTCGTCGGTATCTTCAATTGCTTCAGACGGTGCTTCTGGCAAATCAACCGTCACGCCTTGAGTAAGCAAAGGCGCAGTCGCCATAAAGATCACCAACAACACCAGCATCACATCAATGTAGGGCACCACATTGATTTCCGAAATAGGCTTGCGACGTTTTGCCATTTAGCTGTTCTCCGGTTTTTTGGAATGCGCCGCTCGGTGAAGAATGGTGGTTAATTCATCACTGAAGGCTTCATAACGTTTCATCAGATTTTCTACGCGGGCGCTGTAACGGTTGTAGGCAATCACCGCGGGTATCGCGGCGAACAAACCCATGGCAGTCGCCACCAAGGCTTCAGAGATGCCCGGTGCTACCGAGGCGAGCGTTGCCTGGGTCATGTTTGCCAGAGAGCGGAACGAGTTCATGATGCCCCACACTGTCCCAAATAGACCAACATACGGACTGGTCGAACCCACCGTTGCCAGAAATGGCAGATGCGTTTCAATACGCGCCTCTTCACGGGTTAGTGCGACACGATTAGCCCGCTGTACGCCGTCCATGATGGCTTCGGCATCTCCGCCACTTTGTTCAGACATGCGGGTGTATTCACGAAACCCAGCCAGAAAGATGCTCTCAATTCCGTTGACACTTTCATCGCCATCAAGCTCTTTGTATAACTGGCGAAGGTCAATGCCAGACCAAAAATGTTCTTCGAAGGAATCAACTTCGGCAACTGCGCGCCGCAGTACGAACCAGCGCTGGAAAATCATCATCCAGGACACGACAGAGGCCAGCATAAGCAAGCCCATGACAATCTGCACAAGCAGACTAGCGTTAGAGATAAGATCAAATATGGAAATCTGCTCAGTCACGGAGCGCTCCTAAATCACAAATTAAGACAATTTTAACTGGGGTTGGGATTCACCAGGATCAAGACCAAAGTGCTGATAGCATTTGGGTGTAGCGACCCTACCTCGTGGCGTACGCATCAGGTAACCCTGTTGTATTAGATAAGGTTCGATCACATCTTCAATGGTGTCTTTTTCCTCGCTAATGGCAGCCGCGAGCGCTTCCAGACCAACCGGCCCGCCACCAAACATTTCGAGAATCGCAATGAGTAGCCGCCGGTCCATACCGTCAAACCCTTGTTTATCGACTTTCAACATATTCAGCGCATCATCTGCGACCTGGGCGCTGACTGTGCCATCGCCCTTAACCTCCGCGAAATCACGTACTCGGCGTAACAGTCTATTGGCAATACGGGGCGTACCACGACTACGATGAGCAACTTCGCTGGCACCTTTTAGCTCCACACTTAGACTCAGTTTCTCGGCAGATCGAACAACAATTTCGGTGAGTTCGCTGACACTATAAAATTCAAGGCGTTGGACGATGCCAAAACGATCGCGCAATGGACTGGTCAGCAGTCCTGCCCGGGTGGTCGCGCCGACCAAGGTAAATTTCGGCAATTCCAATTTTAGCGACCTTGCCGACGGCCCCTCTCCAATCATAATATCTAGCTGATAGTCTTCCATCGCTGGATAAAGAATCTCTTCCACGACCGGACTGAGACGATGAATCTCATCAACAAAGAGCACATCACCCTCATCAAGGTTGGTTAGCATTGCTGCCAAATCCCCTGGTTTCTCCAGCACCGGACCCGACGTCGACTTGATAGCAACACCCATTTCGCGAGCGATGATGTTAGCCAACGTCGTTTTACCCAGTCCTGGCGGACCAAAAATTAACGTGTGATCCAGGGCTTCGTGGCGTGCGTTTGCGGCTTGAATAAAGATACTCATTTGTTCTTTGACCGAACTTTGACCAATATATTCATCAAGCCGAAGGGGACGCAGCGCATAATCATGGCGCGCCTCTCCAGGCTCCTCTGACGCTTTAATGAGTCTGTCGGGCTCAATAGTCAAAACAATTTCTCTCTTTCCCGTTTGAAACAATTACGGATGGAATGATTACGCTTTCGTCTGCTGTTGCGCTAGCGTTCGCAGCGATTGCCGGACAATTTCCTCAACTGTGGCATTGTCTGCCAAATTTTGCATCGCACGGCCAACAATACGAGCAGCATCGGCTGGACGATACCCCAATGCCAACAAGGCATCCTCTGCTTCAATCTCAACGGCTCGATGCGTACGACCACCCTCAGCCACAATCGCAGCCAACGGCGCTCCGGAAATTTCCGAGAGCGCATCCAAGCGGTTTTTTAGCTCTAGCAATAACCGCTCCGCCGTCTTCTTACCCACACCCGGGACCTTGGTAAGCACCGAGACATCACCGGAGCGCACCGCCTGCGCTAGAGTTGAGGGATCGAGTGACGATATCAACGACAGACCCAGTTTTGGGCCGACACCATTTATCTTAATGTACGCCCTAAACAGATCGCGCTCAGCCCGACTTGCAAAACCGTACAACAGCTGAGCATCTTCACGTACCACAAAGTGCGTGAACAAGCTGATTTCCACGCCAATTTGAGGCAACGTCTCTATGACGCTGCCTGCCACTTCTATTTCATAACCCACACCGTGGATATCGACCACCAGATGGGCGCCGTCTAGCTCTAGAAGGTTTCCTGTCAATCTACTAATCACGGCTTAGCTGTACAACTCTAGGCTTGTAAAGGCGAAGTATTGACGTGGCAAAGGGCAATGGCAAGTGCATCTGCGGCATCCTCTTGTGGGTCACCAGCCAAATCCAACAAGAGCTTAACCATGTGCTGCACCTGTTCCTTGCTTGCCTTACCTGTACCTACCACCGCCTGCTTGACCTGGCGCGCTGCATATTCAGATATTGGCAACGACTGGCTCATGCAAGCGGCAATAGCAACGCCTCGTGCTTGGCCTAAGATCAAAGCGGATTTGGCGTTCTTTGAGACAAATACCTGTTCAATAGCAACTTGGTCTGGGCGATGAAGGTCGATGAGTTCGCACAAACCGCTGTAAATGAGTTTTAACCTTTCATGCATTTCTAGACGAGCAACATTAATACAACCACTAGCAAGATAGGTTGTCTTATTGCCAGTTACCCTGACTACGCCGTATCCCGTAAAACGTGAGCCTGGATCAATCCCCAAAACTATGGTGATGCGAAAAGCTCCAGTTTTGAGTTCACGCTCGCTTACTCTTCGAACGCTGGGAAATCTGCATTCGAATAGACTTCTTGAACGTCGTCTAATTCTTCCAGCGCATCAATCAAGCGCAGCACCTTCTCGGCAAGTGCTTGATCACACTCTGTAGTCGTCGAAGCGACCATGGTCACCTCTGAGTGATCAGGTTCCAAACCTTGGGCGTTCATTGCAGCGACAACATCACTCAACATTTCCCAGGGCGTAGTTACCGAAATGGCGCCATCTTCTTCGGATTCAACATCTTCAGCGCCTGCCTCCAGTGCGACGTCCATAATCTGTTCTTCGTCTGCGCCAGGGGCAAAATTGATCATGCCTTGGCGATTGAAGAGATAGGCAACTGAACCGTCAGTGCCTAAGTTGCCACTGAACTTGCTAAACGCATAACGTACTTCGGCAGCCGTGCGATTACGATTGTCGGTCATAGCTTCTACCAAAATGGCAACACCACCTGCGCCATAACCTTCATAGACCAGTTCTTCAACATCAGCGCCATCAGAATCACCCGCGCCTCGTTGAATGGCTCGGTCGATGGTGTCTTTTGGCATGTTAGCCGCCAACGCCTTGTCTACCGCAGCCCGCAAACGGGGGTTGTCATCTATTTCGCCACCACCCATCCGCGCGCCTACGGTAATTTCGCGAATAATTTTGGTGTAAAGCTTGCCTCGTTTTTTATCTTGCGCCGCTTTGCGGTGCTTGATATTCGCCCATTTGCTGTGACCTGCCATAACTAGCTCTCGCCTCCTTGAGCTGCCCCCCGCAATCGGATGTGTAAGTCACGGAGTTGGTGCTCATCCACCTCGTTCGGCGCATCCATCATTAGGCATGCCGCTGTTTGCGTCTTTGGAAAGGCAATAACCTCTCGTATCGACTTACTGTCGGTCATCAGCATAATCAAGCGATCTAGACCGAGTGCAATGCCGCCATGTGGGGGGCACCCGTATTGTAACGCGTCTAACAAAAACCCAAACTTGCTTTGGCCTTCTTGGCCCATACGCAAAGCTTCGAAAACAGCAGACTGCATTTTTGAATCGTGGATTCGCATGGAACCACCACCTAGTTCATAGCCATTGAGCACAACATCATAGGCAGTTGCTTTGGCTGCAAGGGGTTCCGCCAACAACTCCTCAGGCGTGCATGTCGGTTGTGTAAATGGGTGATGTTCGGCACCAAGCGTGCCATCTCGACTCGCGGCAAACATCGGCCAATCGACTACCCAACAGGGCGCGTAACCTTCTGCAACCAACCCTAGTGCCTCACCCAGCTCGTTGCGCAACGCACCGATGCTGTCGTTCACCACCCCTTTCTTATCTGCACCAAAGAAGACAACGTCACCATCTTGAGCCCCTACCCGACCTAGAACCTCTTGTATAACATCGGCAGGCAAGAACTTAAGAATTGGAGACTGCAAACCATCTACGCCAGCGCCGAGATCATTCACCTTGATGTAGGCCAAACCTTTAGCGCCATAGCGGCCAACAAATTCTGTATAACCGTCAATCACTTTGCGCGACAACGTGGCACCACCTGGAGCGCGCATAGCGACCACTCGGCCTTCCACGTCGTTCGCCGGGCCATTGAATACCTTAAATTCCACGCCTTGCATGAGATCGGCAATATCCACCAGTTTTAGCGGATTGCGTAAATCTGGCCGATCACTTCCGTAATCGCGCATGGCGTCGTCCCAGCTCAGAATCGGAAACTCGCCGAGCGTTGCTCCTTTAAACTTCTCGAACAAATTGCGCAACATTGTTTCTGTTAGCTGCATAACTTCTTGCTGGGAAATAAAAGAAGCTTCGATGTCTATTTGGGTGAACTCGGGTTGCCGATCAGCTCGCAAGTCTTCGTCGCGATAACAACGGGCGATTTGATAGTAGCGATCCATACCCGACATCATCAGCAGCTGCTTATATACCTGCGGGGACTGCGGTAAGGCAAAAAACTGCCCCGGATGTGTGCGAGAAGGCACTAAATAGTCTCGTGCACCTTCTGGTGTCGCACGCGACAAAGTAGGCGTTTCAACTTCCCAATAGCCATTTTCTTCAAGATAACGTCGCACTTCACTAGAAACCGCCGCACGCATACGCATGCGCGCTTGCATTTCCGGACGCCTTAAATCCATGTAACGAAAGCGCAATCTCACGTCCTCACCAGCCTCTGAGTGCTTATCCAGTTGAAAGGGTGGCGTCTCTGACGCATTCAATATTTCTAAATCCTTGCCTAAAACCTCGATCGCACCCGTGGGCATGTCTGAGTTCACAGTGCCTTCCGGACGCGGCCTCACTTTTCCTTTCGCTAAAAGTACGAACTCGTTGCGCACGCGGTCGGCGTTAGCAAAACTCTCTTCCGTATCGGGATCAAAAACAACTTGGACAATACCGGTGCGATCACGCAAGTCGAGAAAAATTACTCCACCATGGTCACGACGACGATGTACCCAACCGCACACGTGTACTTCTTCTCCGACTTGGGCAGTATTGATCTCACCGCAATAATGGCTTCGCATGGGTATCCTTTGTTTATAATCGGGTTAGTGGCCCGCAACAAATTCGCAGGCACTCCCCGAACAGAGCTATGTTCGCTTATGTGACCGTCTTAGTCACTCGATGAAGAAGAACTTGTGGAACTGCCGCTATCAGACGATTTAGGCGTAGAAGGCTTGCTTTCGGTTGACGAACTCGAGCTGCTGGATTCGCTGGAACTACCACCGCCATCACCTCCAGCAACGTTCTTTTTGTTACCGGACTTAAAGTCGGTTTCGTACCAACCACCGCCTTTGAGGCGAAAGCCCGCAGCAGATATTTTCTTTCGTAAGCTGTCCGCGTCACATTCGGGACATTTCACCAATGGGTCTTCACTCAGATTCTGAATGACTTCCATTTGGTGGCTACAGGTATCGCATACATATTCGTAAATCGGCATTTTCACAGAGTTGGTTCTTAAAGAGCGGCGCATGATGTTAAAAAAACCAATAAAAATACAGTGATTTTGCATACTTTTTGTTGAATGGCGCCTGCCGATACGCTATAAAGCGCGGAATCAAGTCTTTTGGGTTTGATTCCGCCAGCGAGACTTGTTTCGGCAAGCTTGTTAGCAGCGTGCGGGAAGGTCACTTTTTGAACAGTTCTAAGCTTTGTTTGACTCTTGTTTGACTCTTGCTTAACTAGGCTTTGTTCAGTGAGTTTTCTTTCAGTTTGTTGTTCTGGTTAAGTTAGAGAGACGTTGCGAAACCCCTCTTCGACTAATTTGGCCTCTTCGGTACAGAGGGCAAAAAAGTCAAGAAGCGTGGAATTGCGCTGTTAACAACTGAAAAAAAGGATAGTTCATGGCAACCCGCAAAAAAGCACCCGCCAAAAAGAAAGCACCAGCAAAGAAAGCTGTTGCCAAAAAAGCACCCGCTAAGAAAGCTGCAGTTAAAAAGACCGTAGCGAAGAAAACTGCAGCGAAGAAGACTGTTGCAAAGAAGAAGGCACCCGCTAAGAAGCCGGCTGTTAAGAAGCCTGCAGCCAAGAAGCCAGCAGCTAAGAAAGCTGCAGCGCCTGCTGTAAAACGACCGGCTGGCATCAACACCAAGATGACCAAGACTGCAATTCTCAATGAAGTAGCGACCAACACCGATCTTTCACGCGCACAAGTGGGTGCCGTATTAGAAGAGTTAGAGTCAGTTATTGAGCGCCACATCCGCAAGCGTGCGGTTGGCGAGTTTACGCTTCCTGGCTTGTTGAAAATCAAAGCTGCCAAGCGCCCTGCGACAAAGAAGCGACCGGGTCGCAACCCGGCTACTGGCGAAGCAATCGTGATCTCGGCTAAGCCGGCCACGACTCGCGTTCGCGTGACAGCTCTGAAAAAGCTTAAGGACATGATCAGCTAGATCATTCCAAGCAATTAAAGGGCCGCTGGGGTTTCCCATCGGCCCTTTTTTTATGCCCTAATAACATCTTAAGAAAGAAAGAAGATTAGACCTATGCGCCAATCGTTAATGTTGCTCCCAACTATGAAGGAAGATCCTGCAGATGCAGATGTCACTAGCCACAGGCTTATGCTGCGAGCTGGACTCGTTCGGCAATTAGCGTCCGGACTTTATACCTGGTTGCCACTGGGACTTCGGGTATTGCGGAAAATCGAAGCGATTATTCGCGAGGAACTCAATGTCAGCGGCGCTCAAGAAATTCTGATGCCCATCGTACAACCCGCGGAACTATGGCAAGAATCTACTCGATGGGAAAAAATGGGACCCGAGATGCTACGCATGCAGGACCGCCATGGTCGCGATTTCTGTCTCGGGCCCACCCACGAAGAAGTCGTAACAGATTTATTTCGGCGTGAACTGCAGAGTTATAAGCAATTACCCGTTAACTATTATCAGATCCAAACCAAGTTTAGAGATGAGCGCCGTCCACGTTTTGGCGTCATGCGTGCACGCGAATTCACCATGAAAGACGGCTACTCTTTTCACGTCGACCAAGCATCTTTCGATGAAACCTATCAAGCCATGTACGACTGTTACTCGCGCATTCTGACACGCATGCAGTTGGACTTCCGAGCTGTGGAAGCCGACACCGGAAATATTGGCGGCGCCAATTCGCATGAGTTCCACGTCTTAGCCTCGGCTGGGGAAGACACCATCGCCTATGCGTCAGATGGTCCATATGCCGCAAATCTAGAAAAAGCTGAAGCGGCATGGGAAAACGAAAGACCCGGTCCCGAAAAATCAATGTCGATGATTGATACACCGAATCAAAAAACTATTGCAGCCTTGGCCGAACTCTTAGAGGTCGGAACCGAACAGACAATTAAAACCCTCGTCGTGCGTGGCGACGAAGGATGCGTTGCCATTATTTTGAGAGGCGACCATGAGTTAAACGAAACCAAGGCAGCTAAACTTCCTGGCATTGCAAATCCATTGGTTTTTGCAACCGATGAAGAGATACAGCAGGCGCTAGGTGCGGCTCCCGGTTCACTTGGGCCCGTCGGCGCAGACATTCCAGTTCTGGTTGATAGGGAAGCCGCAGTGTTGGCTGATTTTCCTTGTGGCGCGAATCAAGACGGTAAGCACTACGTAGGCGTAAACTGGGTTCGAGATTGTCCGCTTACTGATGAACAAATTGTTGACGCAAGAAATGTCGTCGAAGGTGACCCTGCACCAGCCAATCAAGGTACGCTACAGTTTTTACGAGGAATAGAAGTCGGTCACATCTTCCAACTAGGTACTGTGTACAGTGAAGCAATGGATGCCAGCGTACTAGACCAAGACGGTCGATCTGTTACTCCCATCATGGGCTGCTATGGTATGGGAGTGACGCGTCTAGTGGCCGCTGTCATCGAACAAAACCACGACGACGCGGGCATTGTTTGGTCTGAACCTCTCGCACCCTTTCAACTACACATTCTTGCGCTCAACTACCGTAAATCTGAACTCGTCGCCGAAGCTGCTGACCAACTGTACGCAGACTGCCTAGCTGCGGGTATTGAAGTACTGTTCGATGATCGGGACGATCGCCCGGGTGTGAAGTTCAACGACGCGGACCTTATTGGACTACCGCATCGTGTTGTTATTGGTGAACGCAGTCTCAAAGAAGGCACTGTTGAATACAAACGGCGTCAGGACGACAAGGCCCAGCCTGTGGACCTCAACGAAATTATCGGACTCGTTCAACCTTAGTCATGCGAACATGGGTGCTACTTTGCTTGGCTTGGTCTTGCTTACAATTTCCCAGCTTATCTTGGGCGGATAAAGTGGACGCCGTTCTGCGTGAAAAGCTGACCATAGCTATGGCGCAAGATCACGCACATCTGGACAAGTATGACGCCGATGTCTGGCTCCACGTCTCAGAGGAACGCCTACAACGCTACATTTCGCAATCATCTGAACGACTTGAGCTTCTACGCCTAGTGTACAGAGAGGCCGCCCAGCAACAACTAGACCCAGATTTGGTGCTGGCTGTTATGCAAATCGAAAGCGCCTTCAATCGCTACGCCATATCTCGAGTCGGGGCTCAGGGACTCATGCAAGTTATGCCATTCTGGCGTTTGGAGATCGGTCGCCCCCAAGATAATTTGACCGAAACGGAAACTAACATTCGTTACGGAACGGTAATTCTTGCTCACTACATGGATGTTGCCAAAGGCGACCTAGTGGAAGCTCTGGCTCGCTACAATGGTAGTTACGGTCGTTTGAAGTATCCTGAAAAAGTCATTAAGGCTTGGCGCACGCGCTGGCGCAATAAATCAAGAAGCGATTTGCCGGAGCTTATTGCCAGTTGCAGCAACTACCCACTCAAGGCTTGTCGTCACTTATAGTCGACATTGGCCAGTATCGAAGCCTCAGTTTGAGGACCCATAAGCGTTCTCACCACTTCTCTTTGTGGGTTTAGAATTACTGTCACAGGTAATTGTTGCGCTCTTTCGTAACCATATTTTTGGTAGGGGTCATCTCGCAAAATTGGGAACTCAATCTCCATTCGCTCAATCACACCCGTCAGTTTTTCGCCGCTAACGCCATCCCAATTTACCCCCAGCACTACTACCCCATGTTGAACTCTAGAATCGTGCAGTTCGTTCAACTCAGGAATTTCTGCGCGACACGGTCCACACCATTCAGCCCAATAGTTAATGACCAGCCAACGCCCATCCCAATGACTGAGTTGAGTTTGACTGCCATCGGCAAAATGAACCTGTTCGCCACCACAGCTCGAGGCCGTGACCAACAACAAGATAATAACTAAATTTTTCATAGCGCTAGCACCGAATCCATCGTGACTGACATTTCATTAGAACCAAACTGAGTAATAGAGATGAGCGGCTCAACCACTTGAGGAAAATCATTGATGGTCTTGAGTCGCTCCAGCGAAAGGCCATCTGGTAACCGTTGGTACAAATCCCAAAGGGTAACTGCCTTCAAGTTCCGACCCAGTATCCAATGCTCATCTTCAGTTTGGTTGAGTAATTTAAATTCCTGGAAGACTTCAAACATCTTGTTGTGCTCGGCTCGATTCAACGTCACCACAGCATTGATTTCTTTGTCGGACACCGTCTCCCCCCGCAAGTGGGCAGCATGGAAAATTTTCAAGACTCGCGCGGTCTTAATCACCAGTGGTTCAGCATCAGCTTCATCATCGCGGGGTAACGACAGGCATCTGACAAAAATGGCGCCGCACAAGATGATCACCCATACCAGCCATAGCCAAAAGAGAAACAACGGAACGGCAGCAAAGGCACCATAGATTGCCTGATAGGAAAATCCTTTTGAGCCTTGGGCGAAGAGTGTGAAGGCACCTTGGAACACCATCATCGTCACCAAGCCGCCGATTAAGGCATGTTTAAACGGAACATGGCAGTTAGGCACGGCATAGTAAAGCACCGTGAAACCAGCCAGATTTAGCAGTAGTGGCAAATAACTGAGCAACACGCCACCAATGCCATAGGCATCGATCTCGGACACCAATGGCAGCGAAACCAAATAGATACTGGTAAGAATACCAACGATTAAACACGCAGGACCAAGCGACAAGACACCCCAGTAGAGTAAAAAGCGTTGCAAGCCGCGCCGTGGTTCGGCGACATGCCAGATCGTGTTAAAACTCTTTTCGATGGTTATAAGCGTCATGAATGCAGTGACGAAGAGAATGAGAAAGCCAATGGAAGTTAAACTACGCGCGTGTTGAGCAAATTCTGCCAACTTACTTTGTACAACGTCGGAGCTGCCTGGCACAAAATTGCTGAAGATGAAATTTTCTACCTGAATGCCGACCTGCGCGTACTCAGGAATGAGGGAAAAAAACGTATATGCCACGGCCATCATCGGTACCACAGCAAAAAGCGTGGTGTAGGTTAAAGCGCCTGCCGCATTTAAGCAGTCGTGGGCAAGAAACTGACTCCACATCTGTTGCAGATACCAGCGGACGCTTCTCCACAACTCTGGGAGCCGATCTGCTAAACCTCTATGTATTACGTTCTTCTCTTCCACGATTCGTTTGTTCGTCCACGTTTCGCCTGGTTCCAGGGTTCACTATACTGCACACAAATTCTTACACGGAGCCATCATGAGCGATGTCACCATCTATCATAACCCACGCTGTTCTAAATCACGGCAAACCCTGGCATTGATTGAAGCCGCAGGCGTCACTCCGCAAATTGTGGAGTATTTGAATACACCACTCAACGCCCCAGAGATTCAATCGATCTGCGCAATGTTGGCGGTGACGCCGCGTGAGATGATGCGCACTAAAGAAAGCATCTACATAGAAAATAATCTACACAACGCAACAGACGGCGAATTGATCGACGCGATGGTAAGTTATCCCATTCTAATGGAGCGACCCATTGTCGTTAGTGGCGATCGAGCAGTGATCGGTCGTCCACCTGAAAACGTACATCAAATACTAGGATAAATTTTGCAACCCTACATTCTCGTAGTCTATTACTCGCGCAGCGGTGGCACACGCAATCTCGCGCTCAACATTGCGCGCGGTGTAGACCGTGTTAGCGGCATCGACGCCATGATCCGAACAGTCCCTGAAGTCGGGCTTAACACGCAACGCACAGAGGCCCCAGTGCCCGAAGAGGGCGCCGTCTATTGCACTAAGGACGAACTGGCTGCGTGTGCTGGGTTGGCGGTAGGCAGCGCGACCCGCTTCGGTAACATGAGCGCCTCGCTCAAATACTTTTTAGACTCAACTGCAGATCTATGGATGTCGCGAGCGCTGGTGGACAAACCTGCAGGTGTATTCGGCTCATCCAACTCGCTACATGGCGGTCAGGAAACCACACTGACAAGCATGATGATTCCACTTTTACACCACGGCATGTTACTTCAAGGCGTGCCTTATTCGGTTCCAGCTTTAACCAGTACCTCAACAGGTGGCACACCCTACGGCGCCACTCATTGGGGACACCAAGGCGGCGAACTTTCATCCGACGAAGCAGAAATCGCCCAAGCGCAAGGCGAACGCCTTGCCCAGTTAGCCCTCCGACTCCAATGAGGCTCTGCTGATGCAACTCTGGCTCTTCAGCGCGTACACCATGGTCGGTTCATTGTTTGCAATGACTGCTCTCAACCAATTCTTGTTTTCAAGCACGCCGAACATCTGGCTGAACGTTGTTTTTTTTGCCTTACAAGTACTACCGCTGTTACTACCACTACCCGCTATGATGTCCGGGCAAATACGCGGTACCTTCTTCATGTGCATGGTTTCACTCTTGTACTTCATCCACGGCACACTGATGTGCTTCGACCCAGACACGCTGTTGTTTGGCGCATTGGAAATCACATTTTCTCTATCGCTGTGCGCTGTCACCGCAGCAATGGTGCGGCAACTGCGCGAAGCTGCGGGGCCACCGCCACCCGAGCCTGATAACTAGTTGACTTGGTGCGAGTTTCGAACGGGTGGAATTTTGGTGTTAGCTATTCGATTCGGCTTTTGAGCTGGATTTGAACTTTGCGCAAACCCTTCGCCGCTCCGCGGTACCCGCACTACGAAAACAAGCCCAGCCGAAGACGCCTGGTCTTTTTTCTGCGTTCGGCTCGAGTCCAATAGCGCAAAGTTCAAATCCAGCTCAAATGCCTCGGCCAATCGCACGCTCTAAATTTTCCCTTTCGGGACCGACACTAGTCGCTTGTTGTGAGTGGTGATCTCACCCGCCTGGCGATGTTAGTCCGGCAGCGACACGACACCGTAAGCCCACCACAACCAGACCCAAGAACCAGTTAAGTTAGAGCCGGTCCGGAGAGGACAATCTGGGTTCGGCGGTTCACGCAAGGCATTTGATCTGCAGTGAAACTTTGCGCCTTAAAGCCAAGCCGGACGCAGAAAAAAGACCGGGCGTCTTCGGCTGGGCTTGTTTTCGTAGAACGGGTACCGCGGAGCGGCGCAGGCATGGTGCAAAGTTTCACTGCAGATCAAATGCCTGGGAGCGATCGCAAAATCTAATTTTGTCCCTTCCGGACAGATACCAGTAACTAGCTACTAGTGAAGAATTGGCGGCGCTGAATCTTTTTTAAGAGTTGCTTCACCGTCATCCACACTTTGCACCGCATATCGCTTAGTAGTGATTTCACCGGATACCAAGTCAGGCAACTCTTTGAGAAACGCATTCATATGGTCTGTTTGGAAATGCCCCATGAGACAGTCCATATCCTCCCACTCCTGGAACAACATCAGCGTATTCGGATCAGCCAAGCCAAGATAGAAATCATAGGAAATGCAGCCCATTTCGGTACGCGTGGCGTCCGCCATACGGCGAGCGAGGTCCATGGCCTCTTCTTTGCGTTCAGCGAGAATGGGTATCGTGCCGTGGACGATGATCACTCTGTCATAACCCCTGCGGCCTTTAGAGTGATCTCAATTTCATCAATGATAGCTGGGTCATCAATGGTCGACGGTACCGTATAGGGATCTCCATCGATCATTTTTCGCATTACTTGGCGTAGGATTTTTCCTGAACGCGTCTTGGGTAAGCGCGTAACAACTACCGCGCGCTTAAAATTTGCAATCGCGCCAACGTTGTCTCTTACCATTTGCACAAGCTCAGCCTGCAAAGACTCGGCTTCAATATTTTGTCCGTCTTTGATCAGTAAAAGCCCTACCGGGACTTGGCCTTTGTCTATATCGGCAATGCCCACAACAGCACATTCGGCCACAGCCGGGTGGTCGGCAACCACTTCTTCAATTTGCCCGGTGGATAATCGATGCCCCGCAACATTGATGACATCATCGATGCGGCCCATCACATAGACATAGCCGTCCTCGTCTCTATAACCACCATCACCCGTCAAATAGTAACCAGGGTACTGGCTAAAATAACTCTCTACGTAGCGATCATGATCACCCCAAACTGTGGGGAAGCCACTCGGTGGGAGTGGTTCCTTGATGACTATTGCGCCTTCTTGGTTCGGTCCCAATTCTGTTCCGCTCTCATCTAGAATTTTAAGCTCGTAACCAGGCGCAGGCAGCGTTGGCGATCCAGCTTTCGTTTCCAACAGCTCGACACCTGCCATGTTGGTACAAATTGACCAACCCGTTTCGGTCTGCCACCAGTGATCGATGATGGGCACGCCGGGTAGGTGCTCTTCTAGCCAGTGATAGGTAGGCGGGTCCAGTCGCTCACCAGCAACGAACTGATACTTTAAGTGAGAGAGGTCGTAGGCTTCTTTCAGCAAGCAATCGGGATCTTCTTTTTTAATCGCACGAAACGCTGTGGGTGCAACGAAGAAACTCTTAACTTTGTGATCACTCAGCACTCGCCAAAATGCCCCTGCATCCGGCGTTCTCACCGGCTTTCCTTCATACAAGATGGTGGTACAGCCTTTGAATAACGGACCGTAGACAATGTAGGAATGGCCTACCACCCAACCAACATCAGAGGCCGCCCAATACACATCACCGACATCACAATCGTAAACGGCAGACATCGAATAGTTAAGGGCAACCGCATGGCCACCGTGGTCTCGCACCACGCCCTTAGGCTTGCCGGTGGTTCCCGACGTATACAAGATGTACAACGGGTCTGTTGCCTCTACAGGCACACAGGCGTGAGGGCTGGCAGCTTCCACCCAAGGCTTCCAGTCAACATCGCGCTCAGAACTCAAATCAGCTTCACACTGGGGTCGTTGCAGCACAACCACCGCGTCGGGCTTATGTGTACTAAGTCTTACGGCTTCGTCGAGTAGCGGCTTGTAAGGAATAATTCGGTCAAATTCAATGCCACACGAAGCACCCAGTACGACTTTGGGTGTGGCATCGTCGATTCTCGTGGCGAGCTCTGGGGGTGGAAAACCCCCAAACACCACGGAGTGCACCGCGCCCAATCGAGCACAAGCCAGCATTGCAACGGCGGTCTCAGGCACCATGGGCATATAGATGACAACACGATCACCTTTTTCAACACCAAGGCCTGCCAACGCACCGGCAACCTTAGCTGTCCAGTCCAACAATTCTTGATAGCTGTATTTTTCTACTACTCCAGTCGCGGGAGAATCGTAGATAAGTGCAGTCTGTTCACCTCGACCAGCCAAAACATGTTGGTCAAGGGCAACGTATGCGGTATTCAACTTACCACCACGAAACCAACGCCAGGCACCATTCTCATCCTGATCGAGCGCCTGAGTAGGCGGTTCAATCCATGGGATTTGTTGTGCTTGATCTAGCCAGAAGCCAGCAGGATCAGTAAGCGAGCGTTGATATTCCGCGGCGTATCCCACCGTTAGCTCATCGCTTTGATCATACGTGTCACTTTAGCTTTCTTAGGGCACATGCTAAGCAACTCTTTAAAAACATTGGAACGCTTGTTGATCAACTTGTGTCGGCAATAGAATTCCACGGCTTGGGACCAGGCGGATTCGATACCATGTTTGTTGATTGAAACAGTGGTATTGACAATCTTGCCGGATTCTCGGGACATAATGCCAACCTGAAAAACAGGCGTCATGGTGCCGCTCTTTTCGCGTTTCAAACGGCATAAAATACCTTTAATTTGGCCGCTTTCATCAAACTGAATCTGTTTTGCCGCTTTGTCTTTGGCTTTGTCTTGTACACCGGCCAATTCAGTATCCCGAGCATCGGCTATGACTTTTACTGCCGCTTTTTTTGCGCCTCGCAAACGCTTGCTGTTCTCTTTCAGAGAAAAATATTCCTGATAGGTTTTGCCTTCGATCTGGCGGCGGACTCGATAACCATGGAAACGTGGGTTGTCTAGTAGTTCAACACTCATTATTCGACCTTATATTTTTTTAAGTTTAGAGTCTGTGCTTAATCGGCTATGACGCCTTGTTTTTGTAAAGCACTTATTTCATCGGCGTTAAATCCGCAATCCATCAAAACGGAAATGGTGTCCTCTCCTGGGACTCTAGCGCCATGTGAAATTTCTGCTGTGGTTCGTGAGAACCGAGGCGCGGGCGCTTGCTGCATAACGCCATCTACCTCAAAAAAACTGTTTCTAGCTTTGTTGTGTGGGTGCTCAGGGGCTTCAAAAATGGACAATACTGGTGCGAAGCATACATCGGTGCCTTCCATAATCTCACACCATTGGGCTTGAGTTTTACCCAAGAAGACTTTGGTTAGATCGGCTTTCAATTCCGGCCACATAGTCGGATCCATCTGGTTTTTGTACTTTTCCGGATCAAGCTCCGCCTTTTCAATAAGCAGTGCATAAAACTGCGGCTCTATTGAACCGATGCAGATAGCTTTGCCGTCTTGCGTCTCATACGTGTCGTAAAAATGCGCACCACCATCTAACAAGTTGGTGCCGCGCTGGTCGCTAAAACTACCGCTAGCGGCCATGGAAAAGAACATCGCCATTAGGGCAGCAGTACCGTCAACCATGGCGGCGTCCACCACTTGGCCTTCGCCTGACTTCTGTGATTCGAGCAAACCGCAAACGACACCGAACGCCAGCAACATGCCACCGCCGCCAAAATCACCAACCAAGTTTAGTGGTGGCACTGGCCGTTCTCCTGCGCGACCAATTGCATGCAGCGCACCTGCCAGACCGATGTAGTTGATGTCGTGTCCGGCAGCCTTGGCCATGGGCCCGTCTTGTCCCCAACCTGTCATCCGCCCGTACACCAATTTTGGATTACGCTTCATGCAATGCTCGGGACCTAAACCTAATCGTTCGGTCACACCAGGCCTGAAGCCTTCAAATAACGCGTCCGCGCTTTCGACCAAGCGGAGTACGGTTTCAACCCCAGTAGGATCTTTCAGGTCCAAGGCAATGGAACGGCGATTGCGTTGCAGAACATCTTTTGGCGCGGCTGACGCGTTTTGTAGCCGTTCGACGCGAATTACTTCTGCGCCCATATCTGAAAGCATCATTCCGCAAAACGGCCCAGGCCCGATACCCGCAAGCTCGATAATGCGAAATCCTGAAAGTGGTCCCATGAATTAGTCCCCTTGAATTACAGTTTCGTTTTAGTGCTGAACGCGCCCTTCGTTGCACGCAGCGTATGTTGAACACAGTCGATTTTTAAACTGTTCTAAAAAGTGAATACGAACTTTTCGTGTGCCGTATTTCGCTGTTTTATTCTTATTTTGTAGCGGCGCAATTCTAAACCATTGGCTTACGTCGCGGCTACGCAAAAAAACACTAATTTCTTCGCAATCATTTCTGGGGTAGAGTTTTGCTATGCGCAAGATTATTCACTGCGATTGCGACTCTTTCTATGCATCAGTAGAAATGCGCGACGATCCCTCTCTGCGAGATCTACCCATCGCGGTCGGCGGGCGCCCGGATAAACGCGGGGTAGTCGCCACTTGCAACTACAATGCTCGCGATTTCGGGGTCCACTCTGCAATGCCCATGAGTCAGGCCATCAGGCTATGCCCGCAACTCGTCGTACTTCCTCCGCAAATGGCCAAGTACAAGCATGAATCAGCACGCGTCCAGGCCATATTCCGCGACTACACCGAATTGGTAGAACCACTGTCTCTCGACGAAGCGTTTCTTGATGTCAGTGAATGCCAAGTACAAGACGGTAGCGCGACGCGTATTGCTAGCGAAATTCGAGATCGAGTCAGGTCGGATGTCGGTATTACGATTTCAGCAGGAATCGCACCCAACAAGTTTCTCGCTAAGATCGCGTCAGACTGGAACAAACCCGATGGCCAATTTACGGTCACGCCAAACGACATAGAGACGTTCATTAGCGCTCTGCCTGTCAATAAAATTTTTGGCGTCGGCTCAGTGACCGCAGCAAAAATGAAGAGTTTGGGCATAACTACCTGTCATGATCTTCAACAACACGACTTGCCAGAACTCACTCAGCGTTTCGGAAAATTTGGTGCGCGGCTGTTTGAGCTTTCACGAGGAATTGATGAAAGACCGGTGCGTACCGACAGAATACGTAAGTCGCTTTCAGCAGAACGCACCTACGCCCAAGACATTGGTGGCCTCGAAAGCTGTCTTAGCGCGCTCACCACTTTGGTGAGCGAGTTAGAAGCCCGGGTTGAGCGTGCCGAATGCCAACATCGAATCGTCGGCCGTACTATTAAAGTTCGCTTCAGCGGATTTGAAACCACAACAGCCGCGCACGCCGGTTCCAATATTTCCCTCACAGCATTCCAGTCGCTGTTAGAAATCGCTTGGGCACGTGGACAAAAGCCCGTGCGGCTAATCGGTGTGGGTGTAAAGCTCCGCGCGCCCCAACAGAACGGTCAGCTGGGATTGTTTTAGTCGGTGCCTACAGCGAATTCGGAGCCCATAGCGCGAAACCAGTGCTTAGACCGCGAATTGCATTTGCGCAAACCGCGAATAAAGGGGGCTACTGATCAATAGTTCTTCGTGGTTGCCACTGTCTATCAACTGGCCATTTTCTAGCACCAGAATCCGATCAGCCTGACGTACGGTGGAGAGGCGGTGGGCTATTACCATTATCGTCATATGACCCTTAAGGCTTTCTATGGACAGCCGAATATGGTGCTCACTTTCCGCATCTAGTGCGCTGGTGGCTTCATCCAACAACAATATCGAAGGCTTTGAAAGCAGTGCTCGAGCAATGGCTAAACGTTGCCGTTGGCCACCAGAGAGCCCAACACCATCTTCGCCAATCCGCGTTTCCAAGCCATCAGGTAAGGCGTCAACAAATTCCAATGCATGGGCAATTTTTAGCGCATCTCGAAGTTCGTCTGCAGTGGCAGAGGCACGGGCGTAGCGTAAGTTCTCACTCAAACTGCCTGAAAACATAACCGGATCTTGTGGCACAAACCCAACAACACCGCGTAGATCGGACAGACCTAACTCCACACTATCGATATCATTCAACAGTACTCGCCCTGAGCTGGGATTATAGAAGCGCTGGATTAAATCAAACAGCGTGCTCTTGCCGGCGCCGGATGGCCCGACGATAGCAACCATCTCGCCAGGATCAACGCGAAACGACACATCACGCAAAACTTGTGCATCGGGTCGCGTAGGGTAGAAAAAATTCAAACCATCAAGCTCAAGCGCTACCTCACGATTCGCATCGGCTACGAGTGTCTTGGGTTCTGGCACTTGGAGAATCTCACTAGGTGATTGCAGGAGTTCCATTAGCCTTTCCATAGCACCCGCTGCGCGCTGTAAATCGCTGAGCACTTCACTAATGGCACCTACGGAGCCGGCGACAATGAATGCATAGAATATGAACGCTGCCAGTTCTCCAGAACTGGTATTGCCGGAGAGAACATCCTGTCCACCCACCCACAACATGGTAGCCACGGCACCGAAAACCAACAGCATCACCGCTGCAATGAGGAAAGCCCGCTGTCGGATCCTCTGAATAGACACCTCAAAGGCATCATTTACCCGCAACGTAAACCGTCGTTCATCCTCACCTTGGTGGTTGAACGATTGGACGATTTTTATATGCCGCAACGATTCTCCGGCATAGCTACCCACGTCAGCCAATCGATCTTGGCTGCTACGCGACAATTGGCGCACTCGTCGCCCGAAGATAATGACCGGGAAAACCACCAGCGGCACACTGGCAAGCACAATCAGGCTCAACTTTACGTTGGTAATGAACAGTAACGTCAAACCACCGATGAACATCAATATATTGCGCAGTGCGATAGATACTGACGACCCAATTACGGTTTGTAAGAGGGTGGTATCGGTGGTGATGCGCGATTGAATCTCGCTCGGCGCGTTCTTTTCAAAAAACCCCGGATGCAAATCCAGAAGATGGGTGAATACAGCGAGGCGAATGTCAGCGCTGACGCGCTCCCCCACCCAGGAGACAAAATAGAAGCGAACAAACGTACCCACAGTGAGCACGCCTACAAAGCCGGCAAACAAGCTTATCGAGTCGATGAGAATATTCGCATCGCCACTGGCGAACCCTTGGTCTATGACCATGCGCAGCCCTTGCCCTATCGACAGTGTTGCGCCCGCGGTAACCACCAGCGCAATACTGGCGAAGACCACCTGTTTAATATAGGGCGTTAAAAATTTGAGCGCAGGGGTGAGCCGCGTCATGTCTTTGGTCGTTGCTCGGTCTAGTCCTTCGTCCATGGCGCGCATTATCCGTAGAACTTGCACTCAAAGTAAGCCCAGCATAAGGTCATTCGCAGTTTTTTTAGGTGAAATGCGATGTTGGAGTGTATTGAGGTCGAAACAGGCGCTAATTCTGTGGGTACAGTTATCTGGATGCACGGTTTAGGTGCAGACGCCTCCGATTTTGAACCCATAGTGCCGATGCTGGATTTAGCCCAGCCATTGCGATTTGTTTTCCCAAATGCACCTGTTCGTCCAATAACTATCAATGGCGGGGCTGAAATGCGCGGTTGGTATGACATTGACCCTGGCGCGCCCTTGGCCGGAGGAGAGGACATTGCCACCTCCGCCGATGGCATTGCCGAAATTGTCGCCGCAGAAGTGGAGCGCGGTGTACCATCCGAAAAAATTACATTAGCGGGCTTTTCCCAAGGCGGTGTCATTGCCTTACAGCTCGCCCTTGCACACAGACAAAAGCTGGCAGGCGTAATGGCTTTGTCTACCTATGTGCACGATCACGAGAATCTCGCTACCCGTCTGGACTTTGCAAACGCCGAAACACCAATTTTTATGGCCCATGGAATTAGCGACGCTATGATTCCTATCACTCGTGCGATCACCTCACGAGAGGCGTTGTTGGGTTTCAGCTACCCAGTCGAATGGCACGAATACGCGATGGGGCATCAAGTGTGTCCCCAAGAAATATCCGATATCGCTCAATGGCTGAATCAGATATATCCGTAGCGGCGCCACTCGTCGCATCTGATCCAAGGTGGATCAAAACTGTTCTTGCAGACTTTGATGTCTTTCTGCAAGACCACGCTTCGTGTGAGAAAAAAGCATCGGGAATGGCGATGAATGTCGCTGCGCACTACCCTGACCAACCCGCGTTGTTAGCCGCTATGGTCGATCTCGCTGTGGAGGAACTCAACCACTACCGTGAAGTCGTTAAACTGTTACTCACTCGACAAATAGCGCCGGCGCCAGATGTAAAAGATGCCTACGTTGGCACTCTCAATCAACAAGTACGCCGCGGCACCGAGAATTTTTTACTCGACCGCCTTTTGGTTGGCGCCGTAGTCGAGCGTCGAGGCGCAGAACGTTTCGAACTCATCGCCCAGCATCTTAACGACCCCATACTTCAAGCGTTCTACCAAGACATCGCCCTGAGCGAAAGCCGCCATTGGCTGCTATTTGTTGACCTCGCAAGCAGTCATTGTGATGCAACAGCTGTCGTGCCCAGATTTATAGAACTTGCTGCCTTTGAAAATGAACTTGTTTCCACGTTACCTCTTCGCGCTGCACTGCATTGAATGTTGTTGAGAAATACCTCTCAACCTACGCCTCGCTAGAGGGAATCGAAATCAACACAGAGCGCACCGCGCCGTACAGGTGGGCTTTGATCATTCCCGCCTACGATGAAACACCGGCCTCGATCCAAATGCTCATCGACTACTGCGTCGATCACGACGCGTTACTCATTCTAATCGTCAATGCACCCGACAACGCGGATCAGGCGGCTAGAAAACGCACCCTGACTTTACTCGACTTTGCCGGATGCCCTAATACCTACCTGATAGACCATGTCACCCAGCCTCTGCCTCAACACCAGGGCGTCGGTCTGGCGCGAAAAATTGGCACTGATACGGCGCTCTTTCTCTATAACGCCAAGCAAATTCGATCCCCCTGGTTTTTTCAAAGCGACGCTGATGTGCGTTTGCCGAGCGGCTACTTCCAACAAACGATGCCCACCAGTGGCACGGTGATTTTCAATCATCAACATGTCAGCTCAGATCCCAAGCTTGCGTTGGCTGCACGTCTTTACGATGCCCACATGGACCACTACGTTGCCGGTTTACGCAGCGCAGGTTCGCTATACGCCTACCCCACCTTAGGCAGCACGTTGTCGATCCATGCGCAGAGCTATGCAACAGTTCGCGGATTCCCCAAAAGGAACGCAGGCGAAGATTTCCACGTCCTAAATAAACTGGCGAAAATTGCCCCAGTCACAATCATGGCAGACGTCTCCGTTAGGGTGGAGGCTCGGTTGTCGACCCGCGTACCCTTTGGCACCGGACCGGCGCTCGCGCGTATCCACCGGGAGTTGGAGGAAGGCATGCGGCCTTCCGAATTCAAGAGCTACCACCCCAATACTTTCGTACTACTGACCGAGGCGATGAAACAACTCGCGGAGTACGCCGAAAAGCCATCATCCGCTACTTTTTCACCTATCATCAGTGAAATACTCAGCGAATTGGGCTGGATGTCCGTGGCTGACAAACTCGCCACAGGATTCACTAACTTGGCACCCCGATCCCGAGGCATCACCAATTGGTTCGATGCGCTTAAAACCTTGCGTTTCATTCACCGTGCTCAGCAAATCTACCCCGACCAACCGCTCAAAGTTTGACCCGCGCCTCGCCCGGAATGAGACCGACCACACACTTTAGCGCTCAACTTGAGTCCATCCCCCTATTTACCGGTAACATCGTCAACAAAGGCAGCGTGCAAGGGACTTAGCATGACTACAGAGATACCTGAAAATTCAGATTTAGCTTGGGATTTAGACGATTTCGCCGAGGCGAGCCGCGCAATGGAGTTCGTAATGCAATTCGAACAAACTCTTTGTGTCTATTCTCCATCGGTGCAGCAAATCTACTCGAACTACAACATGTTCTTTCCCGACGATTGGGATCGAAAGTTGGTCATCTTGCCCGACGCATCGGCATTTCATGATACGTTTTTCAACGTCGACAAAAGCTCTATAACCGCCACCGGCCTTTACATCGTGCCTGGCGAACTCATCGAGCGGACTGGTCTCTATCTTGCAAATATCGATGAGAATAGAAACCTGGGAAAACGTCAAATCCCTTTCGAAGCTGGGCTCAAGGCAATTATATCTCGGCAACCCGACAACGACCCGTTCCTTCCAGTGCTCGCCAAAGGCGACCTACGGGAGCTAGAACAGTCCTGGCCGGTAATGCACTTGCACCGCGTAAATCCAGCGGCCATAGAACATATGTCAAATCTGGACCGCACAAATCTGAGCAATGTGATTTCTGAAAAGCTAGACTCTCTTTTCTACAGTCAACAGAGCAACGTCGCCTGATTCGATCTCTACTTTGGCGCAACTTAGCGCTGACACTGCTGCTACTCGGCATCGTCGGACTATCCTGGTCACGATATTTTGATGACATTGCCTTGGACGTTACCGAAGGAACATTCAAACGCGCGCTCACTGTTGCCGCACTCGCACGAGCATTTAACGGCGTTATTTCTGTGGCTCAAGGAACTGAGGTCGCGATACAACCGGTTGGTGTTGGTGTCACCCTAACCCTAGGCGAAATACTCGACCCAATTAATGACTTGGTAGAACGTTTTTCCCTGCTGGCGCTAGTCGCCAGCGTTTCCCTTGGTATGCAATTGACCTTGGGAGAGATTTTCGCCTCAACCTGGTTCGCAGGCGCTGTCACCATTGCGGTTGCGTGGACGATTTTTTTCGTCTGGAGACCGGCAAAAAATCCAGCAACAAAATTCTGTCAGCGCGCGTTCCTTGCTTTCATTTGTGTGCGTTTTATCTTTGTCGCGGTGTTATCACTGGGCTATCTTGCTAACACCGCATTCTTGGAAGACCAACAAACACAAGCGATGGATCACCTAGCGGCTACCACAACTCAAGTGCAAGCACTGCAGTCTGTCCAGAACCCAACACAAGCCGACGAAGAGGCAGGTTTTATTGATCGGACCGCCGCGGGGTTGAGTAACCTTTTGAACGCCACACGACAGTCGTTGGATCTAAAAGCCCAGCTTGAGCAAGTACGCGAAGCTGTGGAAAAAATCGTTGAGGAGATTATCAGCCTCATTGTCGTCTTTATTCTCCAAACATTGCTCATCCCAATTGGCTCACTGTATTTGGTTTGGTGGTCGATAAAGACCTTCGGGCGTCGACTAAACCCGAATAATCCTTAACATAAGGCCTCGCTCACCGTAAAATTCCGCGCCCTTTGCAATCTCGGATCAACAATGGCAACGATATTTATCGACGGCCAAGCTGGCACAACAGGAATACAGATCACTGAGCGACTTCAAGCTCGGGAAGATCTTGAGCTTGTCTATCTGGACGATAGCGAAAGGAAAGACCCAAATCGTCGCCAAGACTGTTTGCAAAGCGCAGACATTTCAATTCTGTGCCTACCTGATGACGCCGCACGGGAAGCTCTGCAGTTAGCTGCAGGACAAGGTCGCATCATTGATGCCAGCACCGCGCACCGAATTGATCCTAGCTGGGCTTACGGCCTGCCGGAACTCAATGCTCAAACGCGAGCCAACATTAAGACCGCTAGCCGCGTGAGCAATCCTGGTTGTTATCCTCAAGGCTTCATTCTGTCGATTCGACCATTAATCGACAATGGGCTACTCGAACCGGCAAGTTTATTGCGCTGCCACGCTGTGTCCGGCTATTCAGGCGGCGGCCGACAAATGATCGAGACTCAGCAAGAATTTTCTGATGCCCAGCAAGACAGCCTCAACAGCCAAGTATACGGGCTTGACCTACAACACAAACACGTCCCGGAAATGCAGGTCTTTTCGGGCCTGCAGCAAAAACCGATTTTTAGTCCTACTGTTGCTCACTACTATCAAGGCATGGTGGTGCAAATACCCTTATTCCTCGCCGAACTCAACGTCAACACTGCAACAGATGTTCATCAGTGCTTGTCCGACAGCTACGCCCAGGAAAAGTTTATAGATGTTTTACCGATGGGTTTCGAAATGACAAACAACGGCTTTTTGAACGCTACCGCCTGCAATGACACCAACAAAGTTGAGCTTATGGTCTTTGCCAACGACGAACAGCTGCTCATCGTCAGTCGCTACGACAATTTAGGTAAGGGGGCAGCAGGGGCCGCCGTGCAAAATCTCAACCTCATGTTAGGTATCGACGAAGGGGTGTCATTGTGACGTCATCAATGAATCAACTGGACCACCAAGCGCTTTCTAGCCTTCGCCAAGAACTGCGTAAGGACTACGATTTGGTTGCGGGAAACAAAATCGCTTTGGATCTTAGCCGCGGAAAACCCGCTGCAGATCAACTGGCACTGAGTGAAGGCTTAGAAAATACCATCAAAGGCAACTACAGGGCTAAAGATGGTACCGACGTTCGCAACTACGGCGGGCTTCGCGGCTTACCTGAAGCTAGAGAGCTGGGTGCAGAACTTTTAGATGTCCCTGCTGAAACTGTTATCGCCGGCGGCAATTCAAGTTTGAATTTGATGCATCTGGTGACCCACACCGCCATGCAGGTCGGCTTGTGGGGCGACGAGCGACGTTGGCAGAAAGACGCGTCGCCAGCGCTGATCGCACCAGTGCCGGGCTATGACCGCCACTACGTACTGTCCGACGCTCTAGGTCTTGATCTGCGCACGGTCAACATGACGGCTGACGGACCGAACCTTGAAGAGGTTCGCCGCGCCGTCGAAGATCCATCAGTAAAAGGCATATGGTGTGTTCCAAAGTATAGCAACCCTACCGGTTGCACTTACTCCGAGGAAACGGTTCAGGCACTTGCAGAACTTCCGAAGCTCGCTGCTGCAGAAGATTTCGTTGTACTTTGGGACAATGCTTATGCTGTTCACGATCTCGAATTCCCAATGCGAACGTTGGCCTCCATTCAGGCGGCAGCGATCAGTCATGGCACTGAAGATCATATTGTGCAATTCGCATCCACCTCAAAAATTACCTTTGCGGGCGGTGGTGTGGCGTTTCTTGCTTCCAGCGAACGAGTCCTAGCAACGCTCGAAAGCCAGCTTGGCTTCATGACGATTGGTCCCGATAAAGTAAACCAATTGCGCCATGTACGTTTTTTGCAAGGCCGCATCGCAGAACACATGCAAGCGCACGCCGCACTTTTGAAACCCAAGTTCGATCTCGTGCTCGCCACGCTGGAAGATGAGCTCGGCGAATTAGATATTGCCCACTGGACCCAACCTACCGGTGGATATTTTGTATCGCTAGATTTAAGGCCCGGCTTGGCTCGAGAAGTGATAAACTTAGCGCAACAAGTAGGGCTCACACTGACCCCCGCTGGGGCAACATTCCCACACAACGATGATCCAGAAGACAAAAATGTGCGTATCGCCCCTACGTTCGCAGAGCTTTCTGACCTAAACGCGGCAATGCAAATCCTCACACTTTGTGTGAAGTTAGCCACCGTAGAACAAACACTCGAACAAACCCCATAAGGCAATTCATGCAAGATTGGCAGATTGAGAACTTTGACGTACCAGAAGTAGCCGACAAGGGACGTTTCCATGATTTCGCCCTACCCGACCCGTTAATGCATGCAATTGCAGACTTAGGCTTTGAGTATTGCACGCCTATACAAAACACTTCTCTGCCCTTCGGTTTGGCAGATTACGATATCACCGGACAAGCTCAAACAGGCACGGGGAAGACTGCGGCATTTCTCATCACTGCGCTTACCCGTTTTTGGGAAAACCCAATAGAAAACCAAGCGCTGGGGTCACCGCGGGCACTTGTGCTGGCTCCGACCAGGGAACTGGCATTGCAAATTGAAGGTGATGCTAAGGGTCTCGCCAAGTATATGGACGAGCGTACCGTGTGCGTTGTGGGTGGCATGGATATCCAAACCCAGCTCGCCAAGTTAGAGAAAAAGCCGGTAGACATTCTCGTCGCCACACCCGGTAGACTAATCGACTTTGTGGAAAGACGTGCGGTCAACTTGAAAAGTGTGGAATGCCTTGTCATTGACGAAGCCGACCGCATGCTCGACATGGGATTCATTCCGGACGTACGGCGTATCGTCTATCAGACACCGCACAAAAAAAATCGTCAGACATTGTTCTTTTCCGCGACATTTAACGATGACGTGATGCGCCTAGCGAACTCATGGACTATTAATCCTGAACACATCGTCATTGAGCCCGAGCATGTTGCTACCGACACTGTCGAGCAAAAATTCTGGATGGTCGGTGCTCACGAAAAGGAAGCTTGTTTGGCCAAAATTATTAGCCAAGCAGATCGCGCCATCGTCTTTACCAACCGTCGCGACCAAACACACCGAGTGGTGAAATATCTTCAGAAGAAAAACATCGACTGCGAAGCGCTGGCTGGAGACATTCCTCAACGCAAGCGACTGGCGACACTCAACCGATTTAAAGACGGTGAAACACCGTATCTAATCGCCACTGATGTAGCAGGAAGAGGCATACACGTGGAAGGCGTTACCCACGTCATTAACTTCGAACTTCCTGAAGATCCGGAGGACTATGTACATCGCATTGGCCGTACCGGTCGCGCTGGTGCAACGGGCATCGCTATTAGCTTCGTGTCAGAGGACGACGCATTTAACTTAGCCCCCATTGAGGAATACTTGGGTGTAAAGGTAGAATGCACCCTACCTGAGTTTGACATCTAGTCTAAGCAACCCACCTTGAGGGCGCGCTAGACTTTTGTAAGGCATGATTTTTGGCCTCGAAAAATTTTATCCACTGCTTGCTCATGGTGACAGGCAACGCAGATTTCGATAATGCCACAGTCAGCCGTTTGGGCATTCGCGCGGTCTTCCAAAAACCGCTGAACTCGGAGCAATTACTCGCTAAGATCAAGGCTTTGACTTTTTCGGTTTAAGCCATGACGAAAGTCGCTGTAATCCAACACTGTGCCACTACGGATGTTGAGACAAACATGCAGAGTATTGCATCACTGACACATGCAGCCTGCGATGCAGGGGCTGAGATTGTCTGTTGGGCTGAAGCTTTTGCCTATCTTGGATCCCATGCAGGAAAGCAGGAAATTCTGGAGCTGCTACCCGACGGCGGGGCAATTTTGGATCGTTGTCGCGCTCTGGCACGGCAGCGCAACGTCGAACTCTTGCTGGGCGGCTTTCATGAGCGCATGGCTGATGACAGCGGTCGCTGTTACAACACCAGCGTCTACCTATCTGCCTCGGGCGAGGTGCTAGCAACCTATCGTAAAATTCACCTTTTCGATGTCGCCATACCTGATGGGCCGCAGCTGATGGAGTCCAAGCAAACCGCTGGAGGCAGCGAAGTAGTGCTAACAGACACTCGTCTTGGCACGCTCGGTTTGACCATCTGCTACGACGTACGTTTTCCTATGCTTTATCAGACTTTGATCGATAGAGGGGCAATGGCAATTTCAGTACCCTCTGCTTTTACCGCAACCACCGGCGAGGTCCATTGGCATGTTTTGTTGCGAGCTCGAGCGATCGAAAATCAGTGTTACATCATTGCGCCGGCACAACATGGTCAACACAGTAAAAATCGAGCTTCATACGGCCACTCCCTAATCGTCGACCCATGGGGCACCATAGTGGCTGAGGTGGAAAGTGGTGACGGTTTCGCCATTGCCGACATAGACGTCGGCGAAGTTGAACGTGTCCGCAAAGCGCTGCCAAGCCTCGCTAATCGACGTGCATTTCAGTAGGCTCGCGCGATGACCAATGACACCTTGCATTTCAAAGGCAACAGCGTACTGATTTTGGCCGCTCTGATTATCATTGCTGCGGGTTTGAAATCCTCACAAGAGCTAATGGTACCTTTCCTGCTCTCGGTATTTATCGCAACCATTGCCGCAACACCAATGTTCTGGCTGCAACGCAAAGGCGTACCCGAAGCATTTACATTGCCCGTGGTCATCGTGCTCATGGTCCTGGGTATCGGTTTGCTGGGCGCCTTGGTGGCGCAATCTGCCTCCGCATTTTCCGCGAAACTTCCTTTCTATCAAGAGCGGTTGCTCGAACTACAGCAAAACGCTGGCACCATATTGAGTCCTTTGTTGATGAGCATCGGAGTCGAATCATTCGACGTAAACCAACTTTTCAAAAACTTTTCGCCCAACTCAGCTTTGGAATTGGCCGGCAGCACCATCGCCCGTTTGGGTGGCGTATTGAGCAACAGCTTTCTAATTATTTTGACGGTTATTTTTATATTGGCTGAAGCCGCAAGCTTCCCGAATAAGCTGAATCACGTTTTAAAAAATCCTCAACAAAATCTACCGCATTTCACACGCTTCGCTGCCAACGTCAATCGCTACATCGCAATTAAGACCAGTGTCAGCTTAGTCACTGGTCTTGTTGTGACCCTATTCCTTTGGGCGCTTGGCATCGACTTCCCGCTTCTGTGGGGGCTTCTGGCATTTTTGTTGAACTATGTCCCGACCATCGGATCAATCATTGCAGCCGTGCCACCCGTAATACTTGCACTGATTCAAATCGGCCCAGGTGCAGCAGGTGGTGTCGCGGTAGGTTTTGTCGTAGTGAATGTTGTTATGGGCAACGCAGTCGAACCTCGCTTCATGGGTCGAGAGCTGGGCTTATCTACTTTAGTGGTGTTTTTATCCCTGGTCGTTTGGGGTTGGGTACTCGGTCCCGTCGGTATGCTGCTGAGCGTGCCTTTGACCATAACCGCTAAAATCGCTCTAGAAGCCAATCCGCAGACCCACTGGATAGCTATCCTGCTTGGACCAGCGGGAGCCACAGACAACGTGGTGCCGGACAGCCCCAACAATGACTAAATATGAGCGCGACAATATCCAAGCAATGCAGGGCTATATTTGGGGTGAACAACCTGATGATGGGCAAACCATTAAGCTCAATACCAACGAAAACCCGTATCCGCCGTCTCCAAAAGTAGACGAAGTACTAAGCCAAGCCACCGGTGCGTCGCTCAGACAATACCCCAATCCACTCGCCGATCCGCTACGAGATTCAATTGCTCTACAGCACCAATTAACCCGCGACCATATTGTTATGACCCACGGCGGAGACGAAGCACTGCGACTTGCGATCACCACCTTCGTTGAACCCAAGGGTGTATTTGGCATGGCTGAACCTAGCTATTCGCTATACCCAGTTTTGGCAGCGGTCCAAGATGCTACTGTCGCTAAAGTGCAACTTGAACAAGATTGGGAACTACCGTTAGACACCGTGGCGCAACTCAACCAACAAGGGGCAGCGCTTACCTGCTTGGTGAACCCCCATGCACCTAGCGGCACCTTGATGCAAATGTCTGCTCTGACTGCATTCGCTGACGAACTGGACGGTGTGCTCCTCATTGACGAGGCCTACGTCGATTTTGTAGACCCTCAAAGTGCTTACGACAGTACGTCGTTGGTCAAACAATTTCCTAATGTGCTCATTTTGCGAACATTTTCAAAAGGCTATGGCCTCGCTGGATTGCGGCTCGGCTACCTAATGGGCGATCCGTCGCTGATTCAACCGATCATTGGCAAAACCCGTGACAGTTACAATATTGATCATATCAGCCAACAAATTGGCAACGCTGCATTCGGCGACCAAGAATACGCGAGTGAGACGTGGCGCCGCGTGCGCGACGAACGTGTTCGAGTGGAAAGAGCCTTAAGCCAACTCGGGTTTGTTTGCCCTCCAAGCCAGGCTAATTTTCTACTCGCCTCGGTCGCTCCCACTTCAAGCCACTCAGCGAAAGGCATTTATTTGGCATTGAAAGAACGCGGCATATTGGTGCGATACTTCGAAACGGATCGTCTGGCAGACAAGTTGCGAATCAGTGTGGGCACACCAGAAGAGAACAATATGTTGATAGAACACATGACCGAGTTACTGGTCTAGCTTTCTGCACAGCAAACCCTCCCGGGAGGACTTTTTTCCGCCACTTCGACCCTAAACAGTCGACTCTAAACAGTCGACTCTAAACATATGATTCCATTTAGAGATGAAAACCCAACCGTAAACACCCCCATCGCTACCTACGTACTGATCGGCATCAATGTGTTTGTATGGCTAGCCGTCCAGGGCTTCGGTAGCGACCCGACTTTAGTACAGAGCTTTTGCAGCTATGCCTTAATGCCAGGCGACTTGCTGGGCTTAGGCAGCTACTCCCACGTGCAACTGTCAGCTGACCTTTCCTGCGAGCTCAACGGCCGGCCGGGATTAACCACTGTATTCACTTCAATGTTTATGCACGGCGGGTGGCTGCACATAATCGGCAACATGTTGTTCCTCTGGGTGTTCGGCGACAATGTCGAGGACGTTATGGGGCCGATCCGGTTCATTCTATTTTATCTTTTATGCGGACTCGCGGCAGCCATCGCGCAAATTGCCACCGACCCCTCGAGCCTAGTGCCAATGATTGGCGCCTCTGGCGCAATCGGTGGTGTTATGGGGGCTTACGCCATTTTGTATCCACGTGCCCGAGTGCACCTCCTAATCATCCTTATCTTTTATGTCACAACGATATCCGTGCCGGCAGTGCTGATGCTGGCCTATTGGTTTCTACTGCAAGTACTTTCCGGGATCGGGAGTTTTGGCAGTGGCAACGGCGGTGTGGCTATTTGGGCCCACATTGGTGGGTTCGCAGCCGGCGTCGGCTTGGTTTTTATATTCCGTGCGCCACGACTTATGCAAGCTCGTGCGCGTTTAACTCAACGTTACAGCGCGCGGCATCGATGGCTCTGACCACATCTTTCTGACGGGCCGACTGGCGAATTCATGGCTTCCCAGTTAATCTACTAAGCGATTTACTTTACTTAGGGGACATAAGTGACACAACTACCCGCCATGAGCCTTGCTGCTATTCCTGGCCGCCGCCAACAAACCATTGAAGTTGCAAAAGAAGCCGAGCGTCGCGGTTTCCCAGGTATCTTCGGTCCGAGTCTCGGCGACAGCTTGTCGCTCTGCACCGCCATCGCAATGGTCACCGAACGCATACAGATTGGCACCTCGATCACACCCATTTATACCCGCAATGTTAACGAATTCGCAGGCACCGCCGCGTTTCTACACGAAATATCCGATGGTCGTTTTCGCTTTGGCGTAGGCGTGAGTCACGCACCCGCGATGGATCGACTAGGCATCAAAGCTGGTAAGCCCTTGGCAGATATGCGCCAATTTGTTGCAGATCTACACGCAGCACCCAGGGTCGGTGATATGCCACCCATCGTTTTAGCAACGTTGCGCGACAAGATGATTCAGCTTTCCGAGGAAATCGGTCAAGGCATGGTGTTCGCAAACGGCGCTCGCTCTTACATGAGCCACTCCCTTTCCAATATCTCCGATGAAGCTCGAGCTGGAGATTTTTTCATCGGTAATATGATACCCACCTGCATAAGCGACGATCGCGAAGCAGCCATGGCTGTGAACCGCAAAACTCTGACCAGCTATGCATTTTTGCCGAACTACCGAAACTACTGGAAACAAGCAGGCTACGAACAGGAAATGACCGACGTTGAGTCGGCCATTGCAGATCAAGACTTCGATCGTGTACCGGAATGTTTATCCGATCGATGGTTGGCAGACACCACGTTATTCGGTTCTGCCAGCGAGATCCGCGAAGGGATTGAAGCATGGTTCGATGCCGGCATTAAAACACCCATCGTGGTGCCATCTGCGGTGAAAGGCGGACAGATGCAGGCTATCCAGAACTTTTTCGAGCTTTGGGACTAACTATCTTAAGCGCTAAAAACCTTTAGATAACTAAAAAATGGGGCCGAACCTTGCGATACATTTGGCTAATTCGTCACGGTAAGTCGAGCGATGGGGCGCCCGGCAAAACCGATCATGAGCGCACCTTAAACTCGCGTGGAGAGGCCGACGGCCAATTGATGCGAGACTGGTACGCGGCGCACCCAAACCCTGCGGAATGGATTTGGGCATCTAGTGCAATACGGGCGCAATTGACCACAGAATATGTCGCCCAAGGCTTTACCGCGCCCCACACTACAGCACCGGAACTCTATCTTTCCTCACCAGAGACCATTCTGGATGTTCTTCGCGCGACTCCCAATGGTATTCAAAGTGTTGCCGTTGTCGCGCACAATCCCGGTCTCACTTATTTAGCAAACCTGCTCAGCTCAGAATCTGTGACGGACAATTTGGCTACCTTTGGAAGTGCTTTGTTCGCAACCGAGGTAGATTGGTCAACCCTTGCCTTCCACCACAACCACTTCATGAGCATTCAAACGCCCAAGAGCGTCAAAGCGGCTTCACAATAGAGCGGCCGCCGCTCATTCTAGTTCGACTACATCACCTTTAAGCGTTACGCCAACCATAATGTTGCCAGCCCCACATTCATACTCCGTTTCGCTGGAAACCCGGTCACGCTTATAAAAACTGACTATGTTCACCACGGCATCACCGCCCTCTCTTCGAGCACGATCCTTTAAGCTCAACAGCGCAGAACTAAAAGCTCTGTTGCACGCAGTAGCATCACTGCGACCAACGCCGTTCGACTTTCGATTGGACTGCCAGTTACCTATGACCCGAGCGACCGATGGGTGATTGTCATCACCGAAAAAAAACTGAATGTCGCCATCTGCTATATTTTGTCCATCTGCAGAGCTCAAGGCTGCATCTAGCGGGAACATCTTTTTCTCGTCTCTTGCTTGGGCTTCAGGGCTTATGGACACAAGAAACGTTGCAAGGCACAGCGCGCTGCATAGCGCTATTAGAAGTTTGGGCATGAATCTTTCCTCTAGTGAAGTTTTAGTGGACAGTATCTTGCATCTAGCCGACACACAACCTGCAGTTGGCTGACGGCTACGGCAGCAGTGTTTGCCGACAAGTTTATAGTCTATGTTTGGGTTTGATAGCTGCTACCCTCTAACTTTCTTAACACCGGAACCGTCATGGATCTCGCCAAACCCGCCCTCGATGTTGGTCTGTACACAAACCAATTGGAACAAATGTTAGCCTTCTGGAAACCCTATGCAGCCTACGATGAACTTCTAAAATTAGGCGGTGGCGCGCACCAACACAGGCACAAGATCGGCGATAGCATTTTGAAGATTAACCACGCTCGCATACCTACCCCACAAGGTATGCCAACAGGTCTGAGCGCCCTGAGTGTCTATACCGATTCTGTTGCCCCAGGCCTTTACCTCGATCCAGACGGCAATCAACTTAAAGTGCATTCGAGCGAAGGCGACCGAAACCTCAGTTTGGACATCACCTGTTCAGATGTTGGCAGGTCAGCAGAATTCTATGGACAATCCATGGGGCTACCTGGGGCGACTGATCATCATTTCAATGTCGGCGCGTCCAGCATCATTCTTAGTGAGGGCGCAGTGGGTGACTTTGAACGTGCCGGGATTGGCTTTCGTTACATGACGGTACAAGTTTTTGATGTCGTCGCCACACACGCTGAAATTCTGGCTAAAGGAGGGCGCGAAGGTATGGCGCCCACTAAGCTAGGCGACGTGGCCTTCATTTCATTCGTACTCGACCCTGACGGCAATTGGATAGAAATTAGTCAGCGCAAATCTATTACCGGGTCGCTAGACTAGCGCCTCAGTTGTTAAACTGGTTAGCACAACACTTTTAAGGAACAAACATTATGGGGTTCTTATCTTTTGCCTTGATGCTGGCTATCGCCTATCTGCTGTGGCGCATCAGCGATCAAATACCCGACATACTCTATCGCTTAAGCGAAATGCAACGGGATATCGCCGAAATTCGCCGCCAGGGTGAACCCGCCGAAAGTAGTGATGAATAAAGCAACACGCTCTTAATGAACTGGCGCATCTGGCTCGGATTAGGTTTCACCGGGCTCTGGATACTGCTGGGAATTATCTATATTTCCGCCAACATTGGATGGATTGGTTTCGTAACCCAACCACCCGAACAGTTAGGTAATTTTCTAGAAGGCGCATTCGCGCCTTTGGCGTTTCTTTGGTTGGTGATTGGTTATTTTTTACAGCAGAAAGAGCTAGGCCAAAATACCGATGCGCTGCGAGCCCAAGCGGTAGAAATCCAAAAAACCGCTGAACAAGCCGTCATTCAGTCAAAAAACACCACGGCCAGCGAAATACATCAGCGGCAAGAAGCCTTTTTGAAAGTTGCAGATTCGGTACGTGCACAATTAGGCTCACTGGCCGGGCTGCTCTACATGTCGAGTCAAGGAGGAGACTCAGGTGCCTCAGGTGCCTCGGGGAACCCAATAACGGGAAACACCCAGCTCGCCGGCCTTTTCGCGGCTCAAGGTTCGGGTTACGATTTAGAAGCATTTTCGCGAAGATTGTTAGAACTTCACATTATGATGAACGACCCCCAAGAGCAGTTCGACCTGTTCTATGGGACCGAAGTGCGCGCCCGTCATACCAACAATTTTATCTTCACCTTCGAGAGAATGATGAAGCGTGCAGCCAGCGTCGACGTAGAAAATCTCATTGTTGATGCGCTATCGGCAAGTGGTCACGGCTTTCTCTACCGAATTCTGAAGCGGCACCAGGCGAACGCACCAGAAGAGTGGGCAAACCACGAAAAAACCGGAACCCACATAAACTTTTAACATGAACGCGCTCACTCAATTCCACACCGACCGTGATCGCGCACGATCAGCAAAAGATGCTATGGCAAACGTTTGCACTGTTGCCAACGTCGACAAAAATGGAAGCGCGCAACTTCGAACCCTAGTACTACGTGACGTCGAAGGCCAACTGGCTATTTTCATCAACGCCACTTCGCCAAAGTGGCCTCATTTACAGTCCACCGTCAGCTTGCTGTGTTACTGGCCAAGTATTTCAATTCAATATCGCATAATGGCAACGGTGTCAGCAGTACCTGAAGCAATTGTTCAGGACAGCTGGCAACTGCGGCCACCGGTGCCCAAGCAAATGGACTGGCTCTACGAGACATGGCTGAGCCAGAGTTCGGAAATTCCTGATCGAGACACGCTACTTAAAAAATTAGCTGAGCAAGCGCTTCCTGCGCCACTCACTGCATCCGACAACGCACGAGGTCTACTGCTTGCCCCACAAACCATAGAACGCCTAGATTTAGGTCATGGAAACGGTGTCCACGATCGCACTCTAGCAACACTCACAGCTACCGGTTGGACGTCCATTACCCTAGTTCCCTAAAAGGGCTCCTTAAAAGAGCTCCCTAAAAAGAGCTCCATAGAAAAGAGTTCAAAAAAATCCGCAAGAAGAGGATCACTCAACGTCGGCGGTGACAATGCCCCGAAGATTGGCAAAACAAGTCTGTTTCGCCACCTGCACAAAAGCCTCCATAAAGGCGGCTTGCCGTTGGTCACTGCGCACCGCGGCGTACAAGGTTGGCCACACACCTTCTTCACCTAAGGACTTAACTGCAAGATAATCCTTCTGTAAATATTCAAACAGCGCCCAGTTAGGTAAACAGGCGACACCTCGACCGCTGGCAACCAATTGTACGATCATGGTGGTTAATTCAGCATGCCGCACTCGCTTTGGCTCAACTTGAGCAGGCTCCAAAAAACTAGTGAACACATCGAGTCGCGAACGATCCACTGGATAGCTGATCAGCACTTCGGAGGAGAGGTCAACAGGCTCGACCCATTCCTTAGCCATCAACTCATGATCTTTGGCAATGGCCAACTGCGCTTCGTATGAAAACAAAGGAAAGTAATCAATGCCTGGCTCATTGGTTGGATCCGCCGTGATCACCAAATCAAGATCTCCACGACTCAACGCTGGAAGTGGCGCAAAATGGAAACCACTGGAGATATCCAGCTCAACATCAGGCCAGTGATCCCGATATTCATCAATGGCCGGCAGCAACCACTCAAAACAACTGTGACATTCAATGGCCATAAAAATTCGTCCGGACTCACCGCCCACCAGTCGTTGCAGGTCAATTTCAGTGGTGTGCACTAAGGGCAGCACCTCATCGGCTAAGCGCAGCAATCGATTACCAGCACTGGTGAAACGGACCGGGCGAGTTTTACGCATAAACAATGGCGCCCCGATTCTCGTTTCAAGTTCTTTTAACTGGTGCGACAACGCGGATTGGGTAAGAAAAACGCGATCGGCCGCTTCCACTAGACTGCCCGTATCACGCAGTGCAACAAGCGTTCTGAGGTGTCTGAGCTCTACTTGTGACATGAATCTCACTCACTAAGATAAACGGATGCATGCATAGTATTCATTCAAGAAATTTGCTGCCACCTCTTCTGAAAAACTGAGTACCAGTGCACGATGGCAAACTGGACCGACGTTTTATACTGATGACATGTTTAACCCCAATCGCACCATTATCTTGGCATTTACTCAGCACATGCTGAACGAATTTCTGCGCGCATTTCCCGACGCAGAACCTGCCCAAGAACGCGCTTTGGAAACTGCCACGCAAACCGCGCTGGAAACACTGCTCAACTGCGACTGCCCTTATCACGACCTGGAACACACCATGTTGGTCGTAGACGTAGCCCAAGCAATTCTTGCTGGACGCCAATTGGCGCGCGGCGATTTAACAGCACACCAGTGGTTACAGGCTGTCATTGCTTCCTTGTTTCACGATATCGGCTACTTGAAAATACTCCTGCGGGACGACAATGAAGAAAGCTCCATTGCTACCGCGGACGGCACACGGGTGATACCCCCCAATGGTTCATCTGATGCGTTCATGACGCCTTATCATGTAAACCGCGGAGAACTGTTCGTGCGTGAACGATTCGCCAACAATGCTGCTGTGGACGTTGATTTGGTGGGCCAATGCATAGAAATGACCCGCTTTCCGGTTCCCCGTGGAGGTGGTTACGAAGCAACTGACGACTTACCTGGCTTGGTGCGTGCGGCCGATCTAATTGGGCAAATGGCAGACCCTCAGTACTTACAGAAGCTATCGCGCTTGTTTGCCGAATTTACAGAAACCGGTGAAGCAGACCGCCTAGGCTTTAAGAACGTGGGCGAACTGCGCTCGGGGTTTCCGGAATTCTTCTACAGCCAGGTGCATCCCTACATCGGCGAAGGTATCGCCTACTTAAAACGCACCCAGGAAGGTCAGCAGTGGGTCGCTAACCTCTATCACCACCTGCACGTGAACAACAGCCATCAGGAATTCGATCCCAAAGTACGAGCCCCAGAGCTTGTCGTCGATAACACGCCTCTGAACTAGCCACTAGTAGCTAGACCCCAAGCCAAAAAAGATCAACACAAAGCTGATAGGCAACGTGCCAACAAGAAACACGAGAAAATTCAGCAAGCTGTTTTTTTCTTCGTCCAAATCCAGTTCGAAACGATCACCGAGCAAAAACCACAAACCGCCCCCCAGAAACAGAGAACTCAACAGCGTCAAAATCAATACACCCATTTTTCGCACCCAGCAGTTTCAGAGGTTTCTACTACACTCAGTTCAAGATCTCGCTAATCATCTTAACGGGAATAGAGCATGACAACACCATCACACCGACAACTGGTCGTACACGCAGAAATTAAAAACAACAAAGGCCAAGTGAGCCAGCGCTTTGTCGACTACCCAGTCTTCAAGCTATGGCAGCGCCTAATGATTCACCAACAGGGTTTTTCGGTGGTATCCGAAAACCCTGTGTTTGGATTCCAGCAGAGGAGAGTCGGCGCAACGGCCAGCTTTTCGCTCACACCCGATTCCAACAAAATGTCAGCCACCTTTCTTTCGAATGCTACAACCAAGCACTTGGCATTACCGAAACAAAACTAAGGTTTATGGCCCACCACGACCTTCAAGCTCATGCAGACCTGGTGCTGCAATACCTAAGTGATGCACATTGCGACACCACCAAGAGACGGTGCTTACAAAGCACCAAGCTGCAGCATGCCCCGAGGCTTCACGTCGGTTAGATCGGCAATACGCTGGTAGTTTGCGGCTACATCGTCGGCATCGGCATCCAAACCAAGATCAACACCTTGGTTTTCAACGATACAGGCCATAGAAAAGGTACCGCCTTGTGCCTGAATAATGACGCCGTTAGGTGCATCTTGGCTGACCAGGAATATTGCAGCTGGGGTGACCAGTTCTGGTCCTAAGCTTTTTTGTGCTTCTTCTGGAATCAGGTCTTCTGTCATGCGTGTGGCTGCAACAGGCGCGATGGTGTTGGTGTGAATGTTGTTTTTCGCACCTTCAATCTTCAGCGTGTGCATAAGCCCAACCTGGGCGAGTTTTGCCGCCCCATAGTTGGCTTGACCAAAGTTGCCATACAAACCGGTCGGTGAGGTCGTCATTAAAATTCGGCCATAATTTTGTTCTCGCATAATCGGCCAAACGGCATGCGCACAATACGCTGCACCCATAAGATGGACATCCATGACAATCTCAAAGTCATCTAGTGTCATCTTAGAAAACGACTTATCTCGCAGAATTCCGGCGTTGTTGATTAGTACATCCACCCGTCCCCAGGCGTTCATAGCATCCTCAACCATGCTTTTAGCACCTGCCCGATCAGACACTGAGCCACCGTTAGCAAGGGCTTCTCCACCCGCCGCCTTAATTTCTGCGACCACAGCTTCAGCAGCCTCAGATGAGCCACCAGTGCCATCCATCGCGCCACCTAGATCATTAACTACGACTTTGGCACCACGCTTAGCTAGGTCCAATGCATGACAACGACCCAAGCCGCCACCGGCACCCGTTACAATGGCCACCTGGCCTTCAAATGAAATCGTCAAATTCTTCTCCGTTTTTAATTAAGGGCGCATGCCGAAATGGACTGGGCCAACAAGTTCATCCAACTGCGGCTGGATCCAATCGATCCATTCACACAACATCGGTCGCGTTTCTCTTGGATCTATCAATTCATGAACTGCGAAAGATTCAGCACGAGGAAATGGCGAACGATTATCCCTTAGCTTTTCCTCAAGTTCTTTTCGTTTCGCTTCAGGGTCGGCTGCCGCCGCAATCTCACGGCGGAAGGCAACAGCAACACCACCTTCCAACGGCAAAGCGCCAGATTCCACCGATGGCCAGGCGAGCACATAGTTGCCTGGGGCGTAATGTGCTGCAGTGGCGACGCCAAAGCCTTTATGCACTTGAATGACCGCCCAAGGGATTGTCGATTGCGCGGCTGCGGCTACAGCCGCCATGCCAAACCGAATGGTGCCCGCCTGCTCGGATTCAGGACCAATCATAAATCCAGGTTGGTCAACGAAATTTATTATCGGCACGTGGAAGGTGTCGCACATCTCGACAAACTTTCGGTACTTTTGCGCGGCAGCAGCAGTCATAGCTCCGGCGTAGAAGTAACAATCGTTCGCCAACACACCTACAGGTTGCCCGTCCAAACGAGCCAACCCACAAATCTGGCTAGGACCGAAGTCACGGCCCATCTCAAAAAAGCTCTCGCGATCAACCACCATCTCAACGATGGCGCGCATATCAAAACCAGCATTACTCTCGCGAGGCACCGCTGTGAGCAAGTCCTGCTCCATACGATCTATCGGATCATCATTGGCATAGCGCGGCGTGCGCGTCCACACACTGCTGGGCAGGTACCCTAGAAACTGGCGTATTTGTCGGAAAGCATCGTGTTCATCTTCAGCCAGGTTGTCGACTATGCCACTCTTAGCATGAATCTGAGCACCACCCAGCTCGTCTTTGGTCATTTTCACGCCGAGGGCACGCTCGACCAATGCCGGTCCACCAATCAATACTTGAGCTGTATGCTTGGTCATCACCGAAAAATGAGAGGCAACCAGGCGACCGGCAGGGAATCCTGCAACTGCGCCCATGGCTCCGCTGGCAATTGGGACCTGGGACATCGCATCGGCAATGATCTTAAATCTGGGTTCGGTGAATACCGGTTCACCGACCGTGCCGCCTTTTTTGGCACCCCCAGCGACACTACCACCACCGCCTTCTAGCATCCGTACTAGCGGCACCTTGTATTGCACCGCCAAGTGCTCAGCGTAGACACTCTTGCGTAATCCAGCGGCGTTAGGGGAGCCACCCTTCAGGGTGAAGTCTTCACCGCCGATCACAACACGCCGTGATTCGACTTTGCCAAAGCCAACGATGTAGTTGGCAGGTGCGTACTCAGTAATCTCTTCATTGTCGTCATAGACTGGACTGGCCGTGGCACGACCGTGTTCTCGAAAGCTGCCATCGTCCAGTAAGGCTTCGATGCGCTCCCGAATCGTTAAGCGCCCTCTGCTATGTTGCTTGGCAATACTCTCTTTGCCACCCTGTTGCTTGGCTAGATGCCTACGACGTTCAAGTTCCTTTACCTCAGCTTCCCAACTCATAGCGGCTAGTCTTTAAAGTTAGGTAAACGTTTTTCGAAATTTGCGCGCACAGCTTCCATTTGGTTGGCGCTACCTATCAGCTCGGTTTGTAAACTACTCTCCAGCTCGAGGCCGGTGCGTTCATCCGCATGCCAAACAGTCTCTAGTAGTTGTTTGCTCGCCCGAATTGCATCCGGCGACTTGCCCGCGATCTCTGCAGCGAGCTCAAGTGCCGCCGCGAGCGGGTCTTCGGCTACCTTGGTGACCAATCCCAACGCTTGCGCTTGTTCTCCATTGAGTACCCGTCCTGTAAATGTGAGTTCTTTAGCCACATCCAATGGCACGATATCGCGCAACGTCTGCGAGATACTCATGTCAGGAATTAAACCCCACTTAATTTCCATGATGGACATTTTCATGTCTGGCGCCGCGATTCGTATATCGGCACCTAACGCGATTTGCGCACCACCACCATAGGCGACGCCATGCAAAGCCGCAATAACTGGGACCTGCAACCGCTTCCAAACCATCGCTGGCCGTTGTGCGAAATTTTCAGGCCGGGAGTCGCGCTGCAGTAACGTGCCGCCGCTATCTCCACCGCCGCCTTCACCCAAGCCACCCATGGTCGCCATATCTAAACCAGCACAAAAACCAGGGCCATTACCAGAGAGTACAACTGCCCTCACTTCTTTCGCCTCATTCAGTTTCTCACCCGCCGCTATGATTTCGCGGAACATTTCAGGGCTTAGCGCATTGTATTTTTCCGGCCGATTGAGACGCACATCGGCAACGCCATTGGATATTTCTATGGTTACTAGTTTGTCACTCATGATCTGGTCTCCCTCTCAAGGCGCGAAATGCTATCACAACGTTGTTCAGTGCTCGACAACCGCGGCTGTCATTCGTCCATTACACACCAACCGCTCCTGTTCATCATATAGGTTCAATCCCCATACCATAGACCTTCTGCCGACATGGATTGCTTCGGCCCTGCCACGAACGAAGCCTTCTCGAACAGCACGTAGATGATTGCAATTTATCGCCAATCCCACACACAGTTGGGTCGCCTGATCAATGCAGTGATTACCCGCTGCACTTGCGAGTGTTTCTAACAACAGCACTGATGCACCACCATGGAGCAATCCGAAAGGTTGCAAAGTACGGTGGTCGACGGGCATTCGGCCTTCCAGATAGTCAGGCCCAACAGCCATTATCTCAATACCTAACCGGTCTACGGCGGTATTTTCATGAAGCGCATTCAAGACCTCAATCTCTGGGCGATTGCGCCATATTTCTTTCGGATCCAATGTTTCCCTCCGCAATTACTCCAAATTGTAAAACCCCTGCAAAAACCTCTCCGCGATCCCCATTTCGCGCTCAGATTTCGCTACCGTTAGGGATGTCAAAAGCCTATCGACGATTTATGAATATTGTCACTTTACTTCAACAGCATCCTCTACTCTGTGCGGATCTAAAAAACCTGGGGCTGAGTCGGCGACATATGCACAATGCAGCAATCGAAATTTCCCAACAATTGGGAGGCAACCAGGAATTCAATCTTTGCTATGTGTTAGCAGCACTAAATAGCCGCGAATTCGTTCGCACGATTGACGCCGCGCCTATCGCCACCAGCCTCGATATCAGTGCCGCCTTAGCGCAGTCAATTGTGCTGATGATCGCCCCTTGGGTTGAGCGCTTTCAACTGAAGGCAGTGTAAGGTATCCACCATGAAAATATGGCTCCTTGAAGATGACCCTGCACAAGCGCAAATTCTGATCGACTGGTTAGATCGCGAGCAGCATGAGGTACGACACTTCGACCGCGGACAGAAACTCATCGACACCTTACACGAGGCTGATTTCGACCTTGTAATTCTGGACTGGGAACTTCCCGACATCAACGGCCCACAAGTTCTCACCGCAATTCGCGATCAAATCTCGTGGCACGTGCCCGTTCTGTTTGTAACCCAGCGAGAAACTGAAACCGACATAGTCAGCGCTTTGTCCCAAGGTGCCGATGACTATATGGTCAAGCAGATATCCCAGGGAGAGTTCATTGCGCGCATCAACGCTTTAGGCCGACGCCTAGCCACTGAGGAGCTAGAATTCTCCATTGGTCCCTACCGATTTCTCCCACAAAGCCAGAGCGTGGAATTGGATGGTGTCGCCTGTGACCTGACCGCCAAAGATTTCGAGCTCGCTTGGTATTTATTTCGACACGTAGGTCGTTTACTGTCGAGAGACCAATTATTAAAGGATGTCTGGGGCGTATCGGGATTGAATACCCGTACCGTTGACGTTCACGTCAGCAGAGTCCGAAAGCGCCTGCAGATTTCTCCAGAAAGGGGCTATCGCATTCGGACGATTTACCAACACGGCTATCGCCTCGAAGCACTATGAATCGCCTAATCTGTACTCTTTTGTATCTCGCTTGCTTAGGTACACTTCTTCCGTGGTCGAACCATAGTCACGCCGACGATTGGGCGTATACGCTAAGACCTGGCGACGAACTATGGTCGGTTGCTAAACAATACTGTGGTAGTGCGCGACTCGCCGGGCGCATTGCTGAATATAACAATCTCAGCGACCCAGCAAAGGTCCGCGCTGGCACACGCATTTCCATACCTACCCAATGGTTAGTGTTCGAACCCACCTCTGCAGTGCTCAAAGAAATGTCAGGGACTGTCCAGTATTTGGTTGACAGCGCGACCCTCACACAAAGCTCACCAGCAAAAATCGGCCAGTTAATCGACATGGGTGGAAGTCTGATCACCATCGAGGGTTCCGCAATGGTGGAATTCGCCGATGGCTCAGTCATTATCCTACAACCCAATTCACGCATCCTTTTTAACAAACTAACCGCCTTCGGCCCAGCAGGAATGGTCGACACACATCTACGGTTTGCCTATGGCCAAGGCACCACAAAGGTTCAACCACAAAACCGCGGCGACCGTTTTCGCATTGAGACACCTGAAGGCGTCGCAGCAGTTCGAGGCACAGAATTCCGCGTGAGCTTCGACCCAGATAAGAAAAAAGCCACAACGGAAACCCTGACTGGGGCCGTCGCTTTTATTGCGCCTACGACATCAGTGGAGGTCCCCGCCGGGTTTGGTGTAGCGGCAAGTCAGGATGGCGTCACTAAAGAGACCTTATTGGTCGCGCCGAATGTAGAAGTTCAGGAGAGTTATAGCGCGGGTGATTTCCTAAACTGGCAAAAAGTTACCGACGCCGACACCTACGTGGTTACTTGGGCACAAACAAAGACACCCAACATTACTGCTGAACTTACCAGGCACAACGACAATCAGGCCGAAATTCAACTGCCTCCAGGAGAGTATATTGCGCAGGTGCGCGGCGTCTCCAGTCAGGGGATTGCAGGCTACGATGCCAGTGCCCAAATTCAGATTCTCGCAAGCCCTCCATCCCCCAGCGAAGCGCCAAAAATCTCTCCGGGGCCTGCCAACCTTGCTTGGACAGATGCCACAGAAGATACCAACTACACCGTTGAGATCACCAATCGAAACACGCTTCGAAGTGAGCAAGTGTCGACTCATCGCATGACGCTCGACTTGTCTGACGCCGGGGAATATAACTGGCGGGTCCGTACTACCGACTCCGCTTGGTCCACCTCACAGAGCATTACGGTTTTACCTGTCGCGCCAAAAAGGCTTGCTGTTCGTCGCAAAGGTAAAACACTGACTATAGGCTGGGACAACAATGACGCCGCCGATAGTTTCCAGATTACCGTTACCAGCAAATCTGGGTTAGCGAGAGCAATCACTACCCAGGACAATCAAACAATTGTTGAAGTTGACCAATTCGGCGATCACCGGGTTGAGGTTGCGTCAGTTAGTAACAATCTGCACAGTATAGTGACTACAACAGACGTTACGGTCGCTCGGCGACCCTGGTGGTTATTCGGATTGTTACTGGTCGCGTTGGCACTTTAAGCTTCAACAAACCAAACCCACAAACTCGATTTCAGCTTGAGTCACTGGGGTTATTCATTGCTTCGTGTCTGTTTATCGGCGCTTCGCACTTCGGCGGTTGGTTTACGTCGCTAGACCGCATTATTTACGATGCCGTGATCTCGCGTTTAGAAGCACCAAAGGCTGCTGATATAGTTGTAGTGGGTATCGACGACCGCAGCTTGCACCAATTCGGTCCTTGGCCTTGGTCACGTCAACTCCAGGCCGATCTACTTACCGCGGTTAATCAGCAAGCACCCAAGGCGGTGGTGATGGACATCATCTATAGCGGCGAACATCCGGACAACGAACAGTTGGTGCAATCTGCGTCAGAAGTCACAACCCTTGGCCTGCCAATGATGATCGACAGCCTTGGCCAAGGTCAGCAGCATGTAGAAGTCTTGCCATTTCCTAACCTGTTGCAGATCACGGATGTGGTTGGGCACGTTCAAGTTGAACGAGATGACGATGCTATCGTGCGCGGAACATACCTCTACCAAGGTGTTGGGTCACCCCATTGGCCACACATCACGGTAGCACTGGCCGAGTATATTCACGACGTTGTCCCAGCAGCCTGCTCGAACTCGAGCTCCGGCCCAAATTTTAGTAAAACGCCATCACCACTTCATATTCAAAAGTGCGGTTACATTCGATTTCCTTTCGCCGGTCCGCCGGGCAGCTATGACCAAGTTTCCGCGGCGCACCTATTGAATGCCGGAGCAGCCCCACCAGCGGCGTTACATGGAGCTTTGAATGACAAGATAGTGCTCGTGGGCATCACCGCCATGGGTGGCAGCGATTGGGTCACTAGTCCGTTAGGCAGCGAGACCTCTCCCTTGTCAGGCGTGGAATTCAATGCCAATCTACTCAGCGCTTTACTCCTAAACACCAAAATTCTGAAGACACCTGACTGGCTCGTTGTCGTGTTGGGTATATTGTTAACTGGCTTCAGTACCCTCTTGTTACCGCGGCTTCGGCCTAAACAAGCACTGGCAACCAGTCTTATTGTTGCGGTGCTGCCAGTGGCAATTACTATGGCGCTACTACCCCTTCTCTGGGTCCACCTTCCCCTCGCCAATGTCACTATCGCCGCGCTACTCATCTATCCGTTGTGGAGTTGGCGCCGTCACGAAATCGCTTGGTCGTTCATTCAAAGCGAATTGAGTCGAATTGACGGGGAAGAGGAGAAATGGCAACTGAAACGCAGCCCCAAAGCGCAGAGCGATATTCATCGTTCTCTGCAATTATTATTGAATGCGCACATCACCATGCCTAACTCTTCGAACGATGCCGCATTGGTGCATAGAGAGCTGCCACTCACTCAAACGGAACAAGAACTGCTAAATAACCAACTTAAAGCCCTCGATGGAAAAGAGCCTGTCGATGCGCTTCCGGCAGAACGTTTGGCTCGGCAAATCAGTCAGCTCGAATCTCGTGGCCGACATCTTCGCGAGGGCCGAGACATTGGCCTTCTGGGCTTGGATCGCATGTCGAGTGGAGCCATCATCATTACCGACCTCGGCGATGTGCGCTTTATCAACAAAACAGCAGGGCAGATGTTGGGCTGGAAAGATGATGTCGATCTAATGAAACAGCTTCAGCAAATAACAACGCCACTGGGCCAAAACTGGCGTGACATTTGGCGTTCCGCCGTATTGGACAAACGCACTGTTTCGTTCGAGAGCAGACTGAACGAAAAACCCATTTTTCTCTCCGCAGCGCCCCTGGAAACTAGTCGCGACCAGGCTACTACCACCGCTTGGGCTAGCTCTTGGGTACTCACACTTTCTGACCTCAGTGACATTCGCGAAGCAGAGGCACACCGCGAAGAAGCGCTGGCATTTTTGTCTCACGACCTACGCAGTCCACTGGCTTCTATTCTAGCTTTGCTGCAACAAGTGGATGAGGACAAGCGTGATGTTCCGTTGCTAAACGAGATTTTCAAATACACGCAAAAAGGCCTGGCGACTTCTGATCAATTTCTACAGTTGTCCCGCCTTCAATTACACCCAAGTTTTGAAACCTATAGCCTGGACCTCGAGCAGTTAATTCACAATTCCATTGAACAAGTGTTTTTCCTAGCAAAAGAGAAGTGCATCGATATTTCATTGGCTGAATCGGGGTTAGAAGATGGTGTCTGGATCGAAGGTAATGGCGAACTATTAGAGAGAGCGCTGGTGAACTTACTGGGCAATGCTATTAAGTACAGCAACGACGGTACTGCCACCACGCTTCGCTTGCGAGTCATCGCTGACACCGCAACTATTAACATCAGCGATCATGGCTATGGCATTCCCGAAGACGAGTTGCAACACATCTTTGAGCCATTTTTTCGTTCTGCAGAGCCACGTCTCGCACAAAATAGAGGTGCAGGCTTAGGTCTACGGTTCGTAAAAACGGTGGTCGAACGCCACGGCGGCGACATTTCTGCTACAAGCCAGTGGGGACAAGGTACGAATTTCCAGATTCGTATCCCGCTCTCTAGTTAGTGTATTTGGCTAGCCGTCGATTCGCGCAACTACCTGGTCTTCTTCGACTTGGTCTTCGGGTTTAACGAGAATTTCTGTCAGGCTGCCTGCCGCGGAGGCTTCCACGGGAATTTCCATCTTCATAGATTCAAGAATCATAATCACGTCACCGACGGCGACTTGGGCTCCAACCTCCAACAAGATCTTCCACACATTGCCAGTAACCTCACTTTCTACATCGATCTTGGCCAAGCTATTTCTCCTCCAGGCTATTTATTTACGATTCAATAGGCGGTCAACTATACCGGTATCTACGTTACCAGCAATGAACTCCGCATCTCCTAGAATCTTCAGCAGCAGCGGCTGATTGGTGTCCACGCCACGGATCTCAAACCCCTTCAACGCGTTAGCCAGCCGACCGATCGCAAGTTCTCTGGTATCTGCGCGCGCAATGACCTTGGCTAACATCGCATCGTAATAGGGGGTTACGAGCTGTCCTTCTTGATAGCCACTTTCAATACGTACCCCAAACATTCGAGGCGGACGATAGACGCTCAACCGTCCCGTTGACGGCAGCAAGGTTTCCGCGTTCTCCGCATATATGCGCGCTTCAATGGCATGTCCCACGGACTCTGGCACCTGAGGAAGTGCTTCACCGGCGCTTAGCTTGATCTGGGTCTGAACCAAATCAAGACCTGTTACTTCTTCTGTCACCCCATGCTCAACTTGGAGGCGGGTGTTCATTTCAAGGAAACCAAGCTCGCCGGTAGGGGTAAGCAGGGTTTCAATGGTGCCCAGATTGTTATAGCCCAAGCGGTTGCATACCAGGGCTGCAAGCTCAGCCTGTTCGCGCATTAAAGCCGCGTCCACACCCGGCGCCGGACTCTCTTCTATGAGCTTCTGATTTCGTCTCTGCACTGAACACTCTCGTTCATAGACATGCACCGCCTCTCCCTGCTCAGAGGCCATTATCTGAAACTCAATATGACGAGGGTTCTCTATGCAACGCTCAAGGTAGACACCACTTGCAGCGAACGCTCGACTCGCAATTGCACGCGAGCGTCCAACTGCATTGAGCAACTCTTCTTCGTTGGCTACCCTTTCCATACCCAAGCCACCGCCGCCACCTGAGGGCTTCACTAGAACGGGATAACCAATTTCATGAGCCTGAGCGATCGCCTCCTCTGGGTCTTGGAGCAACTCAGAACCAGGGAAAATCGGAAATCCTTGCTCTGCCATGATCTGCCGGGCAGATACCTTATCTCCCATCAAAGACAACCACTTTTCGTCAGGGCCAATAAACTGTCCCCCATGCTGAGCTACCGCGCGGGCGAATTCGGCGTTCTCAGCCAGAAACCCATAACCGGGGTGAAGCGCATCGGCACCGGTTTGTTGGAGTACTGACAGTATCTGAGTTTGGTCGAGGTATGTTGCGGCAGCAGCTGTGCCAATCAATGGGTAAGCTTCACTGGCTTCACTTAAATAGGGTGCATCGCTGTCTGCTTCTGAGAAAACAACAACGCTCTTCAGTCCAAGCTCGTTACACGCTCGCACTACTCGGCGAGCAACCGCGCCACGATTGGCAATCAGTACTTTATCCATCGCAGTTGGCCCGCCATTGAGCATACTCAAGCCATGCCTCTTCAAAGCCTGCTAAACCACGCGCCTCAGTACCGTCAGAGGTGATATTAAGACGCTGTGCCGTTCGCACCGCCGTGACTGCAGCACGGCACTCACTGTTGGAAAGTTGAAGACGAAACATGTGTGTTTTCGTCCCACCCCTAAAATCGTCAGGAACGGGTAAAGCCGATTGATTTAAGGCGGCTCGCATTTTGCCAGCGAGCGCCTCTGCGGCAACCTGGTCAAATATCTGCGCGCATTGCGATAGCATCCACCGAGACCAGGTATCTGGCTGGTCGCAGACAATTTTGTAGGCAGTCCAATCCATGTGTAATTACAGCGACAGCGACGAACCCGTAAGCCGTGTATAAGCTTCCAGATAACGAGCAATACTGCGTTCCACAACGTCTGACGGCAATGCCGGTCCAGGCGCCGTTTTATCCCAGGCGCCAGATTGCACGACTTCTTCCAAATAGTTTCTCACCACCTGCTTGTCGAAGCTTTGTTGTTCACGACCAGGCTCCCAGTCATCTGCCGGCCAGAACCTGGAGGAGTCAGGCGTGAATATTTCATCAATAAGAAGCGGCGTACCCTGGCCGTCGATCTGGCCAAATTCAAACTTAGTATCCGCCAGAATGATGCCTCGGTCAGCCGCATAGTCGCGCGCCGCGTTATAAAGTTTTAGGCTCGTCTCACCTAACCAAGTCATAAGCTCTTCACCTACTTCTTCGGCACCTTCAGCAAAGCTGATGTTTTCATCATGTCCAGACTCAGCTTTTGTGGAGGGGGTAAACAGTGGCTCCGCCAGCTGATCACTGTTGCGAAGCCCCTCGGGAAGCGTTATACCGCATACTTTGCCGCTGGCTTGATAGTCTTTCCAACCACTACCGGTAATATAACCACGGGCGATGCATTCAATGGGAACCACCTGAGTTTTCTTACACAGCATGATTCGACCTTGAAGCGCTGTCTGTTCATCAGCTGTTAAACCCGGTACATCAGCGACTTCTGTGCTGATCAAATGGTGTGGCACGGCTTCTGCGAACATATCGAACCAGAACTTCGAGATCTGGGTAAGCACGATGCCCTTGCCAGGTAGGCCGTTTTCTAAAACCACATCGAAAGCACTGATTCGGTCTGTGGCAATAATTAACAACGCCTCTTCACCTGACGCTAATGTCACATCGTATAGATCGCGAACTTTGCCTGAACGTTTGTTCGCCAATCCTAGATGTGTGCTGAGTACAGCCTGCATTTATCTTTCTACCTTATCGTTAAATAATCATACGGATTTTTCTTGCCTTATGCCGTAGAGCCACCGTCCACCATATAAACAGAACCTGTAACAAACTCGCTGTCGTCACTTGCGAGAAACAACATAACCTTTGCAATGTCTTCCGGCTCACCGTAACGGCCCGCTGGAATGGACGCGACGATGGCTGCCTTCGCTTCATCGGCAGCACCGGGGCTGAGGCCTTCCTCAAGACTACGCATCATGCGGGTCTCTACCGGCGACGGATTAACTGTATTGACTCGAATTTTGTCCGCAGCACCTTCTTTCGCCGCGGAACGCATCATTCCAATGACCGCGTGCTTACTCGTAACGTAAGGGGCGATACCCGGTGAGCCCCCTACTCCAGCGACGCTTGAGGTAATGACAATGCTGCCGCCACCTCTTTTCTCCATCGCTGGCATCGTCGCCTGCAGGCCAAGAAACGGGCCCTTCACATTAACCGCCATGACCTGATCGAACCGTGCCTCGTCGTATTCTACTATCGGTTTCACATCA
>JBNMMV010000002.1:0-52894 GCA_051270205.1 Limisphaerales bacterium
CAAACCGGCGGTAGCATTTTGTTGGCCCGCCACTTTATGACAAATTTTGGCGCCTGGCAGACTGCTGATCCCACCGCCCCCAACTATCTTTCCATTCGAACAAGCGCCAGTAAAGTGAGTTTCATTGCAACCACTAGCCCATTGCGCGGTATGCATGGTGGGTTTCGAAATTTCCGCGAAACCATGACGTTCGAATTGGCATCCGGCACGTTAACTACGGGTGACACCGTCACCGTCACCTGGGGCGACACCAGCGGTGGCAGCCCAGGCTTGATGATGGGTACAGTTTCCAGCGATCGTATGCCTTTACCTGTCTACGTCTCTTTCAACAATCAAGATCAATTCATTAGCTTGCCGATCCAACCCATTCAGGTTGTTGGGACATCAATCAGCGGCGTTACTGGTTTCGCACCATCCGTTCTATCGCCAGGTGAGCCTTTCGAATTGTCGATTCGAGCCCGCGACCCCTACTACAACCGGGCAACAGGTGATGTGCCCAACTGGATCGTCAAACTAGATGGCGAACCATGGCTCAATGTCACAAGCACAGGCGCGATTAGTCTCGTCAACACAAGTTTGAAAGACCCTGGGATTTATCGACCCACCATCGAAAGTACAGAGGGTGACATTGTCGGGTCCATCAACCCAATCCTGGTCAGTGCGGAGAATCGAGAGCGCATTTACTGGGGAGATACCCACGGCCACTCTGGGTTTGCCGAAGGTATTGGTACGCCAGAAAGATTCATGCAATGGGCGAAAGAGGATGCGCGACTGGACTATGTCACCCACTCAGAACATGACATCTGGCTAGACGATTACGAGTGGGAAGTGCTGCGCGAAATTGTTCGGCGGTATACCAAAGATGGAGAGTTCGTCGCCTACCTCGGCTACGAATGGACTGTTAATAACCTACGGGGTGGCCATCATAATGTCTTGTTTCGCACCCCCGATGATCGCCAACGAGTGCCCGCCCAGTTTTTTTCCACCCTCGCTCGGTTGTATACGGGATTGCGTAATGCAGCCAAGACCGACGACGTAGTCGTCATACCCCATGCCCACCAGGCGGGTGACTACCGCTTGTCGGACCCGGCCTTAGAACCCCTTATCGAGATCATGTCACAGCATGGCAACTTCGAATGGTTCGGCCGTATGTACTTAAAACAGGGTCACCAAGTTGGCTTCACAGCAGCCTCAGACAATCATTTAAGCCAGCCCGGTTATTCAGCCGCACTAGGCAACTCACTCGCTCAACGTGGCGGACTAGGCGCAATTTTAGCCCCGAACCGAACCGTGGATGACATCTTTGACGGCATGAAAGCGCTGAAATCATATGCCACCACTGGCGACCGCATCATCCTCGATTTCGACATCAATGGCGTCGGCATGGGTCAACGCGCACCCTTTGCGGAAAAACGCACAATCACCGCCAGCGTGCATGGCACGGCACCCATCGATTCAGTGACGTTGATGAAAAACGATCAACCTATTTGGCAAGAAAACTATCTGCAGACAGAGTCAAAACGCAATCGCCGTGAACTGACTTTGTTGCTGAGTTTTGAGTCAGCCTCTAAACCAACCAACCCCGGGGACAATCCTCGCGGTTGGCGCACATGGGATGGCACCATGCAGGTCGTTGATGCTGAGATCTTAGAAATAACAGCAGTGGATGCCAGTTTCCCATTGCAGCAGTTGGACACCAGCGAAATAGCAAGCAATCTGGTTCGCTTTGCGACCAAAACCCGTGGCGATACGAGTTCCTACCTGATCAAACTAAAAGATACCGGTCGCGATGCACGAATCCAATTGGATCTGTTAGAAGCACTAGAAACCGGCGGCGCACCACCGATTTATCGAGCCAAACAAAGATCTGCTGCCGCCAGCTTTTCCCTGGCGCTGCGAGACGTCGACAAAGACAGTGTCACCCACACCCTAGCCGTTGATGCCTATACAGATTCAGTGACGGTTCGTCGCATTCACGACACTGGCGTATTAGATGTTGAAGTCTCCGTAGAGGATGAAAGTCTGCGTCAAGGCGACTACTACTACCTGCGCGTCGTACAAGCCAACGATGCCATCGCCTGGTCAAGCCCGGTGTGGATAGGTGGACACCCTGCGCGATGAGTGAATTCCAACTCCATCCGCGACTCGATGCCGATACATTGAATGTAAGCACGCTTGCAGTTGCCCAGGTACTGCTGATGAATGACAGTCGCTATCCCTGGCTGGTGCTTGTACCGCGTATAGCCCATGCCCGAGAACTGCACGGTTTAGAAGAGGCAACAAGACACACCCTGAACAACGAAATTCAGCTTTGTACCACTGCACTGGAACGCCACTGTCAGCCCTACAAAATGAATGTAGCAACGTTAGGAAATCAAGTTGAACAACTGCACATCCACATTGTTGCTCGTCGCCAATCTGATGTGGCGTGGCCTGCTCCTGTGTGGGGTGTTGGTAAAGCCGAAGCCTACGACCAAGACTCAGCAGATGAGTTGATCGCCTCTATTCAACGCCTAATCGACGCTTAACCGACGCTTAACCGGGGAGGGGTATCTCGTTCACAAATACAGGAACGTCATAGCCTTTTTGTACCGCTTCTCGACCCGCTATGTCTAAGTACCATCGTTTCAAATTCGGATAACTGGCCCAGTCGATCGCCTGCCATTCATAACGTGAAATCCAGGGCCATGTCGCCATATCGGCAATGGAGTAACTCCCCGCAAGATAAGAATTTCCGGCCAACCGATTGTCTAGCACTTGGTACAGCCGCTTCGCCTCAGCTGCATAACGCGCTTCAGCGTAGGGCGCTTTTCCTTGGTTGTAACGCAGAAAGTGATGGGCTTGTCCTAGCATCGGGCCAACGCCCCCCATTTGCAGCATTAACCACTCCAAGGTTATGTATTTGTCGTCGCCCCAAAACTGGTCACACTTGTCTGCCAGGTAAATTAGGATTGCTCCCGACTCCATCATTGCCCGCCCGGTGTCTCGATCTACTATCGCCGGAATCTTATTGTTAGGGCTAATTTTCAGGAATTCGGGATCGAATTGTTCGTCCTTTCCAATGTGCACAGGATGCACTTCATAGGCTAGGCCAAACTCTTCTAGCGCAATAGAAATTTTTCGACCGTTTGGGGTGGGAAAGGTATAGAGATCGATCATCTTCGAAGCCAACCATTTTTGTGTATTAAACCACATTACCCATGTGACAAAGCGCACATCTAGACGCCTGCAACTTGTTGTTCAGAGCGTATCTAGAGATGCTATAGGTCTACCGAACTGAAGTGTTCCCGAACTTTTTTTTAACCCGAACTTTTTTTAACCCGAACTTTTTTTAACCCGAACAAGGATAGGTTTAGGTGTTTCAACTGACCCTGTGGTCAATTCCACCCGTCGCTGCGGCAGTCATGACGCTCGTGGCTTTGTCGCGCGCCAAGGATCGCACCAATGTGCCCGGCGGTCAGGCAATTAGCTTTCTGTTCATCGCCGTCTTCTGCTGGTCGGCTCCTCAAGCACTGGATACGTTCTTAACCACTGAAGCGGCTAAGCTTTTAGCCAATCAAATGGCTTACGTCGGCATTACGCTCACACCGGTCGCCTGGTTTTCATTCGCCATCACCTATAGCCAACGCGTTGTGAAAATGTCTCGCCGGGTACTCAACCTGGTCTCCATATTGCCCATGATCACCCTGATTCTCGCTCTCACCAATTCATGGCACCACCTTATTTGGAGTGAGTGGGCTTTAGTATCCTCAAATGGCTTTGTCGGCTTAGTTACCCAACATGGGGGTTGGTTCTACGTTCATGCAGCCTACTCCTACGGACTAATTCTTGTCGGGACAGCCATTTTAGCTTTCGCCCTTACCCAATTTCAGCAGCACGCCAGAGCCATGATGGCTGCCATCGCGGCACCGCTGGCTGGGGTACTAGCAAACCTCTTCTATCTTTCTCCACTCAATCCCAGCCCATGGTTAGACATTACCACCTTGGGCTTTCTAGCCGGCGTTGTCGTTTTAGACCGAGGCATTCTGCAACACGGTCTACTAAATCGTATTCCTGTTGTACGTGATCGCGTGGTGGAACAGCTCAAGGACCCGGTGCTTGTCATCACCCACCAAGGCACCATCATTGATGCCAATCAGAGCGCCTTGGAAGCCTGGACCCAAGACGAATCTGGACTACTAGACAAACCCATAGAGTCTTTGATGACTCATCTGTCGCTCTCAAGCCTAGTAGATCGAGTCGACAACGCGGTGGTTAATATCAATGAAAATACCTTTGAGATTGCCAGCACGCCGCTCGACAAAGGAAACCCCGGCAGCGACATTGCACTGGTGTTCAGAGACGTAACCGAACGATTACGCGCCGAGCGGAAGCTACTCACAGCGAAAAACGATTTGGAGAGAATGGCGCACACCGACGCGCTGACCAATATGTTCAATCGCCGTTTCTTCATGCAGAGGCTAAATGAAGAATTCGAGCGCATCAGACGACACAACAGCATATTAAGCGTACTTATATTTGACTTAGACCACTTTAAGCGGGTCAACGACAGCCATGGTCACGACGTCGGTGACTCAGTACTAATCGCAGTTTCAAATGTTGCCAACCAGGTGAAACGTGTTACCGATGTTGCCTGCCGGCTAGGTGGGGAAGAATTCGCACTGTTGCTGCCGGAGACCGATAAGCAGGGCGCCATAAAGCTCGCCCACCGACTACGCCACGGCATTGAGGATTATCCCTACGCCGACCTACTTAACATTCCACTCAAAGTAACCGCAAGTATCGGCGTCGCAACCATCAGCAAGCAGAGCGCACAACCTGAAAACATACTGAAAGTAGCAGACCAAGCGCTATATGAAGCAAAGAATGGTGGTCGCAATATGGTATGTTTCAGTCAAGCTTAGCGTTTGTTGATTCTGCGTCTACTTGCGCTGCAAGCGACACGTCATTTAGCAATAGCTGTTCTGCCACATAGGTCGCGACACTGTATTTTCGGCTGCCGTCACTGACTAGATAGTCTTCACCTAGCTTTAGAATCGTAAGGTTTTTTGCGCCTTCTACCCATTTAACATCTAACACGCCTACGGTCACAGCCTCACCCGAATCTTCAGCGACACTGGCTACACGAAGAGTTTTAAAACGACCCGCATAAGTCGCGCTTGTACTTTGATCCGCTGCACCACCATTGTAGAGCCAACCCTCCTCACTGTTCACTAAAGAGTGATTCTCGCCTGTCTCGGTAATTCGAAGCACGATGGATTCAAGATCAGAATCAATGGCCAACAGGCCTTTGTCCATCCAACCATCAACGGCCGTGGGCAGTTCAAAATTGGACAGCGCTACGCTGAAAATATCGTCTTGGCTTGAGCGTCTTGCATGCACACGCTGATAACCCGGCGATGTTCCCAGGTACAATTTCGCCAGCACCTCCTCACCCTTCAACAATCGCACTTCACGCTGATAGTTCGATTCGCTGACCTCAAAACGTTGAGCGCTCTCAGCGCTATTGGCGACCGGCCAAGGTGCCTGCATAGCTTCAAGCTTGCTCAACATACTGGTCACCTTAGATTGGTCTGCGGGCAGTTCCTCCAACATCCAATCACCGTCAGATCGACTCAGTAGGACGCTCCCCTCTGGTCCGCTAATTTTCAAGCCATCTATGGTCTCGGTATCAAATTCAAGCCAAGTAGACGACTCAATTTCGTTGCGAGAATCGCCAAAGTAGATACCACCCACCAATAACAATTGCGCCACTAACACTATGCTTAAAAGCATGATTTTTGAGTTCATACACCTTCTCCGTCAACTGCTTGGACCCAAGTACGTTGTTGCGCCGACCGTTGCGCCTGTCGAGATCTAAAAAACAGCAGGACCAAGCCGGTGCCGATTAAAGCAAACAGATAGTTCAGATACTCAAAAAGGCTTTGCGATCCAGGTTCCATACCTGGCAGTGTGCGATTGAAATTACCACGCCCGCGGATGCTGATGAGAGACTGGTCTTCAACTGCCCAATCAACCACGTTGGTCATTAGCTGAACTGTGTTGCCATACACTGTACCTTCAGCAGACCCCACCATTTGCAATACCTGATCAGCTACAAAATCATTAGAGCCGAACACAATCAGGCGGGCCGACTCTGGCGAGCGATTGATCACCCCACTCACGGTGCCAAGTTCATCGCTGGCCGGCTCAACCTCTTCCGCAGCTTCCTCCGCAGTTTCGTCTGCGAGCAATGGCGAGGGTTTGTTCGCAAAGTAACTATTGAACCTCCCCTCCAGGGCCACTGCTAATAGTTGGCGGCCGGTTTCACCTTCTGCAGCAAATGCGGTTAAGCCATTTTCGTCTACTTGGGGTGAAACGTCGGCACTCTTTGAAAGCCAAGCGTTTTCGGTTGAGTGAAGTAAGTCGGTTCTGGCAAGGCCTTCTTGGACGTTCACTAGCAAAGGCGATGACCAGGTCAGCGTCAATTGATTGAGCCCCGCCATCATCGGCGCATCAACATCGATACCAGTGTCGCGAATATCGACGAAATAGGGGTAGTCCAACATCACCAAGTCCTGAAAACTGAAGCCGCCCACCTCGCGCGTCACAGGTACAGGAAAAGCAGCGTTCTGGGGGTCCATCACTAAACTGGCACCGACTTCGACACCATGGTGTCTTAGCCAATCCTCAAGCCCACTTTGGCGCGGTGAAGCCACTAACCCACCTTGGGAAAACTGGGCAGCATAAGCACCTGAGGCAACCACCACCGTACCGCCTTTCATCAAATACTGATCCACTGCAAAGACCTGTTTCTGGTCGAAGTTGGTAGGATCTACCACCATCACCAGATCAGCGGAATCCGGCACTAAACCAGACATCAGATCATTGATCGCGAGATCAAAATCACTGCTGAGCATACTTTGCAGTTGGTTGAATTCGTTACTGCGAGGCGCGCCCTGTTGCTGCATGTGAGGGGGTGTCGGCGCAGGCGCGCTTAATACCACAGTACGTAGCAACCCTGCCGCAAATCGTTTCAAACCGTCGTCGATGCTCTTCTTAATGGTCTCTTTACTCAGCACATCAGGGATGGCTATCTGCACAACGGTCTCGGTATTTTGCAACGTCAGATAAAAATAGAATGTTGTGGCCTCAAACAAACCCGCAGACATTGGCTGGAAGCCGTACTCGTCTGCTATTCGTTGCGCGGTATCCCCCAACGTAGGATCTACAAATTCATAGCTGAATTTGTCACCTCCTTCCGTGGCAATTTCGGCAAGCGCCTGGCTAAGCGTCTCGCTAAGCTCGATCAAGGGCTCCGGAAGTACCTCGTTGTTTGAGATGTAGCCGACGAACTTGACAGGGTCGCCGATATTAGAAAACACAGACGACCCACCTTGGAACCCGTACAGCACTTTCTTTATTGATCGTGTGATGTCGAATTCTGGGTTTTTAAGCTGCACATCTAGGTCGGCTTCGCCCTGAACTTTCACCTCAATCAAGTCACGAAACCCTAACACTTCATATTCGTCACCGTATTGAATCACAATATCGAGATAAGAATTCACCAGACTGGCCTGGTGTCGGTCTTGAACTTGAAACGGCACTGCTTGAATTCCATATTTGGTATTCGCTTCATTCTCGGCCTCGGGATCACTGACTGGATCAATAATCTCCACCCGTACGCGCCCACCACCGGCCACTTCATATTCCTCCAACAAATCTTTCAAACGCGGCACAAGAGGCGCCAATAGCGGATGAGTCTTTTCGCTAAAATAGCCTCGAATTAGCAGCGGCTCTTTAAGCTGCTCTAAGTAGCCATGGGTAGCTTGCGATATGGAATAGATTCGACCCTCGGTCATATCAAATCGCAGCGCTGTAACAGAATTTATCCAGACATTGGCTAACAGAAGGTTTGCGACCAGCAATGCCGTACCTAAACGCCACGCTTGGTGACGTTTTGTATCACCTTGCTTTGACCATCGACCACGTTCTAGGCCGTAGACATTTAAGGCCAGGAACGCAACGCTAATCGAAGCGTAAAAGTACAGATCACGTATATCTAACATGCCCCGGGTGATGGACTCAAACCGAGTACCACTGCCAATGCTGGTGAAAAATTCTCGAACGCTGCCGCCAAACAACTCAACGATGGAAGAGGCACCTAACAGATAAAAAAGACCACAAATGAGACAGGCGCCAATCAAACTCACAATTTGACTATCGGTACGACTACTCACAAATAGACCTATAGCAATATAAGCAGCCCCTAACATAAGCGCCGCTATATAGCCTGCGAGAACCGGACCCCAGTCAAGATCGCCAATAGCTGCGACCGACAATGTAAGCGGTAAAGTCAATAGCAACGCCGTGCCAAGCAGAACCCAGCAGGCCATAAACTTACCGCAGACAAATTCCCAAGTACTGACCGGCAGGGTTGTAACAAACTCAAGCGTGCCCGTCCGCCGTTCTTCACTCCACATGCGCATGGTCAACGCAGCAGAAAGAAAGATCAGCAACACCGGCAGCCACTCGAACATTGGTCGGACGTCCGCAATGTTTCGGGCGAAAAAAGTCTCTACCCAAAAGAACACAAACAACGTCGCAGCAAGGTAGGCACCCAAAAAGACCACACCCACCGCTGAGGCGAAAAACAGGGTCAGTTCCTTTCGCGCAATGCTCCGAATCAAATTAAACCGCATCATGATCCTCCATCTCATTAACTTCCGTAAAGACAGCCTCCAGATCTCGCACTTCAGGCGCTAGATGATAAATGGGCACATCCTGGCTAGACAATATCCGCGCCAGTTCCGCAGCGCCTTGTTGGGCTTCGCCAGCCAGAGTGACGACCCACTCTCCGGGAGAGATTGACTCAGCAACCTCAAACACCTTGTGGGCCTCGATCAAATTTTCAACATTTGTATCTGGACTGGTTTTCAAGCGGATACGCGGAGTTTGTTTAAGGGTGGCTAGATGTTCATCTACAATCACGCGGCCATTTCTAAGAATCAAAGCACGATCACACACCGCGTTTACTTCCTGCATGATGTGGGTAGAGAGAATCACTGTGGCAGATTGTGCGAGATTTTGGATGAGCTTGCGCATCTCCTTAATCTGATTTGGGTCTAGTCCATTCGAAGGTTCATCGAGGATCAGTATTTTTGGCTTATGTAATATCGCCTGGGCAACTCCTAGACGCTGTTTGTAGCCTCGGCTTAGTGTGTCGATGCGATCCGATGCCTTTGCGCCAAGCTGGGTGGCAGCAATGGCATAGCTCACCGCTTCTCGCGGATTAACCCCACGTAGCTCCGCGGTGTGGGCAAGGTAATCGGTAACCGTGAGTTCAGGATATATCGGCAGGCTCTCTGGCAAATAACCCATGTTTGCCTGCACGACTAGGGGTTGTTGTTGAACATCTATACCATCGACGAGCGCGCAACCCGAGGAAGGTTCAATGAACCCAGTCAACATTTTCATGATGGTCGTCTTGCCCGCGCCGTTGTGACCCAGCAAACCGACAATCTCGCCATGCTCAATGCGAAAAGAAACATCGTCTACAGCGACAAACTCGCCATAGCGACGGCCCAGTTGGTTGGCTTCTATCATGTCATCTCCTTTTTACTTCCTATTCTCTATTTTCTATCTTCTGTTTTCTATCTCCTGGGGCCGCCAAGTTATGGATTCTGAAAAAAAATTCAAGACCCTTTTTGCCACAAGTTGCTACCATGCGCGCCGAAAGTGATTTTGGCAGCTCAAAATGTTCATAGATGGCCCTTGTGGCAGCTTAGAAGCCCGTTTAGATACAGCCCCGGTTGAAAAAACCACGACAGCTGTGTTGTGTCATCCCCACCCACAATACGGCGGCAGTATGTACGACGGCGTGCTCGATGCCGTGGCCGGCGTTTTACTTAAGAAAGGCATCAACTGCCTTCGCTTTAACTTTCGCGGCGTGGGCGCGAGCGACGGCACCTACGATGAAGGCGTAGGCGAGGTGGATGATCTTTGCGCGGTGGCCAAATGGGTCGCAGCGGAGTATCCGCGAGACGACCTTTGGCTTTGTGGCTACTCCTTTGGATCAAGCATCGTTTGGCGGAGCCTAGCTCAACTGACGCCAGTCCAGGCAATTTTAGTGGCGCCTCCAGTAGGTATGATGAAGTTTCCAGAACAACCACTGACCACAAAGGTTCTGGGCATTGCTGGTGACGCAGACGATTTTGTAAACGTCGAGGCTTATCAACAATTGCTCGGCGACAATGCAGCCGTGCTGGCAGGCGCAGACCACTTCTTCACTGGTATGCACGCCATGCTGGAAACATCTCTAGAGGACCTACTTTCCAAATAGATTAGCCGACTAAATAACAACAGTACCCGTCATGGCTTCGTGGAAATAATACACTAGGGCATAGACTGCGGAACCCACCACAATGGGTAAAACCAGTTCCTTCAAGACCAAGCGATTACGACCACTGAGAATAGCGGCGAAGGGAACATTCGATGTCACATTCGCATAGGTTTGCCACGCATCGCCCATGGTATTGGCTTTCTTACGGTCCATCAGCACACACCCTACAGAGCTGATCAAGGCAAAAGACCCAAAGAACACCCAAGAAACCCAATCGCCATTGGCGACCATGTGCGAGCCTGCCCATAAAACCACACCCCACTGAAACGGATGACGCGTAATACGAGTCACTCCTGTAGCGATAGACTCGGCCTCGTCAGCTTCAAGCGTCGCCCCGACCATGGTTGGGTTCTTCACCATGAAGCCACCCAACATCAATATGAACGCGAATGGCATCAACAATTTCGAGACCCAAAACAGATCCGGATTAGGTAACCAAAAGTAGTCAAACCGCTCGACAATAGTATAAATATAGATTAAATAGCCCAAACTCGCGGCCGCGACAATTGAATACAATCCAAGGAATCCTTGCGCGCCGATGATGCTGACCAGCTTGTCTCTTAGCACTGTGCTGGAAAGACCGAGGTGGGTGCCCACCCATAACAATGCTGCTAACGTTATTTCACTCATCACTTTCTCCGCTTAATAGTTTTTTGTGCGCTATACATTGATAAAATCTGCCAGCGCATCGAGGACTTCATTAGGCTGTTCACTTAGCATCGCATGACCAGAGCCTTGCAAGATTACCGTTTGGCCATTCGTCAGACTCGCAGCCAGGGACATTCCAGCACGCAGCGGCGTCATTTTATCTTCTGTGCCTGCAATAATCAGTGCCTTCACCTGCAACTTATCCCATGACAGCTGGAAATCATTACAGGCCTTAAGATCGGCATGATAGGTGCTCGGCGTCATGCGCTCGAGCCACCGTTCGCCGCTAACAAAGTTGCTCAAACCAGGATTCTGTGCGCTGCCTAATCGACCTTTGGTACTGTGACTCCAAGTATTCGCCATGGCGAAGGCTGCTGGATGATCATCTAATGCTGCCTCCAATAGGGGCGGCCCCACCGTCATGGGGGCAGAAGCCCCCAGCAATACAATTTTATCAACAAGTTGAGGATGCTGTTTGGCGAGCGCACCCACCACCAAGGAACCCATGCTATGGCCCACAGCCGCCACTGGACCTAGGCCCTCTTGAATAACTAACGCCGCGAGCCAGTCTGCCATCGCCTCAACACTATCGAGGCCGGGGCCTTCGCTACGTCCATGGGCTGGCAAGTCTGCTGCAATAACGTTGAAGCCATGTCGCGCAAAATACCGTGCGGGCATAACCCAAACACTGTGATCAAACCCGGCGCCGTGGACAAACAATATTGTCCTATTCCCTGGCGTAAGACTGCGACTGCCGGTACCGAAAAAGGCTGACTTACCTCCGATTGATGTCCTCATAGACCGATGCCTTTTTTCACTGCTCGAAAGGCCTGTTTAAGATCTGCCGTCAGATCAGCAGGGTCTTCTAAGCCGACGCTGATACGCACCATGCCTTCTGCTACACCTGCGGCAGCCAGCGCCTTGGCATCCATGCGGTGATGGGTGGTGCTGGCCGGGTGAATGACCAGTGATTTGGCATCGCCAATGTTTGCCAAATGTGAAAATAACTCGAGCCTTTCAATAAACAAGCGGCCCGCCGCTCGGCCGCCCTTAATCACAAAACTGAATACCGCACCTGCGCCCTTTGGAAGTAGTGACTGAGCCAACTTGTAGTCAGGATGCTCTTCCATGCCTGGATAGGAGATCGACTCAACCATTTCATGGGCCGCCAAGAAAGCAACCAGCAATTCAGTATTACTCACGTGTTTCTGCATGCGCAACGGCAATGTTTCTATGCCCTGAAGAATTTGAAAAGCTGTCATCGGGGCCATACAGGCGCCAAAATCACGAATGCCTTCCTTCCGGGCACGAGTGATAAAAGCTTGGGGTCCAAATTCTTCCGCAAACACCAAATCATGGAAGCCATCGTAGGGATCCGTCATGGTAGGAAACTTACCACTCGCTTCATAATCGAACGTCCCTCCATCGACCAACACCCCGCCAATGACTACACCATGCCCGCTGAGGAATTTAGTCGCAGAGTGCATCACCAAATCCGCACCGTGTTCGATGGGCTGGCAGAGATAAGGTGTCGCGAATGTAGCATCAACAAGCAAGGGTAGGTCATGGCTATGGGCAAGTTCCGCAAGCGCCGGAATGGGCAGCACCTCGAGTCCGGGATTCCCCAGAATTTCTCCAAATATCAGTTTCGTGTTGGGCTGAATCGCTGCACCAAAAGCTGCCGTATCTCTGGGATCAACAAAGGTTGTCTCAATTCCAAACCGCTTCAGCGTGTATTCCAACAGATTGTGGGTGCCGCCATATAACGACCGAGATGAGACGATGTGATCCCCTGCGCTCACCAGGGTCACAATGGCAAGGTGCATAGCGGCCTGTCCAGATGCTGTAACAATTGATCCCACACCGTTTTCAAGCGCTGCCATACGCTCTTCCAAAACCGCGTTGGTTGGATTGGACAAGCGCGAGTAAACATGGCCCGCACGCTCAATGTTGAATAAACCCGCGGCGAAGTCTGTGTCTGGAAAGACGAAGGAGGCAGACTGGTAAATGGGCACCGCACGCGCACCGGTAGTAGGATCAGGAGACTGGCCAGCATGCAAAGTTAGGGTATCGAACCCGGGTGAAGGTGGGGGTCGATGTTTGTCCGTCATGTGCTCAAGCCTTGGAAAAACGTCAGGTTCCACGGTTTGCTCAAGAGAATCAAGTCACATAGACTCGAACCATGTATGCAGAAAACCCTTTGTTGTCAGAGACCCTCCGCACCCATCACGCAGAAGCGCTACAAGCCATCGCCAGTCCAGGCGATTTTTTTACCGGCGCCGAACGTAATGAGATGGTACGCGTTGCCCGTGAAGCATTGGACTGCCAGTTGTGTGCTCAACGCCGCAGTTCACTGAGCCCTTACGCCTCACCTTCTGCAACAGAGGGCGCGCATGATGGTCCTGGGGAACTCGACGAAGCGGTGGTAGAGCTAATACACCGCCTTCGCACCGATCCGGGCCGCATAACCCGCGCATGGTTCGATGCCATCACGCAAAAAATATCCAAGCAAGCCTACGTCGAAGTAGTAAGCGTGGTCGCCTCTTCGGTCATCGTTGACACCTTACACAACGCCATGGGGCTGGGCGTTCCCCAACTATCTCCATCGCGCCTTGGCCAGCCGAACAAACAATACAACGAACAAGCGGTCGAAGACGGCGCCTGGGTACCATTACTGGCGGTTACGCCGGGACCCACAGAAACCGATCAGCCACAAACCTGGAACATAACGCGCGCTTTGGGTTTGGTACCTAACGCACTAGGTCTATTTTTCAACACTTTCAGACCACACTATGCCTTACAGGATATTGCTCTTTCCTTGAGTCAGTCCCAGGCTGAATTCATTGCAGCTCGCGTATCGGCGATAAACGAATGCTTCTACTGAACTACCTCACACACCATGCTGCTCCGGGCGAGCAGCCAGCAGGAAAACCGTGAAGTTGATCTAAACAGCGTCACCCGTGAAGATTTAGATTCCGGTGTAGAACACAGCGAACATCTACGCGCCTTAACTGAGGCCACTATTCAGAACGACTGGCTACGCTTAGCCGCAGTTCGGCGCGATGCAGAAACGGCCATGGGCCATCAAATGACGGTAGATGCACTTGTCGTAGCCTCAGCCTTCAATGGCATCACGCGAGTGGCCGATGCGACTGGCATACCACTAGATGAGTCGACTGAGGATCGGACCACTGACATGCGAGAATCAACCGGCATTGCGCGATTCGACTATGAGGAAAAATCGACGCGCTATACAAGAAGCTAGATAGGCCAGCCTATCTAGTAGGCGTAAGCCTCACGCTAGTAGGCGTAAGCCTCACGTTCCATGTTTTCTGCAGATATCTGCTCATTGAGTGTCCACCAATCGTAAATCACTCCGACAAAAAACAATCCGAAGGTGCAAAGGTACAAAATCCCAGTGCCTATTTTGCCCATGTAGAATCGATGCAGACCGAGGAAGCCAAAAAACGATAGCAGCACCCACGCTGCCGTGTAATGCACATCACCCTCGCGATAACGTCGATCGGCAGAAGCTTCTAAGCTTGGCATAAGAAACAAATCAACAATCCAGCCGATGCCCAACAACCCAAGCGTGAACAGGTAAATAGTGCCGCTAATGGGTCTTCCATAGTAAAACCGGTGGGCGCCTAGAAACCCTACAATCCACAACACGTACCCAACAAAAAGGCTGTGGGTGTCATGCTGTCTCTCCATATTGTTTCGACTCATACCTGATCCTTGATTTTCGTTACCTACCTTAACTGTCGTGATCTGCGTCTAAATAGTTTCTTTTCTGAGCACGTAATAACTGTTCATTGGGTTATCAACCTCTAACCGATCAAACGAAGAAAAACCAGCAGCATGGGTCATCTCGCGCGCAACCCCCTCAGTAAATCCCAAGGTACCAAGACCGGCGCCATCGGACGCAGACATCCCAGAGTTCATGCAGACCATGACAGAAAATCCGTAAAGCATAGCCGCCATCGGATGTTTCTCTAGGTTCTCTTCGAAGGTCTCAAACCCGCGAATATCCTCACACAACCAAATGCCATTCTCAGCAAGTGCCGAGTGTATATCTCTGATTAGATCCGCTGGATAGGGCGTGTCATGAATAACGTCAAAAGTAGTAGCGAAATCAAATACGCCTGCTTCGCTCATGGGACTTTCGAGCGGATTCTTGATCTCGATATTTCCCAATCCCGATTCAATGACGTTGTCTCGCGCTCGTGACAAGGCATGCTCAGATATATCGTAACCAACAAAAGTCGAGTTTGGATAACACTGCGCCATGGCGATAGTCGAAAGAGCGCCACCACAACCCACATCTGCAACCCGAATGCCTGCGTCAAGTTGATCACTCAAGCCCTCTATTAGCGGAATCAAGGTAGGTACCAAGCGATGGTTCTTAGTAAAAGCACCCATCCGTTCGATGGCACAAGCACAGTTAGGACCATGTTCGTCATAGCTCATACCGAGCCCTGTTTTAAAAGCCTCTTCTAGTTTCGACACTGCGGGGCCAACAGTGATGGCACTGTCGAAGGCGCCCATAAGAAAAGCAGGACTGGTTTCATCAACCAGCACGGCGTGCGCTTCTGCACCAATCGAAAAGCGACCGTCTTCATATTCGAGCTGACCGATGCACGCTTGATGGTACAACCATTCTCGGATCCATCGCTCATGCAGTCCGGTGCGGCTCGCGAGTTCTTGCGAGTTGGCCGGTCCAGCGTTCGCAAGCGCCGCATACAAATCCAACCGATCACCTAGCACCGTCACCGCACAGTTGAATCCGGCAGCCACCATCTCGCCGCTTTGTTTTATGAAGCGCTTGAGTTTGTCTCTATCGATTTCCCCAAGACTGTGTGTAACTTCCGCCATGACTGCCCCTGCTACGAATAAGTAGAGTCCGATTGTTCAAAATGCAGAGGCAGATGGCAAGGCTTTAGCTCATTAAGTGCAACAGATCGCTGGTAAAACCTGGGCCGAAATCGACGCCGGTTTCGGAATCAAACACATCCGTGGCACTTGGCGGATCAATCTCGTAGTTTTGGCCACCTCCGCCAGCCACTTCACCCAGCTCAACTTCTTTTAGCTCACGCATTGTAATACTCCAAAAAATTTAGGATCCTCACTATCAATAACCACCGACACAGTCACCAGTCGACATATTCCAGCACTTTCGTAGGCATTAACTTATGTGGGGTACGCCCGAATCATTCAGCCAATGGGCCGCAAAAACCCATGCACAGCTCATCGCAAGCGAACCTGCCGATGTCCCATGCGGCACCTGCACAGCGTGCTGCCGGGCGAGTCAGTTCATTCACATCGAAGAAGATGAAGTAGCCTTTGCGGCGATACCACAGGCTCTGCGTGTGGCGGCCCCTGGCTCGCCAGGGCTTCATATTATGGGCCACGATGAAAACGGCCATTGTCCGATGCTAGTAGACAATGCCTGTTCAATTTACCCAAAACGGCCCATCGCTTGTCGGGCCTATGACTGTCGCATCTTCAGTGCCGCCGGGGTTTTCCCAGATAAGACACAACCAGAAATTGCATCACGCGCGCGCCAATGGCACTTTTCAGTCGAATCAAACGACGGCAATACCGTTGAGGATGACGGTCATGAAGCCACCAAAACAGCTACTGGCTTTCTTAAGCAACACCAACTGGCATTGTTCGGTGCTGTGGTCAATGAAATTCAATTGAGCCTCAGCGCACTTAAAATCCATCATTTGTTCACGTCAAACGCAGCCCTACCCGACGTCGAACAAGTTAGAGCAATTCTTCAGCCATAAACTGCATTGTGTCAGGATCATCAGTACCTACTACGAGCTGGGTTACCGGGCTTTCTCGCCAAGCTTGCAGACGATCACGGATACGGGCTTTCGATCCGCACAGAGAAATCTCATCGGCAAGTTCATCTGGTACGGCAGCAATGGCCTGATCGCGTTTGCCCGAGAGGAACAGATCCTGAATCTTGTCTGCGGCTTCGCCAAACCCAAAACGGGTGATATGGTCTTTGTGAACATTATAAGATTTCGCACCCATACCACCGACATAAAACCCAACCTGTTGTTTCACCTGCATTAACGCCCGGTCAAGATCGTCATCGACGATAACCGGAAGCGTGGCTGCAATTTCGAATTGCGGTGTCCGAATCGCCATCGCATCTTTGTAGACATCCATCATGCGATAGGGAGAAATGAACATGGGTATCCAACCATCGAACAATTCGGCACCCATGGCCACGTTCTTAGGACCTTCTGCACCCAGAAAAACAGGAATGTGTTCGCGAACGGGATGCTGGATCAACTTCAATGGCTTACCTAAGCCAGTGCCACCATCAAGGGGCAGTTGATAATGCTTGCCGTCAAAACTCACCGGCTCCTCACGAGAAACGATTTTACGAAATATCTGAATCCATTCACGCGTGCGTGCCAGAGGTTTGGGATAGGGCTGACCGTACCAACCTTCCACAACCTGCGGACCCGACACCCCAATACCTAAAACCAAGCGACCATTCGACAAATGGTCCAATGCCACTGCATGCATAGCGGCGCTGGCTGGCGTGCGCGCCGAAATCTGCATAATCGAGGTACCCAAGTTGATTTTTTGGGTGTGTGCACCGACCCAAGCAAGGGGCGTAAAACAATCGGCCCCATAGATCTCCGGCACCCAAACAGTGTCGTATCCTAAATTTTCAGCTTCTTGGGCAGCCTTAATAATTTTATCCCCACCGGGCGCGCCAAGGGGTCCGAGACCAATGCCTAATTTCATGCGACTTCCTCTGTTTTTAATGCAAGTCTTAAACTTTCCCAAATTTGTCGATATCCTGCAATTTTTATCCGTCGCTATCTACCGCTAATCAAACAGGAGCAAGAACCTTTATGAGCTTTCCAACTGCAGAAATCATCGCTGTAAACGGTATTGAAATGGAGGTTTTCAGCGCCGGTAAAGGCCGCCCTATCGTCTTATGCCACGGTTGGCCAGAGCATGCATATTCTTGGCGGCATCAGATCCAACCGCTAGCTGATGCGGGTTATCACGTCATTGTTCCCAACCAAAGAGGGTACGGCCGCACTTCAAAACCAGAGGACGTAACTGAGTACGACATTGCCCATCTAACGTCGGATTTAGCGGCGTTGCTCGACCACTATGGCTACCAAGACGCACTGTTCACAGGCCACGACTGGGGTGCGATTGTGGTATGGAACATGGCAATGATGCAGTCAGATCGCGTCAACGGTGTGATCAATTTGTCGGTACCGTTTATGGCGCGTGGTCCGGCCGAATGGGTAGGGCTTTGGGAAACACATCTCGGTGGCGACTTTTACATTGTTCACTTCAACCGACAACCGGGAGTCGCCGATAAAGCCTTCGCAGAGAATTGCGAACAGTTCTTACGCAACATGTATCGCACCAACCAATGGAAATTTACGGCCCCCGAGCTTAGCGGCATGCCAATGATCGCCATGTGCGAACGCGGAGAAATGCCCGGCGAATTGCTGATGAGCGAGGCAGAACTTGGCGTTTTTGTTGAGGCGTTCAATGGCTCTGGCTTTACCGGCGGCATCAATTGGTATCGCAATTTTTCACGTAATTGGGAAATCATTGGACAGTACGAACAAACCATCCAACAGCCCACACTGATGATCTATGGCGACTACGACATGGTGCCTAAATCTGACACCTTGGCCGATCATGTACCCAACTTAACTGTGCGCAATTTGCCTTGCGGTCATTGGATACAGCAGGAACAGCCGGAGGCGACTAATGGGATTATGCTGGAATGGTTGGCGGAAAATTATCCGGTGTAAAGTGGTACACAACGTATCTGCACTTTCCCATCCATATCAGCAACTAGGTTCTAGGGTTCTAGGGTACCTCCATTGATGGCAGCACCCATAACCCCTGCTTCCCTGGATCTACACTTTCCGTGCAGTATTTGGATGCCTGCCCCTGCCATTCGCACTCTCGACTCTGTGGACGAAAGGCTGCGGTAGTTCTAATAAAAAGGGGAAAATCAGCGCTTTAAACCAGAAGGGGCGATCGATTACGCCGAAGCCAAGAAACACATTCTCACTTACAGTGCGAACTTCATCAAATAGACTCATGGCAGGCAACCATGTGTGCTGGGCACAATAGTCGACAATATATGATTTACCTTCCGAAATAACAGAGTCGCTCACATGAGTTTTCATCGTCAGTGTGCGACGTACGCCTCTGGTCGTACAAAACCAGTTATAGCCATAACCTTTGTCGTCTGAAAGTGGCGCAAATGCTTTGCCCAACCATCTTCCAGGTAAATTTGTCGTTAAAGGCGCCACAATGTTTGCAAACCAACCGCCCTGGTCTAGTGGCAATGCTAGATACTCACCGTTTATTTCAGCCATAGTTGTGGCAGGTAATGAATCAAACAACTCTTTAAGTTCATCAAGGTGCATAAGGCGGAGTTCTTCAATTGTACGCATGTGTGAGATATTTCCTTTTTTAACCAACCTAAAACCATCCTGATCTGCTCCCCTTGTGTAGAGAATCGGCTTCACTGGTCCACCAATTTGAGTGCATCGCTATATGGTGATGGTATCCCGTTCTTCTCACCTTCAGCACACCCCGGGCTGATCATGCGTCGTCGCTCCACGAGACATAGCCGCTCGAAACCCGAGAGCCTCGTTTTCCAACACACTCATCGCTCGTACACCTCTTTAACATTAAACACACCATTTAGCCGAACCTCCCGACTGACAAATTTCCAACCTTCAGGGCTCTTAGTCACGACGCTTTCATAGTAGCCAGCTTGAACCGGTTGTGGCGCAGCCTCCTTTGCAAGCATCTGCCAAGTTATGAGCGCTTGTGTTTTGACGTGTGCCGTTACTTCGTCGACTCCAGTTATCACCGAGTTAGGCATAAAGTGTTTGGTGACTAAGCCGATTTTTTTGAAGTAACCAGCGCGTTCTATGGCTGCTTTCCTCATGCTCTCTTTGCCGCGCAGTTCGCTTGCGGGTTCTGCGGCACCGTTTAGGTAAAAAACACAAACTGCATCATCGATAAATAGATCAGCAAATCCGTCTGCATCGGCTGCGTCCCAAGCAAAACTATAGAGTGTGATGAGATCACTAATTTTTGCACGATCGTTCTCAGACAACATGTCTGTTTCCTTATTGATCTGGCAGGGTAAGGGCGTCGGTATAAAGTGACGGTAACCCTTTGTCGTCTCCATCAACCAATGCGGGGCCAGTTATTAGCATCGCACCTGCAGAGTTGCCGAACGGGTCTCGCAGGAAATACTGCCGAAAAGAGTGCATTCGCAAAGTGCCGTCCTTGTGCCTGAGTGGTCCGTTGAATGCTGGCTCTTCATATTTTTGTGCACCGCGAGCAATGGCGGCGTTGAAACCCTTCCAGTGCCGCTCTTGGTAGGATTTGGCGATTAGAATCGACATGGATTGACCGATGATTTCATTTGACTCGTACCCAAGAAATTGAGCCATGGTCTCATCCCATTCGCGAACGATGCCTTTGGCATCAACTCGCAGGTAACCAGGTGTTGTTGTCTCCATTAAGATTTCCTCTCTAATAATTGTACGTTTCCCGTAGCGCTATTTGTATCCACCAAACGCCTCTCCTGGCTTGATGTTTGGGAACTTCTTCATGCTGACAGCCTGAGTCGTCAGAATATCAACTACAGGTTTTCTCACCCACAGGTGGGCAAACCCCTCTGCAGCCCACAACTCCGTTTGTTCGCCCGGATCATTTCTGATATCAAAAACCTGTGGGAAAGTGTGTTCGACTATCGGTGAAAACGTACCTTCCGCCGTTAAGAAATGAACTTTGAACGACCTCCATTTCACAGAAAACACACTGTCGCCGACATAGAGCACAACATGCTCTCGATTAGAAGTTTCACTAGCCCCCAACAAGAACTTTGATTGGTCACGCCCGTCGATCGGTCGATCGACAGGCACTCGATCTTGTTCGCCGATGAGATGGGCCAACGTTGGATACCAATCCAAGTCTGCAACTATCTCGTCACTGACGACACCAGCCGGGACTTTTCCTGGCCATCGAATCATTCCTGGCGTTCGCATTCCGCCTTCATAGCCAGTGCTCAGTCCGCCACGCCAAGGGCCGTTTGATCCGCCGTCGCCTGACCATGCTGGCGTTGCCTCACCGGCCCCGTTGTCACCAGTAAGGATAACGATTGTGTCGTTCGCTACACCCGCCTGTTCTAAGGCGGAGAGAATGTCCCCGACATAATGATCTAGTTGCATTCGTATATCCGCGTAGGCACCTGCTTTTGATCTACCAATGAAATCTGGATGTGGCAGATAAGGCGGATGAATTTGAGTCAGTGCAGCAAGCACGAAGAACGGCTTGTTCGCTCGTGATTGTTTTTTGATGAAAGACGCCGTCTTGGTTACAACTTCAGCATCTAACAGAGCGCGTGCTTCGAGGTCGAACGTCTTTACCGGTTTGGACTTTTTCCCACGTTGGCCAGTCCAAACTTGGGGAATGTCATAGACAGATGGATCAAACTGCGGCGTGCTGGTGTAACTCGCCTCCATCGCACTTCCTTTTATGCCATACCACTCGTCATAACCTTGGTCGTTGGGTAATCGTCCATCGACATCACCGATGTGCCATTTTCCGTAGAGCGCGGTGGCATACCCCGTATCTGATAGCAGTTCGGCGATGGTGTACTCCCATGGTGCCATGCCGTTTGGTTGTCCCGGAGAAGCTGCTCGCTGAGTACCCGAGCGGATCGGCAAACGTCCAGTATGTAATGCTGAACGAGTCGGTACGCATTGGTTTTGTACGTTGAAGTTGGTCAGGCGGAGGCCTTGCGCTGCCAGCGTCTCGATATTCGGAGTCGCTGTGGTTCCACCTTGGATACTGATGTCACCCCAACCCCAGTTGTCGACGAGAATATACACAATGTTCGGTTTCTCAGCCGCGAACGCAATCGACGCCTGAAGGAGTCCTATCACTAGTAAAATCTGCATGCTTCGCTTCATCGGACGTTTCCTCTATTCATCTTCTAAAACCTTGCGTGCTACATGTTCAATCTTCATAATTTCCCGAATCCTGCTTTCAGATCACCGGACTCACGCATTGAAATCCTTGAGAATCCTGCCATAGCCAAAGTCCATGTCTCCCCGGATAAGATAGGAGTCCAGCATACGCGTTGGCTTCAACCGGTGAATCGGCCAAACGTCCGTCTCATACGGCATCATCACCGACCCCGTACCCCGGTAAATCTCCATCCTGCCACTGGCATCGGTAATGGGAATAATCTGCGCATCATCTTCAACGTATTGATGCACTTCGAGCGGTTGACCCTCTTCGGCCGAGGGAATCATTTTCAAGCACAATCCAGGAGGAATATCTGGCAGCTCCTCCGCAGGAATCTGCGCGGTAGTACGAAAGTGTGTGGTCACCAAGGGCAGCCCACGAGGTCGCTCACAAGTTGTATATATTTCATTGGCTTCGAAGATCAGTTCACTGTGACAAATCTTCTTCGAATCTCCCCAAAACTCTCGACCTGAAGCCATTGCGGCATCGTTGGTAACCATCAGGAAGTGCTCGAAGGCGTATGGGTTTCCTTCAAATTCACACATCGGGAACACATATGTCCCTACGTAAGGCATGCAGTCGTTACTGTCGGTAAATTGCACCAACGCTTGCACCATCGCGGGACCTGGTTTCAACGAAACCCCGCTGGGGAGAATATCCAAAACTGCTTCCCGGTTTGTTTCATAGCGGAATAATAAATGGGTAGCACGCTTCACCTGCATCGGGACTTCAAACAACGGGCTGACTGCCGGTCCACTAAAACCGTACCGTTCCGGGGTCATTCGCCCTGGCGAGTTTTGCGTGTCCGCCATGGTTCTCCCTCTTTACGAATGTTTGGAGATCATAGTCATCGACCGCATGAAAAACTTGATAACTTTGCTCATATAGTTGATATTTCTGCTCATCACACCCGAGGCAGGAATCATCGGCCTTCGAACCCACATTCCCGACAATTGGGTGACCCGACTTTTTAATCGCGCAGATGTCGACTTACGAGCATTGAGAGATCGCTTGCCAAAGGAGTTCGATCTTGTTGTTTCCAATCCGGCTGATGTTCTGCTCGATAACGCACTACGAATCCTTGCCGCGTGCGAACATTTAACGGCAGAACCTAACTTTGGTTTGCGACTCGCGAAGCAATCAGACTTCCATGATATGGGTGTATATGGATACCTGCTAATTAACGCCCATACGCTCGGTCAGTTTTTTGAACTCGCAGCGAAATATTTCGGCGTGTTGATCCGAACCTCCAAGATTTACTACAAATCAGACCAGTTTTGTAGCCGTTTTGAATATCAAATCGTCTCTCCCGTTAGCGAGTCTATCCGCCATGACGTGGATTGGAGTTTTGGTGCCTATGTCTATTTCGCACGAAAAGTACTAGGCGAGTCATGGCTGCCACCGAAGTGCGGTGTTACTTATGCGAGCCCCCCAGACACCAGCCATCACCTCGCTTTCTACGGACCAAATCTGGAATTTGAGCAACGAACCAATTATTTCCAAATAGAGAAAGACCTGTTGGAGCTGCCAATTAACGATGCGGACCCCCGGTTACTCGAGCTAATCCGGGACCACGCCGATTTGCTGATGGCGAAAGTCCAACAGTCTCCAGATTTTCTACATCAGGTACGCCTGCTCGCCTTGCAGAGCGTCAACGAGGGGGGATGTACGGCGCAGAAGGTCGCTGCTGATATAGGTATGTCGATCAGCACGTTCAGTCGGCGCCTGGCCAAACACGGAACAAATTTTCGTCAGATTCGTGAAGAGACCATTCGCACGTTGGCCTGCCAGGCTTTGCAACATGAGGAGTTACGAATCAGTACCATCGCTTTACGTCTTGGATACAGTGAACCCGCAGCCTTCAATCATGCTTTCAAGCGCCTTGAGGGGATGAGTCCTCGAGCGTATCGGCGAAGCATTTCGCAGCTCTAGGATGACCGCATTGGCCGTGGGTTTCAATCGAAGGAAACGACCAGTCTAGATAATGGCTGAGTTCGTCTGCAGCGGCATGTGCTTGGCAATGAACGTATTCGTGAGGATCGCTCAATGCCTTTGTAACCAATGGCAATACTCGGTCTTTGTCCAGTTGACCTGTCGTTCGCACCAAATGCCCGAACCCGAGAATGGCGTTACCACGCACGTTCCAATCGTCGTGATCGACAAGTCTGAAACAAATGTCCTGCGACCAAATGGGATTGGGCGGGTCCATAGACACGACTATCGGGACGTACAGGAGTTCTTCCGGGTCGGCCCTTGAAATTACATCCTCCACATCTTGCACGGTCCAGCTGTCTTTAAATGGTCGCATATTATCCATTCTGTGCGATTTGCTTACTGGCCGCTACGGGTTCAAAGCCGAGATCTCATTGTGCACCGCAATAGGCAGCTATCCGGAAATTCTGTTGAAAAACTCTGAAGCCCAAAAAAGTTGGTACACTCGAGTGCGTTGATTTCTTACTTCGCGGGCTGAGTTTGTTTTCTGGGTCACTCTTATACGTCTAGCTTGTCGAATTCTCCCGATTCCGCAGGGCCAAAATAGTTTTTCAACAGAATTCGGACAAAGAAGTCCCCCATCGAAACCGAGACTCTTGATGTCAGGCAATCCACATTCGGGACATACAGTCCCATAGTGATCATCCATTGAAGGCATATCGGTATGGTGAGTTACTTCATCCTCGCCATTGTCGAATCTAAGTTCCTTCGCAAACAAAAAGACCAACTTATATTCACATTCCCAATGCCTTTTTCGCGTCTCAGTGATATAGTTAGTACTGTATATATGTACAGTACTAATTGCCATTATAGGTGCTACCTAATAGCCTTAACTAGCACAGATCACCGACTCGAAGGACAACGCCATGAACCAATATCGACCTGTTCCCACACAAGACCGCAATCTATACGCCACGATTCTCCCTTGTCACCCGTGGTTCGATTGGGCGCGATTGACGATCTAGAAACCGCACTTGCCGACAGCTGGTTAAGCGTCACGCAAGCCACTTATCGGTTTCTGGTACTACTACGTGAGTTTGAGATGCGCCAGGGTTGGCGTGCCTACGGCTGAACTGACTGTGCTGAATGGATGGACTTTAAATTGAAGATCTCTCGCAAAACGGCTTTGGAAAAAGTGCGCGTGGCTAAAGCGCTGTGGTTTTTACCGAAAGTTGATGCTGTGTTTAAAGAGGGTGCGCTTTCCTATTCTCAGGTCCGAGCGCTGACCCGTGTGGCTACTCGGGAAAATGAGTCAGATTTAGTGGATCGAGCGCTCACCACCACTGCCTGTAATTTGGAAAAGTACTGTCATCGGCTACGATTGGGAGAAGTGCAAAGCGGTGAGCGTGAAGCGAGGCGACAACATGAGAACAGAGCACTGCACCTGGCCGTCGAAGACGGCGGGCTCCACCTACTAAATCGAAAGTACGGTGCGCAGCGCGCCAATCAAACCACCAACCAGCAAAATTACCGAGGATGCCATGGTCAGCATCATGCCTTTGCCACGGCTGTCTGGATCAGCAACGTAGCTTCGGAAATACCATGCCCGACCAACAAGAAAACCCACCCCACAAGCCACGGCTAACATTTCATTCGCAAAGCTTGCACAGGCAAACAGAGCAGGAAGAAATACAATGAGTTGCTCCATGGTGTTCTGGTGCGCTCGATGGAAACGCTCAAAGGTTTCATCTCCGGTGACGGCGGGCGCCTCTACACCATGTCTACCCCGCGCTCGTCCAACAGCGATGCCAAAATACTGAAATTGTACCAGCGCCAACATTGCGATAATGGTTACGTATGCCATAAGTGTTTCCTAAGCTTTTTTTGCTAACATAAATGATCCCGTGGCTTCGGCATATACAAACCCGCTTTCGCGATCGACAACCTTGCCTTCCATTTGGGCTAAACGCCCTTTTCGCCGTGTGCAAATACCTTCCAAACATACTGCGGTACCTACAGGTAACTCCGCTCGGTAGCGGATGTCTGCTTTCGCAGTAAAGCTGTGTTCTCCTTGTAGCCACAACCAGTTCGCCATAACGTCGTCCAGCAGAGAGAAAACAATGCCGCCGTGGGTTACGTTTTTATAGCCCATGTGTTGAGGACCTGGCGTGAATTCACCACGGCATACTTCTGCCTCAATGCGGAAGCGCACGTTCAGCCCAATGGGATTGGCAGGGCCGCAAACAAAACACTGATTCGCTTGAGACTCCAAACCCTGTTCGCGCCTGGAGATTTCTTCTTGGTTCATACGGGGTATGATGCATGTTTTTCCGATAACAAACATCCGTGTTTAATTTAGATCTAATCAAATCTCGGCTCAGCGATCACTCTCCTCAGGAAGTGACACCCAAGGCCACCACTCGCCAGGCTGCCGTGGCAATCATCATACGCAACCTCGATGGTATTCATGGCCACGAAGAAATGCTGTTTATCAAACGTGCCGACAAAGACGGCGATCCATGGTCAGGACACATGGCCTTTCCCGGCGGTCACCTCGATCCGGTGGATTCCGATCTCTTGGATGCGGCCAAACGCGAGACCATGGAAGAAATCGCCTTGGATCTGGAACCTGCAGATTACCTTGGTGCTTTGGATCACCAACATGCGCAGCCACGAGGTCGTGTGCTAGATATGCTCATTGCACCTCACGTCTTCCAAATACACACAGACCCAGAGTTTAATCCGAACTATGAAGTTGCCGAGGTGGTTTGGACGCCTCTTTCACCCATGGTAAACAACGAGTTTCATGATATGGAGACTAAACCAATGGCCGGCACTCCCACCGTGTTCAACGGTTATCGTCTACCTCGAGGACATTTCGTGTGGGGCTTAACCTACCGAATATTAAAGACCTTTTTCTGGACTCTAGATCCTAACTGGCAGCCACCTAAGGAAGGCTAGCTTGCCATCCGTGGAAACTCGCTACCGCTAACCCTGTTGCCACACTGGTAAACGGATCGTGCTCTACCACCCGACCACCAAACCTATCGTCGAGTAGTTGTTTTACCGCTGGAATCAAGCTCGAGCCTCCGGTTCGCAAAACAATGTCGATGTCATCATGCTTCATACCGGCGCGCTCAATGGTTTCGTCAACTACCTGGTTAACACGCGCCAACGGGGTCGCAATGAGTGATTCGAACTCAACCCGACTTAAGCTCACATCTACATCAATCTCGGGGATGTCTAGACGCGCCTCATCGGCACTGGACAAAGCTGCTTTCAAATCCTTTATGTGGGCAAACATCAAATAGCTTAAATTGTGCTTAATCAATTCTCGCAAACGTTCAAATTTGCGCTTGGCAGAACCACCGGATTCAATGCACTCCATAACAGGCGTTGTGTATTTGTTTTGATTGAGGGTATAGGTAATCGCCCAATTCAAAATCAGGTCCTCAAATTCTTCAAAGGGGAATCGCGTTTCTATAATCTCGCGATCAAAGCCCTGACGTCGCCAGGTTTCGCCTTTACCTAGTAGAGGAAATAACAAGGCGCGAAACAACAGCTGATCGATGTGATCACCACCTAGTCCAATACCGTGGGTTGTGACCACTTTGAAAGTATCACCGGTTTTTTCCAGAACACACAAGTCCAACGTACCGCCGCCAAAATCAACCGTGAGTAGTCGCGCACCATCAGCATGATGATTCGCATGCAAATAACTGGCAGCCGCCGCGATCGGTTCCGGGTAAAAATTCTGCTCGGCAACCCCCGCGTACTTGTAGGCTTCACCCAACCTGTTGAGCGCAAGCTTGTTACGGAACTCATCGCGGCCCTCAAAGTTCACCGGATGGCCGATGTGGGCAAATTCTACCGACCCTATATCGCTTTCAATGGTCTGCCGCATCCGTAACAACAAAGGTGTAATCAACGCAACCAGCCGAAATGGAGAATCAAAAACCATAAGACGACGAACGTGTTCATCACCTAACAACCGTTTAGTGCCTCGGAACAAGCGCCCCTGCAACCCACTGTCGGTTACCGCCGCGCCGTAGATTTTTTGGGTTGCGGTGTCAACCTCACCCATCTCTTCACCACCTCCGCCTTCGACAAATGATGATTCTTCACCCACAACTTCCGGAACTAACTCCACTGTGCGCCCGGTATTGTCCGCTATATATTGATCAATGGCTGATTGACCGGTTTGGGTTTGTAGTTGCCGATCTATATAGGTCGCAGACGGCATGATCGCGTCATGTCGTTCCAACTGCACAAGTGAGACCTTTTCACCGTCAAATACCGCTGCCGCTGAATTCGACGTACCAAAATCAATGCCTATCCCGAGTTTTGTCATGCGCGGATTAATACTTCTCGTGATTCTGCAATCTCTAGCTCCGACCAACCCAACCACTCTTCCAAGATTTGCTCGTTGTGCTCACCCAGATGTGGAGCCCCACCGCGGACACCCGATTCAAGGTTTTGAAAACGATAAGGTGACTGCGGAATAGGCCGCGTACCGCCCGCCCTATCATCAACTTCAGTGATCGTGCCACGCGCCACAACACTGGATATCGAGGTTACATCGGTGGCGCTTCGGACATCTCCCCATGCGATGTTCATTTTGTCTAGCGCCGCGATCACAGCCTCACGAGAGCCACAGGTTTCATTGAAGAATTGATTTGCCACCTGACGACGTGTAGATATTTTTTCTTCAAGCCCTACTGTTTCGTCTAGACCATCTGCTAAGCCACAAATCGTTTTCAACTGATGCCAAATAAAGCGGAAGTCGCCAGCGAGCATGAGCCGTCCGGCCGCTGTCTCGTACACTTCGTTAGGCATAGGTCGACGCAGCTTGTCTAACGCATAGTTCATGCCATCGTTGGTCGCGATTGAGGCGTCTACCATGGCAATTTCAACATGCTCACCGACGCCCGAGGATTCACGCGCATACAACGCTGTGAGCAAACCCACCAGGCCATGCAGTGAGGCATTTGTGTCTGCGACCGACAAGGCAATATCGGCGGGAAATGCATTACTTATTTCAGCCTGCCGATCAACCAAGCCAATTTCTGCGTGTACGATGGGCGCATAGGCTGCACGTCGACTGTCGTCATTATTCGCGCCAAAGCCAGAGATCGATAACATGATCAAGCGCGGATTAATGGCTGTCAGAGTTTCATAACCCAAGCCCAGCCTGGGCATCACATCGGGTCGAAAATTCTCTATGAGAATGTCCGCTTCCTTGACCAGGGCCTCGACCAACTGCGTACCTTTCGGCTGACTGAGGTCAACACACATGTCACGCTTACCGGCATTTTGCTGGTGATAGTAGCCTCGTATACCGCCTATCTCTTTACCCCACAAACGTGTGACATCTCCTTCAGGAGGTTCTAGCTTGACCACATCCGCGCCTAAGTCAGAGAGCATCCTGCCTGCAAACGGGCCTGCGAGAACTCGAGACAGATCTAGCACTTTCAATCCAGCCAATGGATAACTCATAACTAACCTCTGTATTTATAGTTTGTGATGTAACCTGGAACGGCTATATCGTTGCGTAAATTTTCCGCGGGTAGCGGTTCGTCTCTCGTCGTTCTAACTGGCAACACACCCGCCCACACGTCACTGAGCAGATCACCTTCGTCATCAATCGGATCGCCCGAACGAATCTTCGCGGACATTTCATCGAGAGGAATTCGCACTACCGTGGTTGCCGCCAGTTCTTGTCGGGTGGGTTCCCGTACTGCGTTTTCATGGCCCGGCACTAAGGCACGCACGAACCCATCGAGGGCTGCTTCGTGGGCATCGCCGTCCACCAATTGGCCACTACCAAATAGAGTCACCGAGCGATAATTCATGGAACAGTGAAAGCCACTGCGCGCTACTACCATGGCATCAACTAGGGTCACGGTGATGCACACTTCACCACCGTTCACCATGTGCTTGAGTAGTGCACTCTGCCGATTGCCATGCAAATAGAGGAAGTCATCGTCACAAAAATAGAGCGTTGGAATTTGGCGAGGTTCGCCATCGACGACATAGGCAACATGGCAGATCTGCTGTGCCTGCAAGACATCAACAATGGTTTCACGCTCATATTCTGCTCGAATAGCATTGCGCTTTACTGTGGTTCTAACCGACGGACCAGACATGAAAATTCACGAAATCAAAAAGGGCCAAGCAGTTTATACCTGTCCGTTAGAGTTGGGTAGAATAGGACTATGTCGAAACCTGTCGATCTAGCCAAATTCAAACGCGCCAAACGTCGAGCCACCGGCAAAGGGTCAACCCTCTGCGGCAGAGGGTTTCACAAATGGCAATTCGATGACAAAAAACAGTTCGACGTTAAGGCAGGCAAACTTGTAAGCGTGCAGCGCTGCATTCGTTGCGATACAACGCGCACAGTAGTCTCTTAACTGGGAAGAGCCACAAGCGGCGCTACATTACAACCAACCCCGGTACCTCCCAGCCCGCAGTAACCATTCGGCACCTTGGCGAGATATTGCTGATGATAATGCTCGGCGTAATAGAACATTGGAGCCTGAGCGAGCTCAGTGGTAATTTCTCCGTAGCCCGCATCATTTAGCGCGGTTTGATATTGAGCTCGAGATGCTTCAGCCAAGGCGGTCTGGGCATCGTTGTACGTATACAGCACCGAACGATATTGCGTACCCCTATCATTGCCTTGCCGCATGCCTTGGGTCGGATCATGACCTTCCCAAAAAAGCCTGAGGATTTCGCTAAAGCCGATGACTTGCGGATCAAATACCACGAGCACCACTTCGCTGTGTCCTGTCCCACCTGAACAGACCTCTTCATATGATGGGTTCGGTGTGACGCCTCCAGAGTATCCGACCGCTGTGGTGTACACGCCGGGCACTTGCCAGTAGATCCGCTCAGCGCCCCAAAAACACCCTAAGCCCACTTGCACACATTGCAGATGCTCAGCGAAGGGCGGCTTCAAGGGATTGCCGTTTACAAAATGCTCCGGCGGGACAGGTACTTCAAGGTCCCTACCCGGAAGTGCTTCGCCCGGTTGCGGTAGATCTAATTTCGCTCCAAAAGCCATGTTGGCCTCCTTTAACTGATACCGGAACATCTACTCAAGCTCGATGTCCAAAAACTAGCGCCCGTCTACCCAAAGGGTATGTTCGGGCTCGCGACAATGTTATGTTCACCGGCGCAAGAATGCTATAAGGACCCCATGCAACTGATCTCATTTCGTTCACTTCGATACCTCTCACTGGTGCCGCTACTTGGCTCGTTGATCTACTCTTCAGGGGTTATAGCCGAAGAAGAAGTTGTCTCGCTCGCCGAAATCCGTAAAGAATTCATAGCACAGGATGATTTCCGCACAAATTTGCGCAGGCTCATGGAGCTCGAACAGCAGACGTTGGCCCTCATCGAAGACGAGCCACTTAAAATGGGCAGTTTCGGCTCGGCAATACTCGACGAGGCTGAGCTAACCCGCATTCAAAGTGCCATGTTTGAGACAGGCACCGGCAACGCCGACACACCCTACGAAATCATGACGATCTATGACGCCCATGCATTTGCGCGCACCTTTGATCTTTCACCTGTCGGTTCTATCTATCAAAGCAGTGAAGACGCCATTTTCGGTTTCTTGCTCATCGCCCGACCCGAGAAAGCCAAGCTGAGGCAAGTGTTCTTCGACGTCTCTCACCTACTACCGGCCCTAGGCAAGCCACATGACACCCCAAAATCTGATAGAAAAGGTGAGGACGACCATCCAATCAATCCTTGGAGCGTCATCAGAATTCTCGCCGCAGAGTCCGATGGCGCTGCCCAAACAGCGATAGGCGCCTATCTCACCAACATTAAAAAATACGAAGATGCGATGAGCTGGCTAAAGGTTGCCTCTCGCAGCGGTAATGTCCTCGCAAACACGCTCCTCGCCCGAATCTATTGGACCCAATCTAACGCTGAGAAGGACGCGGATAAGAAAACTGATCTCGAGCAACTCGCCGAGGAAAATTACCTGCACGCCATTGCGCTCGGATCGACAGATGCCATGTACTCACTGGCAGGACTGTACTTGAGTGATCAAGTTGAAGCCGGCGACGTCAGCTCAGGATTGGCCCTGTTGGAACAATCGGGTGATTTAGGCCACGCAGAATCACTGGTCTACCTGGCTCACATTTACAACTCCGGTCAGCACGTTGGCGAAAGCTCGGTGGACCAAACCAAAGCTCACGAATATTTTCAGAAAGCTGCCGCACTAAACCATGCCGGCGCTGTGTTAAGTTATGGTCGCTTTTTGGTCGCCGAACGCTATGAGGTGGATCCAGAAGAATCCGTCTTTGCTGCTCTCACCGAAATGGCTGACAACAAAGAAACCGAAGCCATGGTCGTGATCGCTAATTTGCACGCCCGCGGTCTCGCCCCTAAGGCTTCGAGCCGCAATGCTGTCAAGTGGTACAAGCGCGCGGTCAAAGCAAAGCCAGACGATCCGGACGTGGTCAATGAAGTTGCATGGACCCTAACCGTAAGTGAAATCCGCGGAATCAAAAAACCTAGGTATGCAAAGCGCATCATGGACAAGCTAATGAAGTCTGTGGAAGCAGCCCGAGACCGTCCTGAATACCTTGATACCTGGGCTGCGACTCATGCAGCAACTGGAGACTTCGCTGGCGCTATCGAGCTTCAGCTAAAGGCTATTGAAGTCGCTAAAAAACTGCAACGCGAAGACGTGTTGGATATCTTGTCAGTACACCTTAAGCAGTTCGAAGCCGATACCTCAATTACCGAACCGGCACCCTAAACTGGCTCGCGCATAGTGGGCTTAAACAAAGTGGACTTAAACAAAGTCTTCACTGGAGAAGTTTCTCTGCTCGACGTCCGCGCCGAGGGGGAATTCGACAAAGGTGCCTTTCCCAACAGCATTAACATTCCTATTTTGAATGACGATGAACGCCGACAGGTGGGCACGGCCTACCGCCGTCATGGCGCAGCTGCTGCGACCAAGCTCGGACACAAACTCGTTTGCGGCGATGTCAAAGCAGTAAGGGTTAAGGCCTGGCAGAACACTTATGTTGAAACCCCCAAGCTTTGGGTGACCTGTTGGCGCGGCGGCCAGCGCTCCACGCTGGCTCAGCAGTGGCTCCAAGAGGCAGGCGTGGATATTGAACGCGTACCCGGCGGCTACAAGAACCTCCGCCAAATGGCCACTACTATTATCGAAAATGCCGCCCAAAATTTGGATCGAAAGTGGTGGGTGATTGCTGGCAAAACGGGTACTGCTAAGACCTTATTGTTGCGCGGTCTTAAATCAAGTATTGATCTTGAAGGTTTGGCGCACCATCGCGGCTCCGCATTTGGAGGCCAAGTTTCCGACCAACCCAAGCTGCCGACGTTCGAGAACGCATTGGCATGCCAAAGCCTTCGTAATAATAACCCGACACTTATCTTAGAAGATGAGAGCCGCATGATCGGCAGAATAGCATTACCAGAAAGCTGGCACCTACGCATGCAACAATCGCCGTTGGTGCTTATCGAGGCTGATTTGGACGCTCGCGTGGCACACATCGTATCTGAATATATAACCGAAGCACTGACCGCAACCACCAACGAAGCACTGAAAACACAATACCTCACAGCCTTGAGTAAAATTCAGCGCCGCTTAGGAGGTGACCGCTTTCAGCAGGCTCACACCCTCATGTCCGAAGCATTCCAGAGCGTCAGGGGACATGGAGACTGGATCGCCTACCTTCTGGAAAACTACTACGACCCAATGTACGCGTTTCAACTCGCCAAAAAGTCACCGCGAGTAGACTTCAAAGGTTCATACGATGAGGTAAAAGCCTATCTTGGGGAGTTACCCAATTAAACTCAGTCGATTTCAGTGCTGGTGATCGTGGTCATGGGGCCGAGACCTTAATACAGCTTCACGCTCATCAATCTCGGCACCGCTGACGGTTTTTTTGGACTGCAGAACTGCGGTTAGCGCGTCGCTGAAGTGGTCATAGTAGGCATAGCCACTTGTAGCCTCTTTTGTAGCTGATGGGCGCCCATCCCAGGTACCCACATAGTTGATCAACTCTTGTTGAAATTCAGCCCAGGTAAACAGGCCTTGCTCCGACAAGGCGACAGCCATACCAAAAATTCGACCTTGCCAGGGCGCCTCAAACACAACCTCACCATTTTCCATCGGCAGCTCAAGGCTTTCGGGCAATTCTAAATCGCTCATTCTTCGACGCCGATCATGCTGTTGCGGGTTATCTGCTCAGTCAGTGTCTGTTCGCTCTGGCCCTGCCATGCCTGCGGCATTCTTGGCAAAACCAGATAACGTATCTCTGCAGATGAGTCCCACACTCGAATGGCTCGTTGGGCATTAATATCTGTACCAAATTCACCGAGCACTGTTCTCGGCTCCTTAACAATGCGCGAGCGATAAGCAGGGTCTTTGTACCATTTCGGAGGTAGACCAAGTAACGCCCAGGGATAACATGAGCACAACGTGCATACCACGACATTGTGAATGGCATCGGTATTTTCAATCACTTTGAGTTTCTGTACCTCTCCGCCTTCAAACTCAAAGTCGGCGATAGCCTGGGTACCATCTTCCAGCAGTCGAGCTTTAAACTCTGGATCAAGCCAGGCTTTTGCTACAACCCGAGCACCATTCATGGGTCCAACCCTCTCGTTGTAGCGTTGAATAACATCATCGATAACGCTCGGGTCCAAGATTCCTTTTTCCACCAACAACGCTTCCAAAGCCTCAGCTCGAATTTCTGCTTCACTACTCATTTGTTATAGATTCCAAGTAACTCTCAAATAAATCGACAAAAATATCATGCCCCGCGTGTTCTGCACCGAACACATCAACACCTTTAAATTGAACGCTATAGAGATGTTCGCCCTGCTGACCATCGTGTTGTTCTAGGCCATGGGCACTGGCATCTGGCAAGACCCACGTTCCATGTTGTTCTACCACGTAACCTACAACCCCGCGAACGTAGGCAGGAAGCCGAGTATGCCCGCAACTCGGGGTACTCCGAACGCGCACCCGATCGCCAACAGTGTAGCCTGGCGCTTGAACACTCGCCCGTTTCGCACCGACATCACCTGGTTGAGCATCTGGCAAAACGTCAGGATTGACCTTTGGTCGCGCCGCGATCCTTGCATCTTTTGAGCCGCCGATTGCAACGGCCTTTGCGCTAATTTCTTCTTGGGTAACAACACCCGCTTCGACCAGCATGGTCTCCATACCACCCAGCCATCTGCCGTAGTAACCATCTGTTAGATAGCTAATCGGGTCGATGCGTTCAACCGAATGGCGAAATTGATCGGTGTTTTTTGTGATACCGGCAAAATACAAACTGTTGACCATGGTGAAAACCGCGCCATGCCAACGTTGGACAAAACCCACGGGCTCTCGTTCATCGATCACCTTACCGAAGCCATCCTTGCCACCAAGATCATGTATGCCATCCATCAGTTGCTGGTCACTTCACGCAAGATCGGCACCCCATCGCGGCCTTTCGCATAGTCCATAAAAAAACTATGACTACCGCTTTGTACACGCTGTGTGACGCCATCAGGCAATTCCACTTCAGCAGTGCAACTAGGTGGCAACGTCACCTTCAGCTCAAAAGATTGCGCCCCTATTAACCAAGCTACGCTGACCTCCCCATAGAGTGTGGTAAAACTGGTGTCCACGGCGTTGAATGGCGCGCCTGCTTGAAACTGAGCGCCGAGCGGGGGTTTAGGGGCAATTCGCATGTGGCGAAAACCATTTTGTTCGGAGTCGAGATCGTCAGGTAACTGCACGCCGACAATATTTTTGAATATCCAATCTAGTATGGCGCACTGAGCAGGGTCCGGCGCTTGTTGGGCTGCAACATATTTATTACCTACGAGTACGCGGCCCATCCAGCTCGTAGGGGTAGTTTGCAATAGAACCATATACGCCATGTCCAACCGACCGGCCCGGCAAATTTCAGCAAGCAAAGCGCCGACTACAGCTGGTTCAAGGTTGACCTGGTATTTCGCCAACTGGATTCGCTCCAGCAGCCGCGACTGTGCTTGGGTCTCCTCGTCCTCGTCGAGCAAACCCCAATGCAAAGCTGCCAGAAGTGCTGAGATGCCATCGGTGACGACGTGTCCATCACCCGTTACGAAGCGCTGCCGAAAAGCTAGCCGCACTCGAGCAGCAAGCTCCGAAATAAGCTGACCATCACCGTGCTCACCAAGCACTTCTGCAATTTTCGCGGTGGTCTCCAAATGACCAAAGAAACGGGCCGTGGCAACCAACGCGCCACCTTCACCGCCACCATATAAGTCGGCGCGCGGCTGACGTAACAAATCGGTATGCGAATGCCTATAGCTTAGTGCGCCTGCCCGTAATGCGGGATAGTAAGTGGCCAACAGCTTTTCGGCGTTCTGATAGCGATACAAGGCCCAGATAATCTGCGCCACACCTTCCAGGCGCGCGCACTCGTCGAGATCGAGGTCGGAGCTTACTCGTCCACCCGAATAAGAACCTCTGGCATCGGCTTGGACAAGACTGCTATGGGCATCTGCCAGCCACTTACTAAGGATTGGGAAGCTGTCTGGTGCCATGGCCAACAGCGGCGCCCAAAGTGCAGCGTAGCCAAGATCAGGTTGCCTCTGTGCAGAAATAACCCCGCGTAATGGTGCACTACTTGCCACGGCGCCCAGTGTATATCCGACCGCTTTCACAAGCTTGTTAAGAGTCGTGTGATCGCTTTCGAAAGTAAGAGACGGATTACTCTTCAGTTGGGTTATTTCTGCTGTAACTGTATCTATTAGCGTACTACTTACTGAGTATTCAACTTCCACATGAGTAAAGTTATGTTCGCTGAATTCAGCAATCAATCGTTCGGCTTTGCCGTCGCCCTTGCTGGTAAATCTGTCTTCTGACTGACACCCAGTGTCCCCCACCAAATATCGAACAACGATTTCATCAACGTCTTTGCCAGACATTAAGACTTGCACCCTGCCAACGAGGGCTTGTTCGAAGGTGACAACCGAGACCAGTCTTTTCGGACCTTTTTCGCTTCTAATGAGTCTCCGTACAGGTGGTGCTTCGGGTGTAATAGTTGCCAACGCAGAGTGAGCAAGTGGCTGGGTCGCCACCGGCGTGGCACCATCTCCTGCGTGGACAACAACCCGACCCCAATCACTGAAAGGGATATTGTCGCTATAGGGAGGTGCTTGCTTGGCTCGATGATCACTGGTCTCGCCATGAAGCCATTCGAGGCTCGATATCCAAGAAGGCCGCCACTTCCAATCAAACCCGGACATCAATTCTACCTTGCGTCCACTTTGGCTTTCGATTTGTAGATTGACCTTTACTTGGGCTGCTTCCCCAAAAATCTCACGCCCGAGCGTTGGCCACTCCCCAGCAAAAGTGCCCTCTGCCAAGACCACAGTCAATGAATTGAGTCCAACTCTGAGGAATGGACTGACGTCCATCATATAACTCGGATACTGCTCGCTATAATCAAGCCAAACCGAAGGTAAGGTACAAACCTGGCTTTCATTGAGGCATATTTTTGCCTGTCCTTTTAGTCCAAGTAACAAGCGCGCACTGTCGACTTCTTCAGCTAATTCAAAATCCTGGCGTAAAATACTGGGTGCAGATGCGGCATGCCGATTACCCTTTTGCCCGCTACTTACCCACTCTCCAAGAAAGGCGTTGTCTTCCAACATACCCATCTCAAAACTCGCCGGTATGCTCCAGGGACTGACCTCCCCATCGCTGTCATAGGTGCGCACACGCCACCAAACTTGTTGGGTACTCGTTACCGGGAGGCCCTGATAGGGCACGTGGGCATTCTCAAATCCTTCGACACGGCCACTGACCCATAGTTCGGCACTGTCGTCTCGCAAGCGCTCGGCACTAGTTGCAGCATGAATCTCGTAGGCTGACTGCACTTCGGCCGGGCGCACGTCACTCACCCACCAAGAAAAGTGGGGATGATTCGTTAACCCCATGGGGTTTTCTAGGAATTCACAACGGAGGCGCTGCGGCGCCTTAGCTCCTTCTGTCACGCGCACTCGGCCTGTTCAATACTTATTAGTTCAGCCTAAGTTTGCTCCGTGACTGGCAACGGTGCAAGCGCACCAAGCTGGGGTATTATCCGAGGAATGCAGTGATCAAATCAGCAACCACCACTTGCTGATCATGGTAGGTCCAATGCTGGGCATCGGCTATTTCATGGAACTGGCCATGCTTAATATGAGCATCCGTACCATCATGACCTAACCGATGCTCCAGACCTCGTTCGGCGGTTAAAACCATGGTTGGACAAGCTATCGCCTGCCAAATAGCCACGACATCTTCATCGGTAAATGCACTCTGGGTGAAGTTGTAGGTATATGGATCATATTTCCAACTATACGTACCGTCTTCGTTGCGATTGGAACCATGCACGGTGAGATGTAGTGCTTGCTCGTCAGTGAGATTAGGGTTGGCTGCCTGCATGCGTTGATAAGCCAACGACAAATCGTCATATCGCCGTGGCTGCCTTGCCGCCAGTGCGCGAGTACTGTGGACCCAATTGCGGACCCTTTCATTGGTCTGTTCAACCGGTTGGAACGAGCGCCACAGCCCGATCCCCTCAATCACCACCAACTTGTCCACAAGTTCGGGGTAGATACCAGCAAACAGGGCGGCGATCGCACCTCCCATGCTATGACCAATAAGGGTAACGGGCGCTAATTCCGTCTGCACGATCAGTTGGTGCAAATCGTATAGGTAGTCTAGGTAGTCGTAACTGGCGCCTTTAACCCACTCAGAATCTCCATGACCTCGCAAATCGGGTGCTACAACGTGAAAGTCCGTAGCAAAGTCTGCGACTAAGTCGTCCCAAGTTCGACAGTGATCGTGCAGTCCATGCACCATCACCATGCCGGGCTTATCCGCATTACCCCAATCTATGTAATGCAGCCTGAGCCGCTGCGAAAAGTAACTGTGGGATGCCGGACTCGGGGTGTGTGCTGCGCTAGACAAAAACTTCTTCCTGGTGATTGACGAAAATTTCTCGTAGATACTCTAAAAATACCTGGATTCTACGCGTCGAGCGCGCGTTCGGGTGGGTCAAAACCCACAGCGAAGGGCTTTCTTGGACGGGCATTACCTCCAATCGGGTAAGCTCCGGATCAGCATCCCCTACGAAAACAGGCAAAATACCAATGCCCATCCCCGCTCGTAAAGCCGACCTCTGCATTTCTACCTGATCGCATTTTAAGACGCGCGATGTGTGGCTAAAGTACTCATCGCGAAGTTTAGTATAAGTGGCAAGTAACCCCGGCGAGGTCGCCCAACTCACCCACGTATCTGCATCTTTCTCTACAGACTTGGAGGCGTACGCCGCCAAACCAATCCGCCCGAGTCGCCTGCCGACCATCCATTCCGGAGGGTCATCGGTAACCGAGAGCCGCACATCAACATCCAATTCATCACTCACCGGCTGATAGCTAGGCACCACGGTGAGGGCAATCTCTTGATACATGCTGAGAAAGGGTGCGAGGTCACTCAGCAAAAAACTATTTGCCAATATGTCGGGTACTGAAAGTCTAATGTCACCGGCGAGCTGCTTGTCCTTACCTTTGATGCTGGCATGCAACAGTCTGAACTGGTGACTGATTTCATCAATCCGCTGGGCAACCTCCACGCCTTCCGTGGTGATCTTCAAGGCCCGTCCTGTACGAATAAAAAGTGCGACGCCAAGATCGTCTTCCAAGTGTTCCAGACGGCGTGTAACAGTCGACGGGTTCACGGCCAACTGGGTCGCCGCCCCTCGTACTGAGCCGTTCTGCGCGAGCGCTGAAAAATATCGATAATCATCCCAGTCCACTATTTGTCTCCAGAGCCTCTTGGTAGTTCAACCTAGTCAATTGACTGCAAATACGCAACAGACTGTTGCGTTACTTATGGTTGCATTATTTGTTACCTAAAGTAACATAGCAAGCGTTGAAACCAGTTCCTCGAGGGATATCCGGACCTCCCCTCCCCCTTCCTACGGATATCCCTCCCCTTTTCCAACCGGGCTGGCCTGAAGATCGAAATAGATCTCAGGTCACCTGCGTTGCTTTTGCGTTACTATCGCGCCATGGAATACCAACACTTACAGGTTCGTAAGGCTGGTCATGTTGGCTGGATCACGTTCAACAGACCCTCAAAGGCCAATGCCCTTAATTTTGAACATCTCAGCGAGATAGAACACGCAGCCCACAGCTTTCGTGAATCAGCTGAGGTCCGGGTAGTAATATTCGAAGGCATTGGAAAACACTTCTCCTCTGGCGCTGATCTCTCCGATTCAGGTGAAGCCTACAAAGTACCCCTTGTACACCGTCGACGGCGCATGCGCGTAGGCGAACGGGCCATCGAAGCAATCCTCGATATGGATCAAATCACCATTGCCGCCTGGCAAGGGGCTGCCATGGGTGGTGGCGCTTGCATTGCAACGGCCTGCGATTTTAGGGTTGGGGCTGACAATTGCTTCGCTCAGTATCCCGAAATCGACCTCGGACTAAACCTCATGTGGAAGAGTTTGCCATTACTGATCAACTTGATTGGTCCCTCACGCGCTAAGCAGATGGTCGTTGGCGGCATACGAGTTGGCGCCGAGCAACTGCTGGACTGGGGCATTATCGATGAGCTTGTCTCACTGGCTGAGTTGCCCCTAGCTGCGCAAAGAATGGCGGAGTTTTATGCGGCCAAACCACCCATTGCCGCGCAAATGATAAAACAATCTACCAATCAAATTGCCAATGCACTAAATCATGCGGTGATGCACATGGACGCAGATCAGAATATGTTCGCCGCCAACACAAAGGATAGAGAGGTGGCCGCTGCTGCCTACCTCAACAAAACGACCCCCACGTTTAGCGGTGATTGAAGGCCAGTACCTAGCCCTCAGTTTTCGCCCAGGCAAGCCGCAATTTGTCGCCAGCGGGGGTGACGGTTGGACGGCGTCCGAAACTGCAATTCGCCCCGGTCGTAGACTCACCCGTGAGAACATCGAACTCGTAGCCATGCCAGGGACAACGTACATGCCCTGCCTCATCGGGACGTCCAAGTGGACCCATTTGATGAGGACACGCCTGAGGATAAACGAGCCAATCTTCGCCCTCGCGATGCAAGAAATAGTGACGTCCGGAAAGGTTTACAGCCAGCGGTAGACTGCCTTCATCTGGCACATCGAATTCAACGCTATCGGTCTCCCTCACCGCATCTACTCGTTCGTCTATACGTTGTTGACGTTCACTCATCATCCAAACATCTTCGTCGTAAAGCATTTCATAGGCGCGAGCATAGGCTTGCCCGACCTTTTCTCTGTTCTCTTCTGGCACACCTGGAACAAAAAAATCGATGACCAGATCCATCGCTTGGTGATCAGTCACAAAGACGTGTGTCCAAATTTCAGCACCAACGCTCGGCCCCTCAAGATTGCGCGTCACCCACCGGCGACAAGAACGATCTAGGCTCAATTCTAAAAGGCTTTCACGCCCGCGAGCGTCCACAACGCGACAACGCCAACCCCAAGCACCTGCAGTTTCACAAGCGATTTCAGTGAAGCTGGACTTGTGCAGGTAGGGTAAATGCTCCCAATCAAGCGCGTTTTCATACATTCGGTCCAGATTGACCGGCAGATTACGCTTATAGGTTCCTACATGATCAACGCGACTACCCACATAGGGAGGAGAAAATTCATAGCGCAATTTGTCCGCCATATCATTTAGCCTTTGCCAAGATAAAGTCAAAGCTCATGGCGTCAATTTCAGCTGAAACCCAGCCGTCGGCCGGCTTACTTTCTTGCCAGCTCACCGCCAACACTTCACCGGAGATATAATCCGCGTACTCGGAGGCGGCTTTTTTAAGCTCGCTGGCGGCGCCTGCTAGCTCACTCTCGGCCGCATAAAGCACATCAATTCGGTCGCTGACATCAAAACCCAGTTCCTTGCGGGCTCGTTGTATGCGGTTGACCATTTCTCTTGCGTACCCGCCGCGTACTAGCTCTGGGGTTAGCTCACAATCTAGATCCACGGCAATTTTGCTGTTAGATACTGTATTAGTACCAGCACGCGCCTGCTGCAACACTTCAATTTCGTCTACGTTAAAAACTTCACCGTTAATTTCCAACTGCCCTTCGGCCTGCAACTGTGCGATGGCTTCGACGGAGAGTGCCTTGATGGCCTGCTGATACTCCTTCATGCGCTTACCCAGCCTTTTACCTAACAATGGGAAGTTAGGTTTGGCAATCAGTTCAATGTAAGCAGCCTCATCAGCACTATATTCAATTTCTCGAACGTTGAGCTCGTCCTTAAGATAGTCGTCGAGTTGACGCATCTCATTGAGCAGGTCTTCGTCTCGATTGATCACAACAAGCTTACTAAGTGGCGTGCGTAGCCCAATTTTAACCTCTTCACGTTTTTGGCGACCCAACAAAATCACCTGCTGCATTCGATCAACCGCACGCTCTAACTCAGGCTTCACAGCTTGGGATTCAGCCTTGGGGTAATCGCACAAATGTACAGATTCAGGCGAAGGTGCAGATCCAGCAAGACTCGCCAGACTCCTGTAGAGGTGCTCAGATAAAAACGGTGCAAAGGGCGCCATCACCTGGGAGAGTTCGACCAGCGTAGTATAAAGCGTGCTGTAGGCAGAAATTTTGTCCGCTGTAATTTTCTCGCCCCAATAGCGAGATCGGTTTAAGCGAATGTACCAGTTGGTCAGCTCTTCAATGAAGGTGAATAGCTGAGGTACCACGTTGTAAAGCCGATAAGCTTCCATCTCCGTGCCAATGTTGGCTTTCAATGTCTGTAAGCGAGACATGAGCCACTGATCGAGCACGTTCTCACCAAAATGCAGACCTTTGTCTGGCGCCCACTGATCGATTTCCGCATAGGTACGGAGAAAGGAAAATGCGTTATACCACGGCAGTAGTGCCCGCCGCGTCATATCCCGTACGCCACTGTCCGCAAATCGTTGTTCCTCACCGCGCACCAAGCCTGAGTTGATTAGATAGAGGCGCAGGGCATCCGCCCCATACTTTTCCATCAAATCATCGGGCGGTGTGTAGTTGCGCAGTCGCTTCGACATTTTCTTGCCGTCTTCCGCCATAACCATGCCGTTAACGATAACGTTACGGAAAGCGGGCTTATCAAAAATGGCAGCGCCCAATACCGTTAGGGTATAGAACCAACCACGTGTTTGGTCTAGTCCTTCAGCAATGAATTCGGCTGGGAATCCTGCGTTGAACACATCAGCATTTTCGAACGGATAGTGCAGTTGTGCATAAGGCATGGAACCCGATTCGAACCAGCAGTCGAGTACTTCTGTAATTCGGTTATATTCGCCATCTTCGCCGTCTATGGTGAAGGTTAGCGGGTCGACATGTTCGCGGTGAAGGTCGTCAACAGTCACCCCTGTGTAGTTGGCCAGCTCTTCAATAGAGCCCATGCATATGGTCCGGCCATTAGTTTCGTTTAGCCAAATCGGTAACGGCGTACCCCACACTCTGTTTCTGGAAACCGCCCAATCCTGAGCACCTTCCAACCAGTTGCCGAAACGCCCCTCTTTGATGTGTTCTGGTACCCAGCGAACTTGATCATTCGCTGCAGTCAATTTATCCGCAATGGCGGTGACATTGACGTACCAAGAAGGCACGGCACGATAAATGAGCGGCGTGTCGGATCTATAACAATAGGGGTAGCTGTGCTGAATCACCTCTTGGCGATACAGAGCACCTTTGTCACGCAGGTGTTTGATAATTTCCTTGTCGGCCTCTTTAACATGTTGGCCAACAAAATCGGGGACTTCCTCAGTAAACTCCCCCTGCATACTCACCGGACAAGCAAATGCATCAATGCCTGCATCTTTCAACACCCGATGATCATCTTCACCAAATGCCGGCGCTTGATGAACAATGCCAGTGCCGCTTTCTGCGGTGACATAGTCGTCACTCACCACTACAAACGCGCCTTGCTCCACGGCGCTCGCGAAGTAGTCAAACAATGGTCGGTAACTTTTACCCACCAACTCGGTTCCTTTAACCCGCTTAACCTCGTCAAATTCGCCATAGGCCGCTAAACGCTCAACGGCAATGTAGACGTCGCGGTTGATCTCAGTATCGCGTACTAACGCATATTCAATGTCATCACCAACGCACAACGCCAAATTTGAAGGCAAGGTCCAAGGAGTAGTTGTCCACGCAGCGATCGCGGCATCTTCATCGACTAAATCAAAAAGCACAGTAATGGCTGGATCTTGCACATCCATATAGTTAGAAGTGGCTTCGAAATTTGAAAGCGACGTGCCAAGCGCGGTCGACACCGGCATCACTTTTACACCTTCGTAAATTAGGCCTTTGTCCCACAATTGTTTGAATACCCACCACACCGACTCCATATACCAGGTGTCCATGGTTTTATAGTCGTTATCGAAGTCGATCCAACGCCCGAGACGTGTAATCGTGTGGCGCCATTCCTTAACGTAGCGCTGAACAATAGCTCGACACTCATCGTTATAACCCGCGACACCCAACTCTTCGACGGCTTGCTGCGCAGACATACCTAATTGCTTGTCGATTTCATGTTCGATAGGCAAACCATGACAATCCCATCCAAAACGGCGCAGCACATAATGACCGTTCATGGTCCAATACCGGGGTACGATATCTTTGATCGTACTCGCGACTAAGTGGCCGTGATGTGGCAGGCCAGTAGCAAACGGAGGCCCGTCATAGAAAATGTAGGGTTTCTTTTCCTTGGTGTTATCCAGGCTTTTTTGAAACGCGCCAATCTCGTCCCACAACTTGAGAATGTCGTGTTCCATTCCAACAAAAGAAAATTGCGCGCTATCTTGGGCGCTATCTAGCGACTCTGCCATGTCTTACCCTGCCTTTCGAGGCGCGTATAGTACCGATGGAGCTATCAAGTTGCACCACAGATCAAGTAGCCCAGATCAGATAACTTAGATCAGGTATTCTAGTCACCAGCTTCAAATCGGATATTTCTTATGCAAAGATATTTCTCATGCTAAAATTTTTCTTATGAAAATAGGCGCAGTCTTACCTCACAACGAAATCGGTACCGATCCGGGTGCAATGAAAGCCTACGCACAAGGTGTCGAAGCGCTCGGCATGACGCATATCCTTCTTTACGATCATGTTTTGGGCGCCGATCGCAATCGTCCCGGTGGCTTCAAAGGCCCCTATGATAAAGACACGGCGTTCCACGAACCAATGACGACCTTTGCATTTATCGCCGCCCTCACCGAGCGCGTCGAGTTGGTCACAAACGTGCTCATTTTACCTCAGAGACAAACAGTCCTGGTGGCCAAGCAAGCAGCCGAAGTTGCCATTCTCTCCAACAATCGTCTGCGCTTAGGGATAGGCACAGGTTGGAATCAAGTTGAATACGATTCTCTTGGCGTACCTTTCGCGAAACGTGGTGCTCGACAGGAACAGCAAGTGAATCTGTTACGTGCACTCTGGACCGAAGACAGCCTAGACCACACCGACGAATTTCATCGCGTTGAGCTGGCGAGCATCAATCCTCGGCCTAGCCAACTCGTACCGATTTGGTTTGGCGGTGGGGCAGCGCCAGCGCTGGAGCGCGCTGGTCGATTGGGGAACGGTTGGATGCCCTTGGGCGGACCTAACGACGCCTCAAAAGCCATGCTGGAAACCATTAAGGAGGCACGGTTAGCAGCAGGCAAGGATTGGCAGAGCTTTGGGGTGCAAGCACAGGCGATGTTCGCCGGTGGCACGCCCGAACGATGGGCGGGTCACGCACAAAAATGGCAAGCATTGGGTGCAAGCCATTTAGCGATACGGACTGACAGCGCAGAACTTGGGGGTGTAGACGAACACCTCAAAGCCATTGAGACTTATGCAGTCGCGGTTGCTGCTAACCCTTAGCGGCCATAACACCGTCTTCTTGAAATAGCGGGCTCAGAGTTTGTCCCATGGCAAATGAATCAAGCACAAACTCGCGAATGAGTTCGACTATTTGGTCTTCGTCATCGATGCCTTTGATCAACTCTTTCAAAAGCCCTGCCTCAATTTCAGCTTCAAACTGACTTTCGTAGGGCCCAATCTCGACACCTTCTCTGGTCCGGAAGTACCAGGCGTTATCTGCCAATAAATAGACCCGCTCTGATCGAAACCAGGTTCTCGGCGCTTCTTCTTTACGGCTCGTTTTTTGACTTGCTTGCTGCATGGAATCACTTCCTCACTTCTTAGGCCTGCAGTCTGCCATGGATCCAAAATTTGTCTGTCAGCCACTTGTGACACTTGTATTTATCTTATTTACGTTAGACTCAGCCAATTCGTTCATCAGGACTGCCCATGTATACCTCCTCTGAAAAGGCAAATGCTGTGAAAGACGCGGTAGAGCAGTTTTTCGCGAACAGAATTTTGCCGAACCACCACCTCTGGGTAGAGCAGGCGAAGACCCAGGAAGCACCGACCATCGAGCAAACCTTGCGTGCAGAAGCCAAAGCTCTAGGTCTATGGAACATGGGCTTACCGAGACTTGCTGAAGACGAGCCAGGCACCCGGTTGAGCAACCTCGAATTTACCGACGTCGCAGAAATTCTGGGTCGTCTGCCGTGGGCGTCACGGGTTTTTAACAGCCATGCACCCGATACCCCAAATATGGAGTTGTTGCAGTTATTTGGCACGCCTGAGCAAAAAGAAGCCTATTTACGACCCCTTCTCGAGGGCGATTGTGGGTCTTGTTTTTCCATGACCGAACCTGAGGTCGCGTCATCTGACCCCAGCAACTTGCAAACACGCATCGAAGCTCATGGTGACCACTACATAATCAACGGCCGCAAATGGTTTTCTTCCAACGGCTCAATGTCTAAAACGCGCTTCAGCATTTTGGTCGGCGTAACCGATCCACAAGCAGCCAAATCTCAGCGTCAAAGCCTGATCATTGTTCCACTGGACACTGCTGGTGTTGAGGTTGAACGCGATGTTCCTATTTTCGGTGCGGTACACAAAACCAACGCCCATACACAGTTTAAATTCACCGATGTCAAAGTGCCCAAAGATCATCTAATTGGCGAAGAAGGGGCTGGGTTCGCCATCGGGCAAGCTCGCCTGGGACCCGCCCGACTACACCATTGCATGCGCGCCATTGGCGAGTGTGAGGTGCTGATTAAGCTCATGATTCATAGGGCACAGGCCAGAACTACGTTTGGCGTCAGTGTCGAAGGCTATAGTTCAACCAAGGAAGCCGTGGCTCTGTCGCGCATCGAGCTCGATCAAGCACGCTTAATGGTTAAACACGCGGCGTGGCTGCTGGATACCGTAGGCAACAAAGCCGCTCGCAAAGAAATAAGCATGATCAAGGTTGCGACCTTTAAGACATATCAAGCCATCGCGGATCGTGCCATTCAGCTGTTTGGTGCAGCCGGTGTGACCAGCGACAGCCCAGCGGCTGCCGCCTTTGTTCGAGCCAGAGGTCTACGCATTGCCGATGGTCCGGATGAGGTTCACCTCCAAACCATCTATCGATTGGAGGCCGCTGAACAAGAACTCAACGACGTAGCCCAGTATTTAGGTGTGGACGCGCTTTGACCTCTGTTTTCTTAACCTCTAATCACTGCCAACAAAGCGTCGGTACGAACTTCCAGTTTTTCAAGGGTGGAGGCACCCAAGGGTACAATTAGCTGTTCAACCCCTAAATCGGTAAAGGCTGCAACCGACTCGGTCGTAATAGGATTCCGGTTAGGACCCACGTACAGTTGAATATCTTCCCTGCTGCGATTCTCAGCCGCAAGTGCCTCATCTAACAGCAATAACTTCTGACTCAGCTCTTCGGGGTTCACATCAAAGGCATACCAACCCTGACCCCGCTGGGCTACACGCCTCATAGCAGGACGGCTCTCCCCACCAAAAAAAATAGGCGGATGAGGCGTCTGTACAGGCTTGGGATTAAAGTGGCACGCCGTTAGCTCAATAGTAGGACCAGAAAACTCGGTCACCCCTGGCGACCATAGTGCTTGCATGGCATCAATGTACTCATCACAAGTCTTAGCTCGAGTGGCAAAGTCCATGCCTAAGTTGTCGAATTCTTCTTTGAGCCAGCCAATGCCGACGCCAAAGTCGACCCGCCCATTGGACAGAAAGTCTACGTCGGCAACCATTTTTGCGGTGTACACCGGCTGTCTTTGGGGTACTAGACAAATTCCGGTGCCAAGTCGCACCCTTGAGGTATGGCTTGCAACAAAGGTCATTGCCGTAAAAGGGTCTAACAACCCTTCTGGATCACCAGGAATTCGACCAGTGTCGCTATAAGGATAGGTGGAGCCGTAATCCGGGAAAAACAAAACGTGTTCAGGAAACCAGATCGAATCAATACCTTTCTCTTCCACCATTATGACTGCGTCCCTAATGAACTCAGCAGGCGTGTATTGATTAAAGGCCATCGCTGCACCAACTTTCATATCTTCCCCTCAATATTGATTCACTCATCTACCCTAGTCCTTTTCGCGGATCCAAGCTAGATTCGGTACACTTAGCGGCCTGCTGGGGAGGCAATGTGTCTACAGGTCGACGTGAAATAGTTTCTAACGAATCAGAGCACCTAATCTTGGTTGACAGTGCTGACGGCGAACTTGGCACGCTCTCAAAATCTGCCTGCCACGATGGCCCTGGCATCCTACATCGTGCCTTCTCTCTGTTCATCTTTAACCCAGAAGGCGAACTCCTAATTCAACAACGCGCTGCCGACAAGCGACTGTGGCCAAGTTTTTGGTCGAACTCTTGTTGCTCTCACCCTCGTTCAGGCGAGTCTCTGGAAACAGCGACCCAACGTCGATGCCAGCAAGAACTTGGCTTCACAACGCCTCTTCAGTTCGTCTATAAATTCGAATATCACGCAGAATTTGGGGACTTAGGGGCAGAACGTGAGCTATGCTCCGTTTTTGTTGGTGCCTTCGACGGTGCCATGCGCATCAACCAAGCCGAAATTTCCGCACATCGTTGGATTGCACCACATGAGCTCGACGCCGAGCTCGCTGAGAACCCTGAGCGTTTCACCCCGTGGTTCCATTTGGAATGGGCATCGTTGCGCAATAATCACCCACAACTACTCCCTGCTTAGCCGAGCCATCGTCTGATCGTGGTTATCGAAACCTGGCTTCTCATCACCCTGGCGGCTGCGTTTCTACAAAACGTGCGGTCTCTACTACAAAAAAAGCTGACTGGACAACTGTCTGTCAATGGCGCGGCCTATGTGCGTTTTCTCTATGCCGTGCCATTTGCATGGGCTTACGCGATGTTTCTGTGGCAAGGCGAGCCACATGGCTTCACGCCTGAGTTTTTCACTTACGTCACTATCGGTGGCATCGCCCAGATAATCGCGACCGCTGCATTACTTGCTTCATTTACCCAAGGCAATTTCGCCATGGGCACTGCATTTTCGAAAACTGAGGCGGCGCAAGCGGCTCTTTTCGGGCTTATTGTATTGTCTGAGGGCGTCAACACATGGGTAGTCTTGGGCATCGCGATCAGTCTCATTGGCGTGATCCTACTATCGGGCAATTTTTCCTGGCGTGCATTGCTCAAACCGAACCGCGCGATGGCACTAGGATTGATTGCCGGTACCGGTTTTGCCCTCTCTGCGGTTGGATTTCGTGGCGCCAGCCTTGCCCTCGATACGGGCACTTATCTTCAGCGTGCGGGACTTACAGTGATGGTTTCTGTGAGCCTACAAACGCTTGTTATGGGCGCCTACTTACTGGCACGCGAACCCGGAGAAATCACCAAGACTTTACGACTCTGGCGGTGGGCAATTTGGGTGGGGGCAATCGGCGCCATCGCTTCGGTCGGTTGGTTTACTGCGATGACGCTCAAAAATGCTGCAGTTGTTAGGGCCGTCGGACAAATCGAACTGCTCTTTACCGTTATTACGTCGGTGTGGTTGTTGCGCGAGCGTTTACATTTGCGTGAAATTTCCGGCATGGTATTGGTTGTACTTGGAATTTTACTGCTACTTATCTAGGGGAAATTATGCAGGAAGTGATACTCACCATCGCGAATGGTGTGGCTGAGGTTGTACTCAATCGACCGCAACGAAAGAACGCAATTACCGGCCCACTTGGTATCGCGCTTGCCGATGCGCTGCAGGCCGCAGATGCAGACCCTGATACAAACGTCATTTTGTTGCGCGGCGCGGAGGGTGCATTTTGTTCGGGGTTGGATCTTTCTGAATTCAACGCCGAGCCAGCACCAGATTGGTTGGCAGATTTTCAAAACATTTGGCGAGGCGCTCACCGCTCTCTCTTTGTCTGCAGCAAACCAATTGTTGGATGCCTGGAGCGCTATGCAATCAATGGCGGGGCCGCACTGGCATTGGCTTGCGACCTATTAGTCACCGGCGAGAAAGCTTTTCTGCAAGTTGGCGAAGTCCAGATCGGCATGGCTGCACCCTACAATATGGCTTGGCTTAGCCTTCGCCACGACGAGAACACCATGGCGAAAATCGCACTCGTCGGAGATCGAATTGCTGGTAGCGAAATGGACGCGCTAGGCCTTGCGCATACAGTGGTTGCTGACGACCAGGTGCTTGAAGCAGCCCAAGAATTGGCAGCTAAGCTCGCTGGCTATCCCGAAGGTGGCTTGCGTCGAATCAAAGCCGGGCTGAGAGCGCGGCTAAACTCCACAGCAGATGAGTGGTTCGATCAATTCACCGTGAAAGATCCTGTTGGCTCCGCACCAAAGCCGTCTTCGATGAAAAAGACCTAGCCTTCGACGCTAGCGGGGACAGATCCATAGATCTGTCCCCTCTTATCCGAACTATGATTGGGTGGCAATAAAGTCCCAGACGTTGTCTGCGCCAAGGTCACATAGCTTTTGCCCGAGTCGTTGCTGCCAGTAAAATTCGTTACCCCACTCATCGCGCCATGCCCAAGAGCGACGACTGAAATGATGGAGCTGGTGTTCATGGGTAAACCCCATGGCACCATGAACTTGATGAACTTGTTCAGCAACGCAGGTCACAGCTTCACCGACGCGGGCTTTGCTCGCAGCGACTTCGCTCACAAATCGATCATCACCAAGTGCATCCACCGCCGCATCAGCCGCTCGCTTGGCAGCAGCCACTTCGGCAGCGACTACCGCAAGACTGTGTTGTATGGCTTGGAATTTACTAATCGTACGACCAAATTGGCTTCGCTGGGTCGCGAATAAAATGCCCAGATCAAGTTGTGTCTGCAAACAGCCAGCAATGAGATTAACGTTAGCCAACGCCATCTGTGCAAACGGATGCGGTTGTATTTCTAGGGTTTGATAGTCTTGAGCCCGCACAGTGTTTTGTAACTCACCCGCAACGCTTACGTTGTGCGCGACCACCTCAAACTGATCTGCAACCTTCAGTAGACCAGTCGACTCTTCGACGCCAATCACCCGCGTTGCATCACGCGCCCAGGGTGCGCCTACAATTTGGTTATCTGCAAATGCACCAATGCTGGTAATGCCGTCGATGGGGCCTGCCCATTGATTGCCTAGCAAGACCCCTGCCATCGGCAGCGGAACCGCAAAGCGTCCGCAAACTTGCAAAAATGCATATAAATCTGCGGCGTCCGTACCACTGCCCGCAGAGCCCAGCTGGTGGAAGCCATTCTCAACCAAAGTGCCAAACAACGCTTCGGCCAAATGCCCTTGCTCAGCTGCATCCAGTAGTTTCTTGTCACACTCGCTGGAAAATATTTTCTCTGCCGAGTCGAGAATTAACTGTCGAATTTCATTTGCTCCACTGACCATTATCGCAACCCCAATCCGCGCGCAATGACGCCGCGCAATATTTCTCTTGTTCCACCACGCAAAGTAAAAGAAGGAGATAACAGCAAAGTCTCGGCGTAGGTTTTTTGAAAACGCTCTGATCCAGCACCCCAAGGTGCTGCCAAGCGGGCGATCTCAGGAATGACCTTCTCGAAACTATTGCCTAGTTCTTTCACCAGAGCCGCTTCTACAGCAACATCCTTACCTGCCTCTAACATCCCTGCAACCGAAATAGACATGCGCCGCATGGTCATAATGTGCGAGGCAATGCGACCAATGGCTGCGGCTTCGTGAGGCGCTGGGTTGGCACCTACCAGTCGAACCAGCTCTACAAACACACGAAAAGACGATAAAAACCGTTCTGGTCCACTGCGTTCATAGGAAAGTTCTGATGTCACTTGCTGCCATCCATTGCCGGGCTCACCGACAATTCGATCGGCAGGCACAATCGCATCTTCAAACACGACTTCGTTGAAATCTTCGCCACCCGCCATGTTGGCAATCGGCCGAACTTGGACGCCAGGGTCATTTTTTAGATCGACGATTATTTGCGACAATCCGGCATGTCGATTATCGCTTGCTGCCTCGGTACGTACGAGACAGATAATAAAGTGGTTACGGTGAGCATCCGTGGTCCAAATTTTGGTGCCATTAATACGGTAGGTGTCACCTTCTAGTGTGGCGGTTGTTCTCACGGAGGCCAGGTCAGACCCAGTATCGGGCTCTGACATGCCAATAGAGAAAAAAGCTTCCCCGCGAGTGATCCTGGGGAGGTAAGTCTCCCGCTGCTGCTCACTGCCAAAGCGCAATAACAAGGGTCCGCTCTGCCGGTCTGCGATCCAATGAGCGCTCACCGGCGCCCCTGCCGCCAAAACTTCTTCGGTGACAACATAGCGCTCAAAGAAGCTACGCTCGCTACCACCATATTGCTTCGGCCAGGTCATGCCCACCCAACCCGATTGGGCTAGCTTTTGGGAAAATTCAGCATCATGTCCGGTACTAAAATCCGAGTTGGGGGTCTCAAAGTGCTGTTCATTGTCCTTCAGAAACGCACGCACTTCGGCACGTAAACTCTGCGTCTCGT
>JBNMMV010000003.1:0-45761 GCA_051270205.1 Limisphaerales bacterium
CACTAGTCTTTTAGTATTAACCTTAGGCGCGAGTGTTGTGTCCGCGCAACCAGCGCTGACCTTTGCTGAGCGCGTTGAAGGTGTTATCGAGAGTGCCAGCCAGTCCTGGGTGCAGGAAGTTGTAGTAGATGTACCTCGATTTGATGAAAAGATATTCACAGAATTATCGCCACTGATTGAAGCGCCGGCCGCCGTGAAGCTGCCTGAAGATCAGCAACTTGCCGACTGACCCACTCAGTGCTAACAGTTGTACTGAGTTGCCCAAAAATAATGTCTGCTGCGATTCTTTTTGTCCGCATGGCCTGTTAAGTAAGTGTCCACTAACATCAGTAACGTAACCTTTATACACAGTAGGTTTTTTCATTATTTTTCTGAGCATTAAGCCGCTTTTCCTAATCTACTGAATAACGTTGGTCTTCTAAGATTTTGATTAATATAGATAATATGGACATTTTCTCCTAGCGTCTTGATTCTGCTGTGGCGCGGCACGATGAGTTGGCGGGCGAGCCGATAAAGTTATCCAGAGAGTTATCCACAGGTGCACACTGAGCTTTCGATCGAAGGTACAATGAAGCCAGACATGAACTTGAGGTGGTCAATTGGAAGAAGAAGTTGAATTACTAGCGCAAAAACTCGCACTGTATCGGGAAAAAGCGGTCAGCAAAGTAAAGCTCGGCCTAACCGACATCGATGGGGTTATTCGAGGTAAATACGTTAGCGTTGATAAATTCACCGGGCTTATGCAGAAAGCCGGGGGCTTTTGTGACTGCATTTTTGGTTGGGACGTTGATGATCAGCTTTACGACAAGGGCAGCTTTACGGGTTGGCACACAGGTTTTCCCGATGCCTCCTTCCGGTTAGTGAGCGCCAGTGAGCGCTGGTTGCCAGACGAAAATTGCCCATACTTTATCGGTGAGTTTGTTTCGGCAGATCTCTCACCTCATCCAATTTGCCCCAGATCTCTGCTAGGTCAGACGCTCGACCGTTTGGCTAAGCAAAACGTCCAGGTACGTTCAGGGTTTGAGTACGAGTTTTTTGTTTTTAGCGAAGACCCACACAGTGTTCGTGACAAAGGCTACCGTGATCTGCGCCCACTGACGCCCGGCAATTTTGGTTATTCGATCTTAAGAAATTCCGTTGAGTCCGATTTGTTCGCAGGTCTCATGGACTATAGCCGCTCCTTAGATTGCGACTTGGAAGCTGTGCATTGTGAAACGGGCCCGGGCGTCTGGGAAGCCGCTTTAAAAGCCAAAGTTGGTGTGGAGTCCGCGGATCGAGCAAACTTGTTTAAGACCTTTGCCAAAGTGTTTCTGCAAAAACAGGGGCTGATCGGTACGTTTATGGCCAAATGGTCCATGGACTATCCGGGGCAAAGCGGTCACTTTCACTTCAGTTTTGAAGACAATGAACATACTAATCTCTTCTACGAGGCGAACGGCGAGGACGGCATGAGTGCCCTGCAACGATATGCCGTTGGTGGTGTGCAGAAGTATTTGCCAGAGTGGCTCGCCATGATTGCACCTACTATTAACAGTTACACACGCTTAGTTAAGGGCGCGTGGGCGCCAACTGCAGCCACTTGGGGTGTGGAGAATCGTACAGTGGGCATTAGAGTTATTCCTGCCGGACCCAATGCACAAAGAGTTGAATGCCGGGTAGGTGGTGCAGACGGCAACCCTTATTTGGTAGCAGCAGCGATTCTCGGTGCGGCCGCGTTAGGGGTAGAAGAGAAGTTGGAGCCTACCGCTCCGGTGCAAGGTAATGCTTATGACGTGCAGGATAACTTGCCTCCAGAAATGCAGTTTTCAGCAAATTTGCGGGACGCTGCGGTGAAATTTCAAGGCTCTGTAGCGGCTCGTGAGGTCTTTGGCGCTGAGTTTGTCGAACATTTTGCGATGACACGCCTGTGGGAGGTTCGTGAGTACGAACGTCATGTTAATGACTGGCAGCTGGATCGTTATTTCGAGATTATTTGAGTATGAAAATCGCAATCCTGCAAACAGATCATGTATTGGATCAGTTCCAAAAGGACTTTGGCGACTATCCAGAGATGTTCAGGCAAATCATCGACGACAGTCAAAGCGCCGTTAGTCCGGTGATAGAGTGCGTGGACGCAACTGTTGCTCCACCCCTAACAATAGATTGTGATGCTTATCTAATAACAGGCTCCAGGCACAGTGTTTACGACGATTTGCCCTGGATGCCGCCACTCGTAGACTTCTTACGAAGCGTACTCGCGGCGGACAAAAAGATTATCGGCATCTGCTTTGGTCACCAGCTCATCGCGCATTTCTTCGGTGGCCATGTTGAGGCGGCTGATGCCGGATGGGCGGTTGGTGTGCACCAAAGTAATGTCAACAAACAGTATTCCTGGATGAAACCACAAGTGGCGAACTTTAATATTATTTCCAGCCACAAAGACCAAGTCAGTCGTTTGCCTGAAGGTGCAGAGGTCTATGCAGGAAATGCTTTCTGCCCCATTGGTGGGTTTGTATGGCGTGACCAAGTCATTACTATTCAGGGACACCCGGAGTTCAGCAAGGGCTATAGCCAAGCTTTGATGTCTTACCGCCGAGAAATAATCGGCGAGCCGATCTATGCTCAAGGAGTCGCTAGCTTGGAACAGGCCACCGATGCACCTCTAGTCATGGGTTGGTTGTTGGATTTCTTGTCATCTGAAAAGGATTTGCCGAAGAGGATTTATGTTGATCAAAGTTAGAGGGCTATTGGCTGTTTTACTTGTAGTGTTGTTGTCGGGCTGCAGTGTGAAGATGGGATACAACAATATTGATCGCATCATTCGTTGGGGGGTGAACGACTATATTGATCTCAACTTTGCGCAAAAAGAAGTGTTAGAGAGAGAGCTTGACCTCATCCACAGCTGGCACCGGAAAAACCATCTACCTCAATATGCAGCAGTTACCCGAGAATTGGCTCGCAAACTGCCAGATGGCGTCAGTGTAGTCGCTGTTGTTGAACTTAATGAACAGTTTGAATTCTGGTCTGATGAGGTTGAAGCGCAGTTCTCGCCCATGGTGGTTGATATTATGAGCAGCTTGAGCGACGAGCAGGTGTCTGCCTTGCCTGCGAGAATGGCAGAAAGTAATGCAGAGTGGGCAGAAGACGAAAGTGATCGCACGTTACGAGCGGCGCAGCTTAACTGGGCTGAACAGTTTGGTGATGCGTTGAAAAATTTTACCGGCCGACTCAATAAGTCTCAAAAAACCTATCTTGAACGTCGGTCGCTGGAGTATCAGCCAGAACGGGTGATGTGGTCTGACTATCGCCATCGATTCCAAATGGCGTTGATGGAATTGTTAGATGATCGTCAGGACAAGCCAGAATTCGCGACCGCTTATCGGGCTTTGGTTGCTAAACGTAAGAGTTTCTACGGCGATGAGTTAACAGCTGTGTTCGATAACAACCAGCGGCTCAACCATGAAGTTACAGCGCATATATTGTCGAACCTAACAGAAAAGCAGTCGGCCAAGTTTGTCGATGAATTGTTGGATCTGGGTGAAGATTTCACGGAGCTTGCAGCCGAGGTTTAGATACTACTACGGTTTTTCTTTCCAATATTTCACAATGTAGGTGTTTTCGATTTGAAAGTTGAAAACCGTTGTATGCGAGTTTTGCAGGTCAATGGCCAGGAGGGGTAATACCCTCCCTTCCTTCCTTCCTTCCTTCCTTCCTTGCTTGATTGAGAGACATTCTCATACTGTCAGATCGCTAATTGTTCGCTAGGGCGCCGCACAGCTTTAGGTTGGCCGAACTGTTCTCCGTTTTTGTTAACGTTGAACAGTGTCTCCACGATCGTCCAACACCAACCAGGCAACTAAATATGCAGCAGCAACAACCTTTGGTAAAAACAAGCCGGTAACAATAACGGCGACCCTGACAATGGCAGGGTCCTGTCGCAAGTAGTTGGCGAGTCCTGCACAAACACCAAAGGCCCAAGCATTTTCCTTATCTAACTGAACGCTTCTTTTGATGCGACCAAGGTAATCGGTTGCCATGTTTAACTCCTATTCGTTATCGGCATATTTTGGTAGGGCTTAAGCGCCAATCGAAATCGTCGTTGGAGACGGTGTATCGATACAGGCCTCTGCCACCATGCCAAACCCTAAGAACACGACGATCAGCAACGCCATCGCGGCAAAGGTGCTGCGGGGGTTAGAGATTCGTGAAAGACGTATATTCTGGCTGGACATGTGCTTTTCCGGTTAAGTTCTGATAACAGTGATTCAATAGTCGTGCCAATATTCAAGAAAGTTTGTTTTTTTATAAAAAGTCCGTGTTAATAGGCTTATCGCGCACTTTTGATATTGGCCCTTAGGGGACTGTCGGAGTTGGCGTGGTCAAATTAACCAATTATTAGTATTGAGAGGCTATGAATATTCAATTTGCAAATGCTTGGGAATGCGTCGCAGACAATTATCCAAATCGTACAGCGGTGGTGTGTGATGGGGTTGGCGTAAGTTGGCGTGATTACGAGGTGCGGGCATCCAAGATTGCGGCGTTGTTGGCCGAAGCCGGATTGTCGAAAGGCGCCAAGGTGGGTCTCTATCTCAAGAATTGTAATGAGTATCACGAAGCTCAATTTGGGGTTTTGAAAGTGGGAGGGTGTCCCATCAATGTGAACTATCGCTACAAAGCGGATGAGCTAGTCTATTTGCTCGACAACGCCGATGCCGAAGCGATTTTCTATCAAGCCAGTTATGCGATGCGCATTTGGGAAATTAAAGATCGTTTGCCGAAGGTCAAACTGTTCGTGCAAGTCAATGATGGCACAGAAGCGCTCATGGACTTTGCTATTGACTATGAGCGGTCGATGAGAGATCACCAGCCACTCGCTCGGCAGGAGCGTGACCCAGATGGCCTCTATATGTTTTATACCGGAGGCACCACCGGACTGCCAAAGGGGGTGATGTATCCGGTCGGTGCATTCGCCGAGTTTTTCATCAACATGGGTGCAGCAATGCAGGCGCTGGCGCCTCCTTCAGACCTCAGCGAATATGATAAATTTCTAGCGTCGGTTGCGGTACCACCGATCACCGTTGTTGGCTGTCCCCTGATGCACGGCACTGGAATGTGGTTAGGTGGTTTCTTACCCCACTTGCTAGGAGGCACTTCGGTTGTTACTTCAAAGTTGGGGCTCGATCCCGATCTATTGTGGGATATGGTTGAAACGCAACGTGCCACAGATTTGGTGATCGTAGGGGATGCGTTCGCGAGACCACTGTTGGAAGCCTTGGATGGTGCTAAAGCCCGAGGCACGCCCTACGATTTAAGTTCGCTCAAACAAATATCGTCCAGTGGTGTTATGTGGAGTGAGGAAGTAAAGCAGGGATTACTTGCCCATCACGACATGGTGTTGGCTGACATTATGGGATCTACCGAGGGGAGCATGGGAAGTTCGATGACAACCCGTCAATCGGTGAGAGGGACAGCCAAATTTGACCTCAGTGATGGGGTGAGTGTCATTACAGAAGACGACCGATTCGTCCAGCCAGGCTCGGGAGAAATTGGCCGAATCGCCACATCAGCCTTCGTGCCCATCGGCTACTACAAGGATGAAGCAAAGTCTGCAGAGACCTTTCGCGAGGTCGATGGCGTCAGATACAGCTTTCCAGGCGACTTCGCCACGGTCGAAGCCGATGGCTCGATATCTCTTTTAGGCCGCGGCAGCGTCTGCATCAACACTGCCGGAGAAAAAGTTTTCCCGGAGGAAGTTGAAGAGGTGCTAAAAAAACACCCCGGCGTGGTCGATTGTCTTGTCGTCGGCTTAGCCGATGAAAAGTTTGGTCAAAAGGTGGTCGCCGTCGTTCAAGGCGCAAATGCCGAACAAATAGACGCATCTGATCTAAAAGAATTTTGCGAGACCCATTTAGCGAGTTATAAACTGCCCCGCAGTATCGTCTGGGTGCCACAGGTGCAGCGAGCACCCAATGGCAAGCCAGACTACAAATGGGCCCTGAAGCAGGCAGAGCGCGCGTCACAGTCCTAACTAGCGCCTGACCCGAACGGAAACTTATATATTTGGGACCGCCTAAGGCATTTGCTCTGCAGTTAAACATTGCGCCTTGAAACAATGCCGAATACCCGCGCTAGCGCGGGCGCAGAAAAAAGACCTGGCGTCTTTGCCTGGGCTTGTTTTCGTAGTGCGGGTTATGAACGATAGAGGCGAGGAATTAGAGAAAGTGACGATTCCACTAGGCGTTACCAGCGAACTCGATCTTACCAAGCACTAAATTAGCCAACCCGGTTAGAATACACCCTCTATCGAGAGGGGAAGTCCGTGTTCGTCCAGTATCGACCAGGAAAAGATGTTTGGGCATTTGGCGTTGAACCGGCCAAGGTTAAGTATCGATTGCGACTTGCCCGCTACCCGGCGCTTGCCGAATATCTTGCCCAATGGCTTCATGACCGTGCAGATACCGATAAGTTAACGCTTGTAGATATTGGCGTTGGTTTCGGTCGAACCTTTTTGTATGTGGAAGCCCAAGGCTTGGCCGACCGCTTCGACTTTATCGGTCTCGATATCGCTCCTGAACGACACGGTGATGTCTATGCGAACAATCCCTGGGACATCCGTCAAGGTGATGCACAAGAAAGCCTCGAATTCGCCGATTCAAGTGTGGACGTGGTGGTTTGCGAGCAATTACTAGAGCATTTGGAATACCCTGAAAAATGCATTGCTGAGATTAAAAGAGTACTCAAAGAGGACGGTTTGTTCGTTTGTGGCGTACCGACTTTTCCTGAGCCCATCGCCAAATTTCGACGATGGCGTGTAGGTCGTTATGGCCTAGGTGGTTCGGAACACATTCAGACCTATTCTCTAGCTGCCATACGAAAAGCCCTTGCCGACGACTTCGATGAAGTTGGCGTGCGTGGCTTTCGGATTATCTCCGGTGGGGTGCTGCGGTGGTTAGAAAACCATTTTTGGTGGTATCGTTTTAACCGCTGGTTAGGCAGCGTGCTGCCGCGATTGTGCATCGAAATTCAATTGCTGATGGTGCCAAAAGCTTGACCGAAGAAAAGCAGGTCTCTGAACATCCAATCACTGTACGTGAACGCCTTGCCTATAGCCTGTTCAACGGCGCGGACTACCTGATTAAGAATGTTATTGGCAAATACATGTTCTTCTTCTACACCACCACGTTCGCGATTAATCCGCTGTGGTTGGCACTATGGCAGCCGCTCTTAAAGATTCTAGATGTGGTCACCGATCCGTTAGTAGGTGAGTGGTCCGATCGGACCAAAAGCAAAATGGGTAAAAGACGGCCGTGGATTTTGTTCGGATCTATCGCGCTGGGTATTGTGTTTCCTATGAGTTGGATGCCGACCATCATCATGTTCTGGGATCCCATGCCTACCGTGGTGTCCGTCTTTGTTTACTTCATGATTTTTAAGTTGCTCTACTACATCACCCACACCGTGGCGATTGTTCCCTACTATGCATTGGGTGCGGAGCTCTCAACAGACTATGCAGAGCGCACCAACATTGTCGCCTGGCGCCACTTCATAGGCGCGCCGATGGCGATTCTCGCAACCTTGCCTTTCGTTTTGGCAACTTGGCCGGGATTGTTTGAAAGCGAAATCAATGGTATCGCCGTAGTCATGTGCGGCGTCGGTGCGATAATAATTATCACTGGCGTTCTAGCGGCGCTCGGCACCAAAGAACGCGCAACCCAGGAGGTTGAGGAAAAACCACTGCCGATTCGGCAAGCGCTTAAAATCACGCTCCGCAATAAACCCTTCATGTTTCTCGTCGCAACGGTTCTTTTTTACGGCATTGGCCAATATTTTTCGATTAGCTTCGGTGTTTATTTGATCAACTACATCATCTTTGATGGTGATAAATCAGAGTTTGCTAAGCTCCTGTTTTGGGCGACTGCCGCGGGTGCTGCGGTTAGCATGGGGCTCAATCTATGGATCAAGAGGCTTGGTCTTCGCCACGAAAAAGTGCGCATGCTGAAGTTCGGTATGGCGGGTGCGTTGGCGGTTCCGCTGGCTGGCTTAGTCGCCTTTCAGCCAAACGAGCCGTACTGGTATTTCATTTTTCACGTCCTCGCTCTGCCCATTGGCAATACCATAATAGAAGTCCTACCGTTGTCCATAGTTGCCGATGTTTGTGACATAGACGAAGTGCAATGCGGGAGACGCCGTGAGGGTGCATTTGTCGGTGTTTATAATTCGGCTTTCAAAAGCGGCTACATGCTTGCCCCCGCTTTAAGTATGGTCTGCCTGCACTTCACAGGCTTTGATGGCACGCTAACCCAACAAACCGAAGACACAAAGTTTTGGTTGCAGGCGTTCTTAGTCGCGGGATGTGGCGCTACATTTCTTGCAGCCTTTTTGTGCAGTTTGGGAATCAAGCTACGCAAAGCTGATATTGAAAATGCTCAGCGCCAGTTAAGTACGTCTTAACTCTATTATTGCGAAGAAGTAGCGGCTTTCTTGCGTTCGACAGCGCCACCGACTCGAATGAAAAAAGGACCAATGGCGGCCACGCAGAGCAACCCGGCGAGTATCATAAAGGCTTGGTTATAGCTTCCTGTGACATCATAGATGTAGCCCGCAAGGGGTGAGGCCGACAAAATAAAAGGCAACTCTACCCAGCGCAGTACACCGTTAGCTAAGGCAAACGAGGCACTGCTAATTGAAGTAGAAATTGAAAATGTCCGCAGTGGCGACATACCTGAATAGCCGAAACCATAAAGTCCCGCTGCGACGAACGCCGAGCTGAGCGTGTCAGCGCTGGCGAATGCGAGTAATGCTGCGGCTTGGCAGGCCAGTGACAGCCAGATGCTAATGCGGGCGCCAAAAAAATCCGAAAGAAAACCAATCACAGGTTTGCCTAATGCCGCGAAAAGGGCCGCCGTAGACAGTACGTAGGATGCTTGGATTGTACTAAAGCCAATATCGAGTATGTGGCCATATAAGTGCAGCATTACCGCTGCGAAAACGCAGGTCATTGAACCAAAAATCAGCCCAATGCTCCAGAACGCGGGTGAAGCGATAAGTTCCTGCCAGGTCCATATGCGTGCATCTGCTTCGGTAAGCATGAGCGGGTCGGGCTCGGTAATACTTGAGCGATAACGATGCCCGTCGCGGACTTCGTCTATCTCCTCTGGCCGGTCTTTCATAAAAAAGTAGACCAGCGGCAGCAATGCCGTGAACGTTGAGATGGCGAACAAGTTGTAGCCTGTCCTCCAACCGTATTCGTCCACCAATAATGTGACCAGCGGCGGCATCATGATGCCTGCAACAGATGCCCCCATAACGGCCAAAGCAATAGCCCGCCCGCGCCAGTGATCAAACCAGTAGATAATCAGGCGATGCCAGGCGAGCCCACCCATGCAACTAACGCCACCGCCCATGCCTAGGCCGATAATGAGGTAGAACTGCCAAAGTGTCTGCACTTGCCCAAGCAGTAGGTAAGAGACAGTGACGATGGTGATACCTATTAGTATCACCAGCCGTGGTGACCCTCGATCTAGGTATGCGCCCAGTCGAGGCGCGATGAGCGCCATGACGATGGCGCCCAAGGAAAAGCCAATGGAAATCTGCATGCGATTGCCCTCGCTGAGGGTTTCGGCCAGGCTCGGTAGGAATATGCCTCTAGAGTAGGAATAGAATCCGGTACCTAGGAAACCGAGCAAGAAACTGATGGCGACAATCATCCAACCATAGAAGAATCGATGGTTCTGGGTTGGGGTCAAGAGTTTAGGCTGGGTAGCGGAGGTAGTTGCTCTATTTGAGCCATGGCTTCGTCGGCTAGGATACCGAATAGGAATTCATCCCAGTATTTCCCACCCGTGCGCACACTGCGGCGTAACCGACCTTCTTCAACGAACCCCAAGCGTTTGTGAAGTTCAATTGAAGGTCTGTTGAACTCATAAACCGTTGACCACATACGCTGGTAGCTCAGTTCTTCGAAGTAGTAGCGCATGAGAAGGCGAATCGCATCGCTGGCGTAACCAAGCATCCGATGCTCGCGTAAAATATGAATGCCGTATTCAAAACCTGCATGTCGCGGATCTGCACCGTGAACGTTGAGGTTGCCCACCATCTCGCCTGTTGAATCGACGATGGCGAGCCAGATGTTGTCGTCCTTAGGTTGGATCTTTGATGCGATATTTGCCATGACCGTTTCGATGGCCACCGGTGGCTTGACGTCATCACCATGGCGCCAGCCGTCAGAATCTAGATGACTTAAAGCAATGGTTTCGGCGTCGCCTGTATGTAAGGCGCGTAAATGAACTTGGTGGCCTTGCCACATGTCTAGGTGCATAGCCCCTAAGGATAGCGCTACACTTGGGGTCAAATCTAGCGAGCGCTTGAAATGAGGTGGGTAAGTTGGTTGGTGGTGATTGTTGTCTGTGCGCTAGTAGGCGCAGGCTTAGGCTACTACAAGTACACAGAAATTCAGTCAGCCATGGCACAGGCGCGGGCCTTTCCGGAGCCATTTGAGGCTGTTGAGTACCACATTGTTGAGCAAATACAGCGGACGCCAAGCCTCTCTGTTACGGGGGAAGTTGTGGCGACCCGTTCTGCGGAATTGCGTACAGAGCTAAAAGGTCGGGTAAGCCGTGTCGGTTTTGATGCTGGTGCGCGGGTTTCTGAGGGTCAGGTGCTGCTACAGCTTGATGTGACTCAGGAAAAAGCTCAGTTAGCAGAAGCTGCAGCTGATCAAAAGATTGCCAGACTGGCATTGGACCGAGCGCAACGGCTGGTTCGTTCGGGTGCTGGAAGTGCTGAGGTCCGCGACCAGGCACGGGCGAGGTATGAAGGCGCAGGCGCTCGACTGCGGGCACTGCAGGCGGTGATTGACAAAAAAACCGTCGTTGCACCTTTTGACGGTATCGGTGGTTTGCATGAGCTACAGGTCGGACAATACTTGGATGCCGGTTTTGCGGTCACAGAGCTGGTCGCGATCTCAGAACAAGTTTGGGTAGATTTTTCACTGCCCCAAGAGCATGCAGATTTGGTGGTTGGCAGCCAAGTCCAGGTGGAGCGAGACAGTCTACTGCTCAATGCCCAGATCATTGCACGCGATGCCACCGTCAATACACGTTCTAGAAATTTACGCATACGCGCTGAGTTACCCGATCCTCAAGGTCTGTTGTTGCCAGGCATGTTGGTACAGGTGGTGGTTGATCTCGGTGAAACTCGAATGGCGACGGTGGTCCCTGCTACCGCGGTGCGCCGTGACGCCTTGGGAACATCGGTCTATGTGCTCGATGACGTTCTTGAAGGCGGTAAAACAAAGACTCGAGCGCGCAAACGTAAGGTCGAAATTGGCCAGCTGACAGATTTGGATCAATCAAACGACGTCGCGGTTGTTGTGAGCGGTCTAGAGGTTGGTGAGCGAATAGCCGGAATTGGCGCATTTAAACTGCGAGACGGTAGTTTGGTTGTGGCCCAAGCACCGAATTTAGAGGCGACTAACCGAGCAGTAGGGCACTGAAGGTGCCGCCAGTATTACCAAGAACCGCATCGATTCCTCGCCTAACGGATATTTTTGTTCAACGGCCTGTGGTTGCCATTGTGCTTTCACTTCTTCTGGTTCTCACCGGTATTCGTGCGGCAATTGATTTACCTGTCTTGCAATACCCCAAGATTGAAAGTTCGTCCCTAGTTATTACTACACCTTATATCGGCGCCAGTGCCGAAACAGTGCAGGGCTTTGTCACCGAACCCATCGAGCGAGCCGCGACTTCTATTCCTGGCATTGACTATGTCGATTCTGAAAGCAAAGCCGGCATGAGTGTGGTTACGGCCTGGCTAAAGCTTAACGAAGACAGCACCGGAGCCCTGGCGGAACTGAATACCCGGTTAAGCCAAATTCGCTTCGAGCTACCAGTGAGGGCGGAAGACCCATCGGTGAGGGTGATGCGGGCAGATCGTCCACAGGCGGGTTGGTATTTGGATGTGCCAATTACGCAGGACATGAACAGAGCGTTAGTGACCGACTATCTGCTGCGTCGTGTAAATCCGCGATTTGCAGCCATTCCCGGTGTTCAGGAAGTTTTGTTTGAAGGCGGTCGAGAGCCTGCGATGCGCGTATGGCTCGATCCGGACCGCATGGCGGTGGCAAACGTCAGTGCTCAGGATGTCACAAACGCGCTGACGCGTAACAACTTTGTGGCGACGATCGGTTCAAGTGAGAACTCTCAAAGACGTATAGATCTCCTAGTTGACTCAAACCTGCATAGCGTTGGGGAATTTGAAAACTTGGTTATACGTCAAGTCGATGGCGCGATGATAAAAATTCGCGACGTCGCTCGAGTTGAACTCGACGCGGTTGAGCCCAACGGAACGGCACGTTTCACCCAGACCCCTGCGGTTTTCATCTCCATCTGGCCGTTGCCAGGTGCGAACGAAATTGAAATTGCCGATGAGATGTACCTGATATTAGACGAGGTCAACCAGGAACTACCCGATGGAATGCAAATTTCTATCGGCTTCGATGTCACCACTTACATGCGCAACGCGCTACGTGAAATTTTCATTACCTTATTTGAGACCATTGCCTTAGTCGGTTTGGTCGTTATCGCATTGATGGGTTCCTTACGCACGGCTATGGTGCCGCTGATTACAATTCCCATCTCGCTATTAGGCGCAATAGCGATAATGAGCCTGATGGGATTCACCCTTAACCTTTTGACCGTTCTAGCGGTTGTGCTCTCGGTCGGACTGGTGGTAGATGACGCCATCGTGGTGGTTGAAAATGTAGCTCGATATATGCGCGACGGCATGAGTCGATACGAGGCGGCATTGGCAAGTTCTCGGCAGCTGTTTGCGCCCATTATTGCCATGACAATTACGCTGGCGGCGGTCTATGCGCCCATTGGCTTTCTTACCGGACTAACCGGCGTGCTCTTTAAAGAGTTCGCATTTACGTTGGCAGTAGCGGTGTTGATTTCGGGTTTGGTCGCTCTGACTTTGTCTCCGATTATGAGTGGCTACGTTAACGCCGACTACGGGCGAGAGGCACGTTTTACCAAGTTTGTGAATGGTCTTTTCCTTCGCACTCAAACCGGCTATCGTAAAATGTTGGACGTTTTGTTGGCGAGGAACGGGCAGATACTTTTCGTGGCGTTGTTTATTTCTTTGCTTGCCGTGCCGTTCTTTTTGTTTTCCAAACAAGAGCTTGCGCCACGCGAAGACCAAAGCATGATTCGAGTGGCCATAACTGCGCCACCAGAAGCGAGTCTCGATTACACAGAACGGTACATGTATGACGTGGTTGATGTCATGAAGTCGCTGCCTGGCTCCACTGACATGTGGCAGGTGCTGTTTGGCTCAGGTGCGTTTGGCGGAATGCAATTTGTTGATTTTGATGAACGTGAAATGTCAGTTCACGAGATGATCCCCCAAGCTTTTCAAGGCTTGTCGCAAATAGAAGGTGTCAAAGCCTTCCCCATCTTAGGCTCAGCCCTGCCTACCGCTGGCCGTATGGACGTCGAATTGGTTGTTATGTCACAGCACTCGCCTCAGGAAATGCTGCCCTATTCGGTGGAGATGGTGAATGCAGCGTACAAGTCGGGTGTGTTCATGTTTGCCGATTCTGATTTACAAGTTGATTTGCCCCAGGCTCGATTTAAGTTGAATAGAGATCGGATAGCTGATTTAGGCATGGACGTAGCTGAGGTCAGCCGGCAGCTCGGTATTTTCCTGTCTGGCAACTACGTTAACCGCTTTGATTTGGATGGAAAGGCCTATCGCGTTATCCCCATGATCGAGGACTTTGACCGAACCAATCCCACGGCCTTGCTGCGTTTAAAAATTCGCACGCCAGCCGGTGAACTGGTGCCACTATCGACCTTAGCTTCACTACATGAAACTGTCGCTCCACGAGTTCTGGGGAAGTTCGAACAGAATAATGCCTTCCGTATTACCGGCGGTATCATTCCGGGAATGACCAAAGAGCAGGCGCTCACCGCGCTTGAGAATGCGGCTGCGGATATTTTACCCGCCGATTACGCCATTGATTATGCCGGTGAATCTCGCCAATTACGCCAACAGGGGAACACCCTCGTGGGTGTGTTGGGATTGTCGCTGGTGTTTGTGTTTTTAGCCCTTGCAGTGCAATTCAACAGTTTTCGAGATCCATTGGTTGTATTGATTGGGTCGGCACCACTGGCCATTTCGGGTGCGCTGGTGTTCACTTTCTTTGGCTGGACCACCATTAACATCTACTCCCAAGTTGGGTTCATTACGCTGGTTGGTTTGATTGCTAAGAATGCGATTCTGGTTGTTGAATTTGCACGGCAAATGCAGGTTCAGGGTTTGAGTAAAATAGAAGCGATTAAGGAATCTGCTGCGACCCGTTTGCGCCCGGTGTTGATGACCACCGGTGCCACAGTGATGGGTCACCTACCTTTGGTTTTGGTGACCGGTCCGGGGGCTGAAGCGCGCAACAGCATTGGCATTATATTGGTAGCGGGAATGCTCATTGGTACCATGTTCACGCTGTTTGTTTTACCCAGTGTCTATCTGTGGTTGGCATCCACGCCAGAACAGAAAGTCGATGCGAAAACTGCTCAAAATCACGATTTATCCCCTGAGGTGGTGATCTAGCCGTTAAAATTGTGAGGAGCTACCTGAAATGCTGGGTACTTCGTTGGTATAAAGCGTGTTGTTAATAACGCGTTAGCCTGTACATGGGATTTACAGTTCGTCAGATTTTCATACTTTCCTGCCTATTGGGTTTTGCTCTCCCGGCATTTTCAGAAGTTACTTTGGACGGCAATGGCGGCCCTTTGCGTGTGCGCAATGTGAGTCCTGTGATTCAGCTCTATGGTTTACCGCGTCCGGTCGGTGCTCGTATCGTCACTGGCGATATGGAAGTGAGCTATAACTTCGAAGCCGTTAATAATTTCCAAAGTGATTTGCAGCAAGGCACCTTCGCGTTTTTTGACGGTGAAACCTATATCAATAGTTACCGCATCAGAAATGACTTCGCCGATAAGTGGGAGTGGGGCATAGAACTACCTTGGATTGTGCACACGCCTGGTAGTCTCGACGGCGTGGTGGATGAATTCCATGAGTTGTTTGGTTTACCCGATGGGGAGCGATCTTTGGCTACCCGGGGTCGGCTTGACTATTACATTGCATCCCAAGGCACGGTCTATGCAGACTTTAATAATTCTCGTAGAGAAATAGGCGATCTACGCGCATCGCTGGGACACCAGTTATTCGACAACAGTGCGGGTGCCCTGACGCTGCGAACCCAAGCGAAATTTCCAACGGGCGAGGTCAGCGATCTGACAGGTTCTGGAGGTTTGGATTTGTCCATGTGGGGAGAGTATGAATATTCGTTCGCCCTTCGAGATAGACGCATCCGTCTCTCCGTTGCGGGTGGCATCAGCCACCTTGGTGAAGGTGATCTTATTCCCGAGCACCAAGAAACCTGGGTGCATTTTGGTCACGTCGGAATTCAAATACCCCTTCATCGAAGAGTTGAGTTCCACTTTCAAGTTGACGCGCATAGCAGTGTTCTAAACACCGGCAATCCACTCATTGCAGATGGTGGTGTATTAGGCACATTGGGTGGTCGTGTCGGTGTGACGGAACGGTTGTGGGTTGATCTGGCGATCATCGAGGATCTCAATAATGAAGCGGCTGCCGACGTGGTTTTTCAAATCCTCTTAGGCGCTCGTCTCTAAACTGCCAGCTTCATTCCTTCAAAGCTTAGATGCTAAACTCGTGGTTTGTGAATTAGCAGACTAGGAGAATAGATCGATGGCGATGCAGCACACGCCCTTGTTGATGGGTTTCATTTTAGACCGCGGTGCAAAGATTGCACCCAACGAAGAAATCGTCACAGCTACGGATACCGGCGTTCGCCGACAAACCTATCTAGAAACGCGCAATCGTGCTCACCAATTAGCACATGCATTGCATGACGCCGGTATTGAAGTCGGTGATCGGGTGGCCACGTTCATGTGGAATGGCTCACGTCACCTTGAGGCCTATCATGCGTGTGCCGGCATGGGCGCTGTACTGCACACTTTGAATGTTCGGCTTTCAGACAAAGATCTGGAATACATCATCGAACACGCTCAAGACAAGCTCATTATTGTTGATGCCGATGTCTTGCCGATGTTAGAAGTCCTAAAAGACCGCATGCCGAGCGTCGAACGCGTTATCGTCGCCACCGAAGAAGGTTTTGAGGGGTGGCAAACAGACCTACCTCAAGCGCAGGATTACGAAGACTTTATTGCCGGTAAGCCTACCCACTATGAGTGGCCGCTGATTGATGAGAATTCACCGCTAGGCTTGTGCTACACCAGCGGTACTACAGGTAATCCCAAGGGCGTGGAGTACGAGCATCGCTCACAGTATCTGCACACCATGGCTCAATGCATGACCGATTCAATGGGTCTTTCGGCTACAGATTCTATTCTCGGTATTGTGCCCATGTTCCATGCCATGGGTTGGGGTATCCCCTGGTCAGCCTTGATGCTTGGATGTAAGCAAGTCATGCCCCACCGGTTTATGGACCCCGCTCGATTGCTGGATTTGATGATTAGCGAGGACGTAACTGTTTCGGCAGGCGTGCCCACAATCTGGCAGGGAATCAAAGGTCTCTATGAGGCGACTCCAGATGACTTCGACTTGCAATCATTAAGTCGTCTCACTTGTGGCGGTAGTTCTCCGCCACCGTCATTGATTCGATGGTACTGGGACACCTTAGGTGTCGAGATGATTCAGGGTTGGGGTATGACCGAGACCTCGCCGTTGGCCACGTTGTCAAGAAGGGTCATGAAGCGCGGCCAATTGAATATCAGCGAAGATGAACAGTTCGAAAACGTGGCTAAAGCCGGTCAGCTAATGCCAGGGTTGGAGCTCGATATTTTTGATGAAGCGTTTAATCGGCTGCCTCACGATGGCGAGGCAGTTGGCGAGATACTAATTCGTGGGCCGTGGATTTGTTCCGAATACTACAATGACCCTCAGCCAGAGAAGTTTCACGATGGCTGGTTGATTACCGGTGATGTCGGAAAAATTGATGCAGAAGAGTATTTGATCATCAGTGACCGCTCTAAGGATTTAGTGAAAAGTGGTGGTGAGTGGATATCGTCTGTTGATCTGGAAAACCACATCGTGGCACTGAGTGGTGTTGCGCAAGCCTGCGTGGTTGCGCATCCGCACCCTCGTTGGGACGAGCGCCCTGTTGCGCTGGTGGTACTAGAGCCAGGTAAGGAAGTTTCCGCTGATGCAATTTTAGAACACTGCGCAACTCGGTTTGCGAAATGGCAGCTGCCAGATGAAGTGCTCTATGTAGATAGCATTCCGCTCACAACTACGGGCAAAATGAATAAAAAGGTAGTCAGAGCAGATTTAGATGCCAAAGGTTATGTATTGCCCGACTTAAGAGGCGAGTAGGAGGAGAACAGCATGCAGTTTGAACCACTAACACCAAACATCGGTGCGGAAGTTGTTGGGGTAGACATGGCGCAAACCATGAGTGCCGACCAGACTGCTGAGCTGCGCGCGGGTCTGGTCGAACACAAAGTTCTGTTTTTTCGCGATCAGACCGTCACACAAGCAGAACATGTTGCCTTTGCGCGTCATTTTGGAGACCTGGAGGTGCATCCCTTCACCGAGAATCTTGCAGATTTTCCAGAGGTTATTCGATTACACAATGATGCTGAGAATAAGCCCGGTGCTACGGCCTATTGGCATTCGGATGTGACATGGCGAGAGGAGCCGTCGTTGGGTTCGATTTTGTTGTGTCGGACTTGTCCGCCAACTGGAGGCGATACCTTGTTTGCGAACATGGAGATTGCCTACGAATTGTTAGCGGACAGTGTCAAACAGAAGATAGACGGAATGTTCGCAGTTCATGACTTCGAAGCCTTTCGTAAAAACATGATAAAGAACGGAGCAACGGACGAGGAGATTGAGACGTTCAATCAGAAGTATCCGTTGGTACGGCATCCAGTGGTGCGAACTCATCCAGAGTCTGGCCGCAAGAGTCTCTATGTAAACTGTATTTTCACCCAATACATTGAAGGCATGGAGCGCTCAGAAAGTGATGCGCTACTCCAACAACTCTACCGGCAGGCGTGGATCCCTCACGTTCAGTGTCGCTTTAAATGGCAGGCGAATTCTGTCGCTTTTTGGGACAACCGCGCAGCACAACACCATGCTGTCGGGGACTATTTTCCCCATAGTCGCACCATGGAACGGGTCACAGTCGTCGGCGAGCGGCCTCACTGAATACGCCAATTCGTTGGGTAATTGGTGCCACGTTGACGATGGCGGCGGCGCTCGGTATAGGGCGATTTGCCTACACGCCGCTGCTACCGCAAATGGTTACAGACGGGGGTTGGGACTACGGTCAAGCTGGCGACTTAGCCAGTGCTAACTTTGTCGGCTATTTTGTCGGGGCGTTGCTAGCGCCGCTTTTAGCGGGCGCCGCCAGAGTTAGACTTTTGTTGGCTTTCAGTATGATGGCCAGTGTTATTACCACCTACTTTGGAGCAGAAGTTCAGACCTACACTCAATGGTTGGTGATGCGCTTTGCTGCCGGAGTTGCCAGCGCCTTCTGCTTGGTGATTGTAACCAGCCAACTCATGCAAACGCTGCGGTCAGAGCGAGCGGAGCACTTAGGTAATATTCACTTCGCGGGTGTCGGTCTGGGCATATTACTCTGCATGGCGGGGGTCAACTTAGCGGGAACCGTCGATGAGCAATGGGCGCGTCAGGGGGTGCTTGCAGCACTGTGTATGGCGTTTGCTTGGATTCTAGTTAGCTCCGGGCCGTGGCATGTGAAACAACCGCAATCTGAAGTCCTCAATCAGCCGGGTGTAACCACACCGATCTTGCGACTGGTTGTAGGCTATGGACTATTTGGTTTTGGTTACGTGGTCTCGGCAACCTTTGTCGTCGCCATGGGAGAGCGAATAAGTAACCAAGGGTTAGATGCGAACATTGCCTGGGTAGTGGTAGGTGCATCAACCGTAATTTCTGTCTACTTGTGGCAGTGGTTTGCCCAACGTCGTGGTTTAAGAATGGCGTTAATCGTGTCTTATCTTGTTTTAGCCATGGGTGCGTTCTTGGCTGGGTGGGCACAGAGTATTTGGTTGTTGCTTGTGGCGGCGGCTTTGTTAGGTGGGACCTTTGGTGGCATCACCGCCTTAGGCCTAAGTGCTGGTCGAGCACTCACGGAGAACATTGCTTGGATTGTTAGCTTGATGACGGTGGCTTTTTCGCTGGGTCAGCTTCTCGGGCCTGCTGTCGCCGGTCGCATGGCGGATGCAATGGGTGGCTTCTTCTGGCCGTCACTATTAGCCGCAACTGTGGTCGTTATTGCGGCGCTGTTGGTTCCTCGTGAGAAGAGGCTGGCCGCTAACTAAAACGACTGCGATGAATTTTTTGATCTACGATTTCGTTGTGAAGAATTGCGTTGGCAGTAATTTGACCGAGCGCGGGTGAAGTCTGTACGCCGAACCCCCCTTGACCCGCTAACCAGAAAAAGCCTTCCGACATAGGGTCCGGACCCAACACCGGAAAACGGTCGGGCGCGAACGTTCTAAGCCCAGCCCAGCTGCGCTGGACATGGTCCACGGGGTAGTCCGAAACTTTGGAAAAATTGTCTAACGCAATAGCGATATCCAGATCTTCGGGGAATGCGTCCATGGGCGGTGAGGGCGTTTCGTCTTGCGGTGACACCATAAGACCGGGGCTTTCTGGCTTAAAATATAGGTCGCTGGCAATGGTATGCACCACCGGCCAGTCGTTAACCCCTTCAGGGGCTCCGATTAGTACTGCGGTACGCCGCATTGGGGTTAGGTCTATGGGGCTCAGGCCCGCCAACTGAGCAATTTCGTTAGCCCAAGCGCCCGCTGCATTAACGATCCAACGCGCTTGGATTCTCGATTTTGTTGTGCGCACTGCCCAACCTTCGGCGTTGGGTTGTAAGCCTGTCACTTCATGTCCCGTGTGTAACACGCTTGCATTTTTGCGCAAACCACGGAGATAGCACTGGATCAGTTCGTGGGTATCGATGGACTTCCAATCTGGGTCGTAAGCTCCACCGATCAATCTTTCTTGCGGAAGAATTGGACAAATCGCCCGGCATTCTGCGGGGGTTAGGCGTCTAAGATTTGGGCAGAACGGTTGCCACTTTGCGAGGTAACTTGAGAGCGCATCTTCTTCGCCAGGTACGGCAATAGTAAGTCCGCCGCGATCATGCAGCAAAGGTTGGGCGCCTTCGTGCTGTGCTCTGAAAAAAGGGCCACTTCTGGCAGTTAAGTCGGCAACGACCGGGTTCTCATACCCCTCTATATAAAGGGCAGCCGAACGACCTGAGCTGTGGTAAGCCGGTTGGTCTTCGCGTTCCAGGACGATAACTTCAGCCTGCTCGCTGAGAAAATAGCCTGCACCCAAACCTGCTACACCAGCTCCGATTACGGCGACGTCGCATTCTAGTTCGGGCTTGTTATGATCTGCGTTCGACATACTTGTCATTGTGCCATGGAAAACACACGAATCGCACTGAAACGCCTATGTTGGTGGGTAGCAATTTTATTTTGTTCACCGGTTGTTGGGCATGAGCTCAACTACAGCACCAGCGAGCTTGAATGGCGGCTTGACCCGAGTCGGTTGGCGGTTACCCACACAATTCACCTCGATGATGCGGCAGTCTTGTTGGCCAGTCTTGGCGATTATGACGGTACACTTGATGCTCAGACGCAGGCCAAATTAATGCGCTATGTTGAGGATCATTTCGAATTAACACTGGAAGAGCGAGCTGTGCCACTGACCCCTTTGGGCGCCCAGGTAGACGGAGATCGTCTTTTAATATTTCAAGAGATCGTCCTTTCCCGAGCGCCACATAATATGTCTGTGCGCAATACTTTGATGCAACAGCTATTTTCAAGGCACTCGAATCAGGTGAGTTTTCTGTTTGGCGAAAAACTCCAAACCCTGTTTCTAGACGCGTCCCATACTGAGGATACGTTCGCGAATTGAATTCGTGAGGTGCTATAGTCGCATTTTTTTTTGCGGATGAATTATGAAGTTTGATAACCGAATAACACAGATGTTAGGCATCGAAGTGCCTATTGTGCAGGCGCCAATGGGCTGGATCGCGCGCTCGCCGCTCGCTTCTGCTGTTTCCAATGCAGGTGGCCTCGGTATCATTGAAACTTCTTCAGGTGAACTAGACGTGGTTCGTGAAGAGATCCTCAAAATGCGCCAGCTCACCGACAAACCTTTCGGCGTGAACATTGCCCAGGCTTTTGTTCGCGACCCCGAGATTGTGCGGTTTGTAATCGACCAAGGTGTGAAGTTCGTTACCACCTCGGCGGGTAATCCCGAGCGTTATACACAAGAGTTGAAGGCTGCTGGGTTAACCGTATTCCATGTTGTACCGACACTGAGTGCCGCGCTTAAGGCTGTGGCAGCAGGTGTGGATGGTCTGGTAGTCGAAGGTGCAGAGGGCGGTGGTTTCAAGAACCCTAAAGACGTCTCAACCATGGTGCTATTGCCGTTGGTCCGCTCGAAAGTTGATGTACCTATCATCGCTGCGGGTGGGTTTGTAGATGGTGCCTCGATGGCGGCAGCGTTTGCGTTGGGCGCTGAGGCTGTGCAGATGGGCACACGTATGGTGTCAGCTGCTGAATCGCCGGTGCACAGTAATTGGAAAGACGCCATTGTGGGTGCCAAAGAGACCGATACTGTGTTCCTCAATCGATCACATTCACCAGCGCTTAGAGCGCTACGTACTGAGAAAACCACTCGATTGGAATTTGATGTCGAGACTAACGCTATGACGGAATTCGGTAGTGCGGTAGATCTCTACTTCGGTGGTGATATGGAATCTAGCATCGCCCTAACCGGTCAAGTCGCAGGCCGTATCGATAGTGTGCGTGGTGTCGCCGAAATAATCGAAGAAGTCAGTAGCGAGTTTTTCGAGGTGATTGGTGCGCTTTCGGACCAGTATATCGACTAGTCCTCGCGAGTTTTATCTGCCAGCGTTCATAGCCGTATTTTCACTTGGGCTTCAATTTCGACCGGCACGCCAAACGGCAGTTCGGCCATGCCTACGGCGCTTCGAGTGTGAGCACCGATGTCGGCACCGAACACTTCGAGAATCAAATCTGAGCAGCCGTTGATGACGGGGGGAATTGCATTGAACCCGGGCGCCGTATTGACCATGCCAAATACTTTTAGCCACCCTTCTACTCGATCGAGTGATCCCACGGCCTGGTGGATACTGGCAAATAATCCCAGAGCGATCTTACGGGCAGCCTCGTAGGCTTGTTCTGGCGTTACGGTGTCGCCAACTTTCCCCAACGGTTTAGCCATGCTGCCGTCCATCTCAGTGGGTACATGGCCGGACAGGTAGAGAATCTGGCCATCGATTCGACTCAGGTCGAAAGGTAAGTTGGCGGTTTTCATGGGTTCTGGGAGGGTTAATCCTAAGTCTTGAAATCTTTCGTCGATGCTCACGTGGGAAAGCCTTTAAACATTTTCTACAGACTAAAGAGTGCGAGAGTTCACAGCAAGACTAAGAACAACTTCTATACTGATATTTTGATTTGGAGATCGTGATGAAGCTGAGACACCTTCTAACAGCGGCGGTACTAGCGACAGCTGCATTGACACCTTTTGTCGTGCGTGCTGACACAGTTTTTGGCTTTTATGCTGGCGCCGGAACCTGGCAGCAAGGCTACGGTGGTGATGTGACCTCTGGCTTGACCGAAGTCGATGTAGAAAATGACTTAGGCCTCGATGATGATGAACGCAACGTCGTTCTTTATGCCGCCCTAGAGCATCCATTACCAGGTCTACCTAATATTCGTGCGCAGTACATGAAAATGGATACCTCGGGTGACAACCTTCTGGGTCGGACGATAGAATTTAACGGCCAGTCGTTTACGGTTGCTGAAGCAGTCAATACCCAATTCGACCTCACCCAGACCGACGTGGTGTTCTACTACGAATTGTTGGACAACACGATATCGCTTGATCTTGGTCTTGCGATAAGCCTTCTCGAGGGAGAGATCGCAGTGCAAAGCACGCTCGCCAGCAACAGTGCGGAATTTGATGAAGTAATTCCAATGCTTTACGCAAAAGCACGAGTCGATTTACCTTTGACAGGGCTTTGGCTCGCCGCTGAGGGACAGGGCGTCAGCTACGACGGCAATAGCTTAATCGAGTACAACGCCCATGTAGGCTATGAAACCGAGATCGGATTCGGAATTGAAGTCGGCTATCGGGGTATCGCCCTAGAGTTAGATACTTTCGAAGATGTCCAACAAGCGGAAATTGATATCAGTGGACCCTACGCTGCTTTGAACTATCACTTTTAGCAGCGGGAAAGCCTTTTAGGTCCGCCATCACCTTAGCGTCTACATAAAAAAGAGCGAGGCCTAAGCCCGCGGCAAGTAACATCCACATGTTGACGATCTCCATTAGTACGGTGTTTAGACTAACAGCGCCCAGCGAGACATTGCGCAGGCGTTTGTAAACGTTCCTTCGCAATGCGTAAGTCATACGCAACTTACCTACCCAACTCCCCCCAAAAAAGGGAGGGTCAGACCCTCCTCTCTGGAAACCGGGTCTGACCCCTACCTGGGAGGTGGAGATATCGGCATAATGGTCAGTATATGAGTACTTTTAACCCCCGGGTCGTTCACGAGCTGCTGCGTGCTGTACTGCCTGAAAATAGCGTTATTGCTGATGAAGCCGGTATGCGGCCGTATGAGTGTGACGGACTCACGGCCATCCGTGAAATGCCGTGGATGGTGGTGCTGCCGGAAAACGAGAAGCAGGTTAGGAGTGTTTTGCGGATTTGTCACCAACACAAAGTGCCAGTGGTGCCTCGCGGTGCTGGTACTGGCTTGTCTGGTGGTGCTCGACCCAATGCTGAAGGTTTGGTGTTGAGCTTGGCTAAGATGAATCGGATCCGTGAAATCGACGCGTTGAACTGCGTCGCCCGGGTCGAGCCAGGTGTGCGCAATTTGGCCATCAGCGAAGCGGCCCAACCTTACGGCCTTTACTACGCGCCTGACCCGTCCTCGCAAATCGCCTGTAGCATTGGTGGCAATGTCGCCGAAAATTCCGGTGGTGTGCACTGCCTTAAGTACGGACTTACTGTGCACAATGTGTTGGGTGTACGGATGGTCGATGCGACGGGTGAAGTCCTAGAGATTGGTGGCAAGGTCTACGATAGTCCAGGACTGGACCTGCTGGCTTTGCTTTGTGGCTCTGAAGGAATGTTGGGTGTTGTCACCGAAGTGACGGTTGCCCTGTTACCGAAACCAGCCTCGGTGGCAGTAATGGTAGCTGCCTTTAGGAATTTGGACGATGCCGGCAATGCGGTTGCAGACATTATTGGCAGCGGTGTGATTCCGGCGGGCATGGAAATGATGGACCAGTTGGCAGTGCAAGCAGCAGAACAATTTGCCCATGCGGGTTATCCGATGGATGCTGCAGCGTTGTTGCTAATTGAACTAGACGGCGCGCCTGCCGAGGTGGAAGAGCTTAGATCACAGGTTGAGCGAGTGGTTGAGCGTCACAACGCTTATCACGTGGAAGTAGCCCATGATAGCGAGTCTCAAGTGCGGCTGTGGAAGGGACGTAAGTCAGCATTCCCGGCGGTGGGTCGCCTCGCACCCGATTACTATTGTATGGATGGCACCATCCCTCGACACCAACTGGGTCGGGTATTAAACGAAATTAAACAACTCTCCGAGGACTATGGTTTGGCGGTAGCCAATGTTTTCCATGCCGGTGATGGCAACCTCCACCCGTTGATATTGTTTGACGCAAACAAACCCGGTGAACTTGAGGCTGCAGAAGAAATGGGTGGCAAGATTCTTGAGCTGTGTGTACATGCTGGCGGTACCATCACCGGCGAACATGGCGTTGGTGTAGAGAAGCTTGACCAAATGTGTGTTCAGTTTAGCGCGCTAGAGCTTACCCAGTTTTTTGCCACCAAGGCGGCTTGGGATCCGGAAGGTATACTCAATCCAGGTAAAGGCATTCCCACACTGACCCGCTGCGGCGAAGTGGGCGGCATGCATGTACGCCATGGCGAACTTTCATTCCCTGAACTGGAACGATTTTAAATGGATTGTGAGGCCATCCTAGTCAACGCTATTGTAGACGCCCGTGCTTCGTCGGCGACACTTTCTATTACGGGCCACGGCAGTAAGGCGCACTGGCTGGCTGCCAGTAGCGGGCAAATGCTCACCACAGCCGAACACACAGGCATTGTCGAATACCAACCCTCGGAGTTGGTGGTCACTGTCCGCGCAGGTACCCCCATAAAAGATCTCGTCCTAGAACTTGCTCAGAATCAACAGGCGCTTGCCTCAGATCCGCCCCAATTGGGTGGCTTAGGAACGGTTGGAGGTGCAATGGCGGCGGGATTTTCTGGTCCCGCACGGCCATGGCAAGGATCCTTGCGAGATGCTGTGTTGGGAACCAAAGTGATTAATGGCAAGGCTGAGGTGCTTCAGTTTGGTGGCCAGGTTATGAAGAACGTAGCTGGTTATGATGTTTCTCGGCTGATGGCGGGTTCTTTTGGTAGCTTGGCTGTTTTGCTTGAGATGTCTCTTAGGGTTCGACCGAAAGACAGTGCTGAGATGACCCTCGTTTATTCACTCAGTGCCAAAGAAGCTGTCGAATTCTGTTGTGCCGCTGCCCGTCAACCTCTACCGCTTTCTGCTTCCTTTTGGTGTGATGGTCAGCTGTATCTGCGTTTCTCTGGCAGTGAGGCCGGGGTGAAGATTGCCCGCGAGAGACTCGGCGGAGAACCAAATTCTGATGCTAACTTGTGGCGCTTTGTTAGAGATCATCAGCTTCCAATATTTAAGGCAGCGTCACCCGACAGGTCTATGGACGCGAAACTGTTTCGCCTAATTACGCCGCCCGCGGCACCACTCCCGGAGATTGATGAAGCTCAGATTGCTGTTGAGTGGGGAGGAGGCCAGCGCTGGGTATGGCATACGCATGCCGACGCCATGACCGAATATGCACAATCAGTTGGCGGATGGAGTTGGCAGATGGGCAAACCCCTAATGCTCGAACCTGCGCACAAACGATTGATGGCGCGCATAAAGCACGCCTACGATCCCGATGCGCTGTTCAACTCCCCTCTTAAGTTTGGAGACATGGATGCGCACTGACTTTGATGCAGACTTCTTAACAACGCCGGAAGGCAGTCGCGCCAATGAGATCTTGAGAAGCTGCGTCCACTGCGGCTTTTGTAATGCAACCTGTCCTACCTATCAGGTCACTGGAGATGAGCTCGATGGCCCGCGCGGTAGAATCTATTTGATGCGCGATCTTCTGCAGAGTGGCGACAATGAGAAACGCGCCACCCAACACCTGGATCGTTGTTTAACTTGCAGGGCTTGTGAAGTCACATGTCCCTCGGGCGTCGAGTATGGGGAATTGATCGAGATCGCTCGTAATCAACTCGGTAGCGAACGGACTGGAATTGTTGGTCTACTACGTCGCTTATTGGCGTGGATGGTGCCAAATGTCGACGTGCTTAGATTTATGGCGAGGATAGGCGGTCTGTTTAGTTGGCTGTTACCCAGTCGATTGTCTAAGTTGGTACCGGCCAGCGTAGGTCGCCCAGTGAGTAGTTCGCCTGGGGAGCAGGGCCAGGTTCTCCTCCTCAATGGGTGTGCCCAACAGGTTTCTACTCCTGACACCAACGTATCCGTACAACAACTGCTCACGCGATTAGGCGTGGGTAGCGTAGTACTGGAAGATGAGGGGTGTTGTGGCAGCTTAGATTTGCATGCGGGTAGTGAACAAACTGCAAAAATGCGCATAAAACAAAACATCGATCGCATTGCGCCTCATCTCGACGATGTTGAGTGTGTCTTATCGAGTGCGAGTGGTTGTGGTTTGACCATGAAAGAGTGGGGTCGCGTCCTCGCCCAAGATGAAGCTTACGCCGAGAAAGCAGCAGCCATCAGCGCTAAAGTTCGGGATGTCTCGGAATACCTCCTCGAACGTGCTGCTGGTTTCACGCCTACTAAAGTAGAGGATATACAACGTGTTGCATGGCATGCGCCTTGTACCTTGCAGCATGGTCAGAAAATCACTGGTGTTGTTGAACCGCTGTTGCTGGCTGCAGGCTATGAGTTGGTTGAAGTACACGATGCGCATTTGTGCTGTGGTTCAGCGGGTAGCTATTCTGCATTAGAACCGAAACTGGCAGGTGCGTTAGAGAAACGAAAGTTGGCGGCGTTGCTGGCCAACAAGCCTGATGTCATAGCCACGGCTAACGTCGGCTGTCAGTCGCATCTCAATACCAACAGTTCGGTACCAGTTGTCCACTGGATTGAACTCTTAAAGTAACACTACTCGAGCGCGTCGAGAATTTCCTCTGCGACTTGATTGTTGTGGTTTGCCACAACCGTCTGTGCGCGAAAAAGTGCCATAAGCTCCAATGCCAGAATAACGAAAGCAATAACGACACCAACCGGCCAAAACGGCGTGAACAACATGATAACTGCCCAAACCATGAGGGCGAGATTGATAGCGCCACGAACGAAGTCGCCTAAGTACATGTGATGCAATCCGGTGAGGAAGAACCAATTTAGTACCGCATACGTGTCTGGATCTTTCATCTCTTTCTTGAACTGTTTGAAGTAGAGCTTGCGCGCCTCTTCAGGAAGTTCTCGTGCCCGTAGACGAAGATCTTCTTCCTGGCGATCTACCTCCTCAGCATTGAGCTGGATCGCCTCAAACAAAGCCATTTGTGTCTCCTCCATAGATAGATTGATAGGGGTCTTCTATCTTCTGAGTTAAATCGCCTACCGAGCAGCGACGTATGCGCTGCCAGCCAACTCGCGCGCCGCGCCATACGCCAAGCTCTGAAACAGCCTGCTTGGTATATTCAGAACAGGTCGGATTGAAATTGCAATCTACCGCAAAGAAACGCCGTCCCCCGCCAAGCGCTTGATAGCGCTTGATAGCGTGAATGACAGCGCGGCGGGGCCAGTTCATCTTGCTAGTGTGACGATGACGGCTTCGCGAGACCAAAAGAGCATGAAACGTTTTTGTTCGATTGCTTGGAAAACCAGCTGCCAACCATCTGCAGCTTGTTCATTGAGCTCGACCTCGAGTTTTTTCAGAGGTACGCCCGAGGCGCCCAGAAATATGGTGCCGCAGCCGCCTTCAGCGATGTGCAGAACTTTGTACTCTGTGTAAGCCATTTATATTGTCCCTTTTATGGTGTGGTTAGCCTCGCGCACTCGAATACCTACGTCGAATCGAGCGCGCTTCTGCATCTTGCCCTTCAGCGTCCTTAATGTCAGCAAGCTGTAACCAGGCCAATCGATGCTGGCTCGGGTCAGATGCAGACAGCGCGATGGCCTTGCGGGCGTATTGATTGGCAGAGACCAAGCTGCCATTGGCGAGGTGTGCTTGGGCAAGCGCGGTCCACAGTTCGGGGTTGCGTGGCTCCAGTCGAATTGCGCGTTCAAGATAGGTAATTGCGGTGGCGGCTTGTTGATCATCGACCGCACGTTTTGCTCGCGCCAATAATGTCGCTGTTGCGGCTTTGGTGGTGGGTGCTGGGCGCGCTTCCACGTCCTGCTCGATCGGGCTGCTGCGTTCAATCGGCGCCTGGCTTCCCGCTTCGGTAACCGGTGGTGGTGCCGGCGGATGGGTACTGCATGCTGTGAGGCACAGCAAGCTGCACGCTAGCAAGTTCTTGGTTGTCATAGATGCCTAAGTTAGGAAGAGGGAACTAGTTTTACGATACGACCGCCAGAGGCGTGCTCTAACAGCAATAGTACTTCACCGTTCGAGTTCACTTCGATGTCGCGGATGCGCGCTAAATTGTCGATGAGTTTTTCTTGGTCTGCGAACACGCCGTCTTCGATGCGTACTCGGTACAGATCGGCGGCTTTCAGTGAACCGACCAACATCTGGCCTTGCCAGTTCGGGAACGCCTTTCCCTCGTACAAGACGAAACTAGAAATGGCTGGTGAAGGCGTCCAGTCGACGACAGGTTGTTCGATATCCTCAAGCTCAACCTCGCTTTCTGCACGTCCTGCATCGACTTCGGTACCGTTGTAGTTCTGTCCTTTGGAATACATGGGCCAACCATAGTTTCGCCCGGGCTTAAGCTCGTTAATTTCGTCACCACCTCGCGGTCCGTGTTCGGTACCCCACAGGGTTCGAGATTCTGCATCAAACTCAAGTCCCTGAGGGCTCCGATGACCGTAAGTCCAAATGGTCTTTAAAGCCGTAGCATGACCGTAGAAAGGATTGTCCGTGGGGATCCTGCCGTCATCGTGGATGCGGTGGATTTTGCCACCAGGCCAAGCAAGGTCCTGAGTGCCATGTCGGCTCTTCATGCCTACTGAAATGAAAACAAAGCCCTCAGGGTCGAAGGCGATTCGACCACCTGCTGCAACATCAGTAATAGGCCCGTAAGTTTCTTCGCCGGGCGCCCATAGTACTTCTTGGTCTACCCATACGCCGTCTTTGATTCGACCTCGCATCAGCGCGTTCATAGAAACGGGCCGTTTCGTCTGTCGGCTAACTTCGTTACAGCCATCGCAGCGATTCGAGTAGTGTAGGTAGATCCAGCCGTTGTCGGCATAGTCTGGATGTACAGCCACTTCCAAAACCCATCCCATGCCAAAGGCTAGTCTTTCAGGTCCGGCGGGTTGTACATCGTCATAAACTTTAGGCGTACCTACTATGAGTTGTGAAACTTCACCTTTGGGGGAGACGAGCCGCAATCCGCGCATCTTTTCGGCAACGATGATCGAATCGTCTGGTAAAACCGTAATTGAATAAGGCAGAGGATCCAACTCGTCGGTAATCTCGACCAGTTGGAATGAGGCCTGGCTAGTCTCAATCGGTTCAGTGGGGACGTTCAATGCCCCGGAGATTCGGAAGTTAGACATCAACAGTCCGTCGCGATGTTCGGCTATCCATAACGCCAGGCTTTTAATACGCTCGGCACCCAATTGGTCGGCCCAACTCGGCATTCCTAGTTGAGGAAATCCTGACGAAATGCTGTGGCTTAGCTCTGTATTTGACGCTCCGTGTTTCAGTGGCGCTCCCACAAGTGCTGAGCCTTGGGGTGTGCCTTGCATTTGATTGCCATGGCAGATGGCACAGTTTTCTTGGAAAACTTCTTCAACACTTTGGCGGGGCTCTGCAGCGTTGGTTTGAAGCGAGGTAAAGGAAGCGATCAGGCTGAAGCTCATAATGGTCAGTGTGCTGCCTTTCATCTTTGTCACCGCCTTATCTAAACCACCTTTTTACTTGGTCTTTAACTCGATGTCGAATGCCGCAGCCGGGTTTGATGGCCAGCGAGGACCTGTCTGCAACGGGTACCCAGACAATATCGGCACAGTCTTTGTTGGCTAGGAGGCCGGTGGAGAATTCAATGGCTACCAGGTCGTCCGATGGTGGATGCACTAATGGTTCAATGTTGTGGTGGTGGCTCATTTCATTCCAAACGCGCAATGCCCCCGAGCCGCCAGTGAGACCGGTTTTAGCATTGTCATCGCGACCTACCCACACAACCGACACACGTCGATTGTCGAAGCCGGCGAACCAACTATCACGGTTATCGTTGGATGTACCGGTTTTGCCTGCCACGCCTGACTTTGCATAGGGGGATCGTCGTCCAGTACCTTTCGCCATGGCCACTTCTAGCGCGCGGTTTAGCGCTGCGACATCTTTGGACTGAATTGTCTGAGTAATTTCGAATGGATGATGGGAGATGGGTCTACCGGCTTCGTCTAATACGGCGACCACAGCTTTAGGATCTGAACGGAACCCGCCGCTGGCAAAGTTGCCGTAGAGTTCCAGCATCTTTATAGGTGACATCGATTCTGCACCCAACATAAACGAAGGATAAGGATTAGTAGGTTGTCTGTTGGTTAACGTTGCAAAGCGAGATTGAATGAGCTCAAGGCCAACTTGTTGACCCAAATGAACGGTTGCCAGGTTTAGGGATTCTGCCAGCGCCCGAATGAGGGGTAGCTCGCCACGAAACTTGCCATCGAAATTTTTCGGTGACCAGGGCTCGCCATATTCGGGTTGCAAAGTAATGGGTTCATCGACAATCGTTTGAGCAAGGTTCATTCCAGTTTCTATTGCCGCTAAAAACACCACTGGTTTAATCAGTGATCCAACCGGGCGCTCAGCATTAAGCGCTCGATTGAATCCGTCGACGCGGCCTTTACGCCCACCCACTAAGGCGAGCAATTCACCGGTTTGGGTATCCGCGACAACAGCCGCCGCCTGCAGAGATGCTGCGGGAAGACGGCGGTCTTGTTCGATTTGGTTGAGTACATGTGCTACCGCGCGTTGTACGTTCTCTTGTTCCCGCGGCCGGATGGTTGTGAACACCCGTAATCCCTGAGAGCTTAGGTCTTCAGCCTGGTATTGGCTACGGAGTTCGGCGCGGACCTTGTCCATAAAGGCCGGATAGTAAGCCCCCCCCCGAGTTGGGCTTGCGACCACGCGCAAAGGTTGGGCAAGCGCTACGTTGAGCTCGTTTTTGTTGATTAAGCTGTCTTCGTTGAACGTCTGCAAGATTCGGTTGCGTCGCTCCAAGGCTCGATTGGGGTGCCGAAAAGGGTTGTAGTACGACGGTCCGCGGATAATCGAAATCAGCGTTGCGATCTCATCTACCGCTAATTCTTGTAGCGGCTTGTTAAAATAAAATTGGGCACCCAAGCCAAAACCGTGAATCGCACGATTGCCGTTTTGTCCGAGGAAGATCTCGTTTATATAGGCGGTGAGCAAATCTTCCTTGCTGAAACGAGCTTCAAGGATGAACGCCATCGCCATTTCTTTGAGTTTGCGTTCATAAGTTCGACGACCATCAAGAAAGTAGCTTTTGACCAACTGTTGAGTGAGCGTGCTACCGCCTTGTTGGCGTTCACCTGCCTTTAGGTTGACGATGGCCGCGCGAATAATTCCGCTTATGCTAATTCCCATGTGTTGATCGAAGTTTCGGTCTTCGATGGCCTTCAACCCTTTGCTAAGAATCGGTGGCACCTCATCTGGGCGCAGAATGATGCGATCTTCACCATGGCTTGGGAAAAAGCTGCCAATCGTTGCAGGATCCAAGCGAATTAAAGGCACCTCGCCCTGAGCATTCTTAATCTGTTTTATTTGCTGACCAGCGAAGGTGATTTCGATTTGTGTGGCGGGTCGAGCACGCTCCATGAAGTGAAATGCGCGGAGATACACATTGAGCGTACCCGCTCGCATTTTGTAGGTACCGGGGGTGGCCAGGTTTGCATCCGCCTGGTAGCCCAGCCTTTGCAGTTCGGTTTGCAGTGCCGCGGCGTTTAGTCCAGCACCTTCATAGAGTTCGAGTGGTTGAGCGAAAACCTGGGCAGGAATGGACCACCTACGACCTTCAAATACTGTGGTGACGTTCCGGTCCAGGTAGATCAGATAGCCAATCACCGCCAAGCAAACCAGTAGACCGAGCCCGGTCCCCCACTTTAAGAGCCACCACCATAGCGAAGGCTTTGCCTTTTTTGCCTTCGACTGACGGCGTTTAGCGTTGGTGGCTTTCTTTGCTTTTGTGATCGGGCGTTTGGATTGACGCTTAGCGCTAATTTTTAAAACTCTCATCGCTCACGTGGGAGCGCTACTTTGCCATTAAAAACTCGAGATTTGGTGGAAAAATCATGGAGCTGCGGCTGTGTTGGCAGTGCTATGGGGGGGCTTTGAGCCGAACCACGAGCCGATTTTTCGCCCCACCGCGCGAACGCCGCGGAACAGTTTGGGTAAAAGCCAGATGACCAAGGCAATGAATATGACGAATGCGAGTAAAAACAACACAGGGTGGTTAAAAGCCGCCCAAAGTCCGACTAACACAGCCACGTCTTCGGCGATTGAGGCGCCCCAGTTTGAGAAAGGCTCGGGTGATGTGTTGATCATTAAGCGACTGCTCGCCTTGGTGGCGTGGGTAGTGGCGGCTACTGTGCCGCCGACTAAGCCTGCTGCGATAGCCATAGCAGGGGCGACATCACCCACGGCACCAGCGGCGAGCATAGCCCCGGCAGGAATCCGAATAAATGTATGCAGTGCATCCCAAGCGGTATCGACGCCTGGGGTTTTGTCGGCGAAAAACTCAACACAGTACATAAAACCTGCGGCCAAGATGACCAACGGGTCCTGCACCATATCTAGCGTTGCCGGTAGTTCTATGTAGCCGGTAGTTCCAGCCAGACCAAGTATTGCGACAGTTGCATAAAGGTTGATGCCACTGGCCCAAGCAGCCCCCATTGTGAGCGCTATGATCTGTATAACCGATTGATATTCTTCCATTTTTTATACTTTGCTCCGAATATTAACAACAGAATACGAGACTCAAGTTGAACTCAAGCTGAACACCGATATAATGGTCGCTTCCTAAGGGGTGGCAGCGGCCTGAGACACCATGAGTGGACCCTTTGAACCTGATCCAGTTAACACTGGCGTAGGAATAGGTAGAGACAATTTCCCGTCTTCATTCCCTTAGGTCAGCCCCAAACAGGAGGACTTGAGCGTGAATATTTTTCCACTGATTCTATTGGCCGCTACCCTACAAGGTAGCGGGTACGACGAAGAAATTGTCGTTAGCGCGAACTTTCGCGGTACCCCAGTCGACTCACTCGCAGCCAGTGTCAGCGTCGTGCGCCCTGAAACGCGAGGCGATCTTGTTAACCATCTCGAAGAGGTATTGGGCCAGATCCCCAATGTTAACTATGCCAGCGGTGCCTCGCGGGGTCGGTTTTTTCAGATTCGTGGCATCGGTGAGCGTGGCCAGTTTAGTGAACCCGCAAATTCGTCAACTGGGTTAATAATTGATGGCGTCGATATGTCTGGTATCGGCGGTGCCGCAACTTTGTTTGATGTCGAACAGGTTGAAGTGCTGCGAGGTCCTCAGGGCACCCTCTATGGTGCGAATGCGCTCGCTGGACTCATCAATATCACCACACCCGCGCCTACATCGCGGCATCAGGCAAAATTGTCCCTAGATGCAGGTGAGTATGGTGCCCTCGGGGTCGGTGCGGTGGTGTCGGGACCCGTTTCCGAGAACGTCGGCTATCGCCTCAGTGTTAGACACTATCGTGATGACGGTTTCACAGAGAATGAATACTTCGGCCGAGACAATACCAACAACCACGATGAACTGACCGTGCGCGGTAAGCTGCGTTGGCAGACTGGTGACCGCCAATGGCAATTGAATTTTGGCCGCATGGATATTGAGAATGGCTACGATGCATTTTCCCTAGACAACAACAGAACGACGCTGTCGGATCAACCAGGGCGAGATGAACAGCTCACGGACTATGCGGCGTTGAAGATGAGCCAGGATTTTGAACGCGTTCGTTTTGAAGCCAGTGGTGCCGTAGCCCGTACGGATGTCGACTATGGCTACGATGAAGATTGGGCCTATAGCGGCTTCGACCCCATTGGCTATACCTCATTCGATCTCTATCAACGCGAGCGTGAGACCCGTACGTTAGAAGCCCGGTGGCTGTCACAGCCGGAGCACAGTGTTGTGGGTTGGGATTGGGTCGTGGGCATTTATGCGTTGCGACAGGATGTGGATTTAGAAAGAACCTATACTTTTGCCGGTCCATTCGAAAGTGACCACCAAAGCGAGCGGGTTGCTCTTTATGCGGAGCTCGCGCGCGAGCTAGGACAGCGCTGGCAATTGACCATTGGCGGGCGATTTGAACGTCACGGAGCCGAGTACGATGATACAGCAGGCGTGGGATTCGACCCGCAGGAGAACCTATTCGGTGGCCGAATTTTGTTGGAAAGATCTATAGACCGCGGTGGCATGTTCTATGCTGGAATTTCCCAAGGCTATAAAACTGGTGGCTTTAATCAGGATGGTAGTTTGCCGGCCAACTTAAGATCTTACGACGAAGAAACGCTGTGGAATGTTGAACTTGGCTACAAGGCTCGTTGGATAGAGGACAAATTGCGGATAAGAGCTGCCATTTTTCGCATGCAGCGCGAAGACATTCAGCTGCAGACCTCAGAAATTATTCCTGTTCCAGGAAGTCCAGTCGGTGATTTTGTTGTCTTTAGAAGCAATGCCACCAAGGGCTTCAATCAAGGCGTAGAAATCGAGACCGAGTTTGCCGTAACCGAACAGCTCATGTTTTTTGCAAACATCGGCTACTTGGATTCAGAGTACGACAAGTTTGTGAATGCCAGCGGTAACCTTGTCAAAGGACGTGAACAAGCGCACGCACCCACCTACCAGTTCTTCGCAGGTGCGGAACTCTATTTCAGCGAACGTCTTACCGCACGCCTCGAAATTGAAGGTAAGGATGGCTTCTACTTCTCCGATTCCCACGATGTGAAGTCAGACTCTTATGAGTTGCTCAACGCGAGCGTGACATACCAAGGCGAAGGTTGGCAGGCGAAACTATGGGGTCGAAATTTGACTGACGAAGACTATGAAGTCAGAGGCTTCTTATTCGGCAACGACCCCCGAGACTTTTACGAAACTCGCCCGTTCACCCAACTCGGTGAACCCAGCCGCGTCGGCATCTCAGTGAGCTTCGAATTGGACTAGAGAACCTGTCCCGAAAGGGCAACTTTAGATTGTGGAATTACTTAGGCATTTGATGAGGTTCATAACAGTGCGCCTAAAAATCCAAGCCGCACGAAGAAAAAAGACCCGGCGTCCGCGCCTGGGCTTGTTTTCGGAGTGCGGGCATCGCGGAGCGGCGCAGGATCGGCGCACTGTTATGAACCTCATCAAATGCCGAATCGAATCCAAAAACCAAAAACCTGCCCTTTCGAGACAGCGTTACCGAGCGTCAGCAGTTTCCGGCTCAGCCGGGGTCTCGCCTCGATCTGCCGCCCTAATCTTCTCAATAAGGTGCTCTACAACCCGTAAGGCGTGACCCTGACCACCCTGCATGCCCACTACGTATTGGCCTCCGACCACCATGCTCGGTGTGCCGGATACCTGGAATCGTATGGCATCGCGTTCCACGTCGGAAGTAGCGCGACGCATGGCCGGTGAGTTAAAAGTGCGCAAAAAATCCTCTGCGCTGATGCCGCGTCCATCAACATACTCAGCCATCATTTCCGGGGTGAGAAATTGTCGACGGCCATCGTGTATGGCGCGGAAGATTCGACCGTGGTTGTTAGCCAAAGCATCTTGGTCGGCTAGGGTTAGATAAGTGCGACCTAGCAAAGTTTGAATGGGTGACCACATGGCGGGTGCGCGACTAAAGGCAACGCCGTCGCCTTGTTCTGCCGCCCATTCTTCGATAATTGGATCGAAGGTTTTACAGTGGATACAGGTATATGAAAAAAACTCTACGACCTCGATCGGGTCTGAAGCGCGGCGTTGTTTAGGGCTGTCGACTTCGCGATAGTCCGCGCTGTCGTCGATGTCCTGCTCAGACAGACTCAAACTGACATAGGAGCCGAATCCAAAGATGAGGATGGCGATAGTTGTGATGAAGCCAATGATGCTATTACGCGCCATCAGGACTTTGGAGTTTTTTTTGGATTTTTTATCGGACATGACCTGAGCCAAGAAATACTGGAAGCACAGAGTGTACCCGATTACTCTAGCTGGATTAACCAGGATCAACTTGATGAATCAACCAGTTGAGGACTACCAGCTTTATAAAACCGATCTATGTGGGTTTTGCTACCGCGTAAGACACTTTCTAGATGCAAACGACATCGACATTCCCCTTAGGGATGTGAACCAAGATGCGGCTGCCTTTCGTGAGCTACTTTCTGGCGGTGGGCGCACCACTGTGCCGTGTCTACGAATTCAACGTGGCGAAGAGACGCAGTGGATGTTTGAATCCGCAGATATCATGCGCTATCTCGCCGCTCAGTACGGCGTTTAAATCCGATTTAGAGACAGGGGGCAGAGTCTTATAGATCCGATTGGCAGGGGACAGAGTTTTACTCTGTCCCCGCTTTAGTTCTATTTAAAACAAACTAGGAGTCAAAATGAAACTAGGCCTAATTTCCGGATATTCCGGATCGAAAATGCACATTCCCATCGATGCCATCAAAGACGCAGAGGCGATGGGGTATGAATCGATTTGGACTGCTGAAGCCTACGGGTCTGATGCGGTAACGCCCGCCGCATGGATACTAGCGCAAACTACTAAAATGAAAGTGGGCACCGCAATTATGCAAATGCCAGCGCGTTCACCTGCGATGACTGCGATGACAGCCATGAGCCTGGCTGAACTTTCAGGCGGTCGTTTTATATTAGGCTTGGGAGCCTCGGGACCACAGGTAGTTGAAGGTTGGCACGGTGTGCCATATGGCAAACCTGTAACACGCCTTAAAGAATATGTTTCCATTGTGAGGCAGATCATCGCTCGCGAGGGTCCCGCCACCTTTGAAGGCAAGGAGTACCAAATGCCTTACACCGGCCCAGGTTCAACGGGCTTGGGCAAACCGTTAAAGAGTATTTTGCATTGCGATGAAGAGCTGCCTATCTATGCAGCGACTATCACCAATGCGGGTGTGGCCGCTGCCGCTGAAGTTGCTGACGGCTTTTTCCCGGTGTGGATGGACCCGGAAAAACACTCGGTTTTCACGGCGCCTATTCAAAAAGGGTTTGCTGCAGCCGGTGACAAAGACATGACGCAGTTCGATATTGCACCTTTTGTGACGGTGATCATGGGCGACGATGTTGAACAATGCATGATGCCCATTCGTGGCAACATGGCCCTCTACATCGGTGGCATGGGTGCAAGGGACAAAAATTTCTACAACGATTATGCGAAAAGACTGGGTTTCGAAGATGCCGCGCGTGAAGTGCAAGATCACTTCCTTGCCGGGCGCAAGGACGAAGCTATGGCTGCTGTACCCGCTGAGCTGATTGATGCCTGTCACCTAGTTGGACCGGCAGAGCGCATTAAAGAGCGGCTAAAACGCTGGAAGCAGGCAGATGCCAACGGCCATGTTTCTTCGATGTTGCTCGGTTGTCAGCAACCTGAGGCGCTTGAAGTGATCGCTGCAGAAATGCTCTAGGTTTACTTCACTCTCTATTTCTCTACTCTTTATTTCTCTACTCTTTATTTCTCTACAAGGGCCCAACCCTTAGTCGAGCGGCTCCGGCAATGGTCTTTGTACTCGAGTGCCTTGGCGGAGCTGGCGTTGCCGTCGAGGCCTCTTTTATAGACGCCTTGAATGATGGCTGCCGAACGGAACATGTTGTAAATCAGGTAGAACGTCCAGTTATCGACGTGGCTGCGATTGGCGTGGCGACAGTATTCCGCTACGAACTCGTCTTCGGTTGGGATGCCGGTGGCTGCAAAATCGACATTGATCAATCCCTCATCTTCGTAGGATTCACCACGGTATTCCTGGCAAAGGTAGCCGAGATCCGCCAGGCCATCGCCAAGCGTTGAGAGTTCCCAATCCAATACTGCGACAATTTTTGGTTCGGTGGGGTGAATCAGCACGTTACCCAATCGGTAGTCACCATGCACGATCACTGAACTGACATCGGTGGGCAGGTTCTCTGGTAGCCAAGCCATCAAATTGTCCATGGCCGGTAAGTCTTCGGTGCGGCTGGCAACGTACTGTTTGCTCCAACGGCTTATTTGGCGTTCGTAGTAGTTGCCAGGACGACCAAATGTCTCCAAACCCACGGCGATAGGGTCGACGGCGTGCAAACATGCCATGACCCGAGCGAGGTCGAGGTAGATGGCTTGACGTTCTTCCTTGGTTGCGTTTGGCAGCGTGGTTTCCGTGAAAAGTCGGCCTTCCACCATTTCCATGATGTAGAACTTTGTACCGATGAGCTCGGCGTCCTCACACAGGCAATACATTTTGGGTACGGGGACGTCGGTTTCGTATAGCGCATGCATGACCCGATATTCGCGATCTACTTGATGAGCGGAAGGTAATAGTTCTCCCGGTGGCTGCTTGCGCAAAACGTAGGTCTGGTTAGGCGTAATGAGCTGGAATGTTGGGTTCGACTGCCCACCTTCGAATTGACGGACGCGCATGGGCCCAGCAAAGCCGTCGACATGGGTGGTGAGGTAATTTTCTAACGCTGACTCGTCGAATTGGTGTCCGTCGCGCACCGCAGTAAGTTCAACATCGCTTACCTGCTCTTCTGTCATAGCAACCCTTAGTTGAGGTTCAAATTAAGGCGCTAGCATACGGCTTTCTTTCGAGCAGGCAAAATGCCACTCTAAGGCTTTTCACAGAGGGGAAATTCATGGGACTACAGAAACGCATTGCGGTGACATTACCGGCTGGCCCGAGCATTAACGACACCATTGCTCGTATTCAGTGGGCAGAAGAAAATGGCATTCCGGATGCATGGTTTAGTGACTCTGGCGCGCCAGACACCCTCACCCAGGTAGCGGCGATAGCCCATCACACCACCAATCTACGTATTGGTGTTGCAGTGACACCGGTATACACCCGTTCACCATCGGTTTTAGCCGCATCGGCTAATGTTATTGGTCAAGTACTGCCAGGCAGATTCATTATGGGTTTGGGTTCTTCCAGTCAGACCATCATGGGCCAATGGAATGGTATTCCATTAGATAAGCCACTTACCCGGGTTAAAGAAACTGCTCAGTTGGTAAAAATCATGCTCAGTGGTGAGAAAACAGATTTTCAAGGGGATGCCTTGTATAGCAGGGGCTACCGTCAGGCACCTATGGAGAATCCGCCGCCTGTTTACATCGGTTGCCTACGACCAAAGATGATCGAAATGGCCGCCGAAGTGGGCGATGGGGTTATTTTCAATCTGTGGCCCCAAGGTGCGTTACCGAAAATGATGGAAGCCGTGAAAGTGGGTGCAGACAAGGCAGGCAAAGATTGGCAGCAGGTAGAGGTAGTGAACCGCGCCATGGTTTTATGCACTGACGATAAAGAATATGGGCGCAATCTCTTCCGCGCGGCGTTCGGACCGTACTACGCGACACCGGTCTACAACAAATTTCTCGCTTGGGCAGGCTATCAAGACGCAGCTAACACCATTACCGAAGGATGGGCCGCTAAAGATCGAGAAAAAACCAGTGGGGCGTTAACTGATGAGTTGATTGATGAGATCGGCATTATCGGCAACGAAGAAGAGATTCAAGCACGCATTCAAGCAGACGCAGATGGTGGTGTTCACACCCACATTATCGCGCCCCTTGCTGGCAACCGTGATGATCTAGAACGAACCTTCAACGCCTTCACAGCTTCTAACTTTCAGTTTAAGTAAGCGCATGGAATATCAAAAAATAATCGTTGATGAGCCGGCGCCGATGATTAAGCGTATTACCCTTAATCGTCCTGAGAAGCGAAATCCACTGTCCAATGAACTGCGCACAGAGATGTTCCATGCGTTGGAGACAGGTGATCAAGATCCTAATGTTAGGGTCATGATCATCCGCGGTGCAGGCTCCTGTTTTTCTTCAGGTTACGACCTGCAGTCCGATGTCCGTCAAGACCAACCATTTTACACCGCCGGTGGACTCGCCAACTGGCCGCGTCACGTGGTTGACGGTTTCTTCAAAATATGGGATCTAGCTAAACCTGTCATTGCCCAGGTGCACGGTTACTGCCTTGCAGGTGGCACCGAGCTTGCCACTGCCTGCGACTTGGTTTATGTCGCGGACGACGCGATGATTGGTTATCCGGTGGTGCGCTCTATTAGCCCGCCAGACAACCAGTTTTATCCGTGGATTGTGGGTCTCAGGCGAGCCATGGAATTGATGCTCACGGGCGATCACATGAGTGGTATTGAGGCTGTCGAGTCTGGCTTTGCTAATCGCGCCTTTAGCGCAGATGAGTTGGAAGCGAACGTCCTACGTATCGCCGAGAGGGTAGCCAAGACACCTTCTGATTTACAGCAAATCAACAAACGTGCGGTGCACCGGCAGATGGATTCGATGGGCATTCGTGCGGGCATTCGAGCGGGAACGGAAATGCAGCAGTTAGCGACGTTTACCGCAACGACCCAGGCGCACTTGGCTGAAATGCGTGAGGGGTTAACCCAAGCGCTGTCTAAACGAGATGAAGAGTTCGGTGACTACCGGACTTCTGATAAAGACGATTAAGGCGGAGTCGACACATGCAAATTGACAGCTTCTTCACGGATCATTGGCGCGACATTGAAGACGAGCGCGTAGAACGATATGAGCAAATGTTCGTCTGGCACGATGCGCAACGAACGCTGGTTGAGCCAGCCGAACTTGGCCCCGGAATGAGCGTCCTAGATGTGGGTTCTGGCCCTGGTTTTTTTGCCGGTGGTCTAGCCGGGCTCGTGGCGCCAGGGGGGACAGTTGATGGTGTCGATATCAATGCGCGTTTTGTTGCCGATGCCAATGAGCGATTTGCCACAGACCCTCAAGTTAACTTCCATCATTTAGCAGATCATCAGCTACCGTTTGCGGATGCCACCTTCGATCGAGTGATCTGCAAAAACGTGTTGGAATATGTGCCCGATTTAGGCGCGACTTTAGATGAGCTGTACCGGGTCACCAAGCCAGGCGGTAAAGTCCATGTCATCGACAGCGATTGGGCCTTCGTTATTGTCGAGCCTTGGTCGCCAGAAATGGTTGCAGAATTTTTCCAGGCAGCTTCGGCGGCGTTCAATGAACCGTACATTGGTCGAACCATTGCGGGGCGTCTCGGTGATGCAGGATTCTCTGGTGTCGGCGTACGTTTGTCGCCGTTCGTCGACCAGTCTGGGCGTGGTTTGCACGTGCTCAGAAACATGGCCGGTTACATCGCGACCTTCGACAGCATGCCCGAGGCAAAGGTACAGGCGCTTTTAGCGCAGGTTGAAGAGGCTTTGAGCAACGAGCAGTTTTTGTTTTGTCTGCCTCAGTTTTTGGTAACCGGGAGTCGCTAAGGATGAGTGAGCACCCGTTACCCCAGACGACAAGTGTTGATGAGGGACTGATCGACCAACTACGGGAACTGCTTGACGAATCTGGCTTGCTACTGGGTTCTACAGTCACCGAAAGAGGCGCAGGCATTTGGCGCTCAGACAATATTCAAGCACAGGTGCTGGTACGTCCGAAAACAACGGAAGAAGTCAGCGACATATTGAAGCTGTGTAATGAGCATGGTCAGAGTGTCGTAACCCATGGTGGCCTTACCGGTTTGGTAGAAAGTGCGCTAACGAGTCCAAGCGATCTTGTTCTTTCAATGGAACGCATGAACAATATTGAAGCGATCAATCCGCTGGAGCGGACCATGGTCGTGCAAAGTGGTGTCATCCTACAAACTGTACAGGAAGCCGCGGAAGAAGCTGGACTGATGTATCCCTTAGATTTGGGGAGTCGTGGTAGCTGTACCATTGGAGGAAACATTGCTACCAACGCAGGCGGCAATCGAGTGATTCGTTATGGCATGACCCGTGACATGGTACTTGGCCTGGAAGCGGTAATGGCAGACGGCACCATTGTTAGTTCCATGAATCAGATGATCAAAAACAATGCCGGCTACGACTTAAAGCAGTTGTTTATTGGTACGGAAGGAACGCTCGGGGTAATAACGCGGGCTGTGCTGCGATGTCGCGAGCAGGTGATGCTCAAGCCAACGGCACTGGTCGGTGTGCAGAGCTTCGACCAGCTCATGCGATTTTTGAAGCACACTGACGCGCAACTGGCAGGGTCTCTTTCGGCTTTTGAAGTGATGTGGCAAAACTACTATCAGCTGGTCACCACAGCACCGGCGACCAACACTGCGCCATTGGCCGCAGATTACGCGTTTTACGTGCTCATCGAAGCGATGGGAGCAAGTGATGACCAGCTTCAGGCGCTGTTGGAGGCGGCTGTTGAGCAAGATTTGATCATTGACGCGGTCATTGCCCAATCGGAAGCCCAGCGAACTCAAATTTGGAATTTGCGCGACGATGTTGAACAAACCTTCCAACATGCGCCAATTTTTCTTTTCGACGTGAGCCTGCGTCTGCCGCACATGGAAGAATATGTAGACACGGTAAATAGAAACCTCGAAGCGGCCTTTGCCAAATTTGTCAATTTCCCTCTCGGTCATGTTGGCGATGGCAATTTGCATTTTGCTATTGGCGTGGGTGGTGATGATGAAGAAACGCGACGTAGCGTAGAAGCTTGTGTTTATGAGCCGCTGGCAGCAATAGCAGGGTCGGTCTCAGCTGAACACGGGGTTGGGCTTGAGAAGAAGCCCTACTTGGGTATTGCTCGATCTGAAATTGAGATTGAAATGATGCGCCACTTAAAAAGGTCGCTGGATCCCAAGCTGATACTCAATACTGGCAAGATCGTGGATTGTTGATGGCTGACTTGCACTACCAGACACTGGCGGATACTTGTCGACAAATAAAAAGTGGCGCGCTCACTTCGGTTGCAGTGACCGAGCATCTTTTGGCACGCATCGCTGAAAACGATGGAAAACTCGGAAGTTTTGCCACGGTTCTTGCTGAACGAGCAATCGAGCAGGCGACATCACTTGATGCCAAACATGCCCGCGGTGAACCGTTGGGTTCGCTGCACGGAGTACCTGTGGCAGCCAAAGACCTGCTATTTATGGAAGGTTTAGCCACCGCCAGCGGTACACGGGTCATGGCTGACTTTATTCCGAACTACACAGCAACTACAGTCGCGAAGTTAGAGCGCGCGGGCGCCGTTATTATCGGTAAAACCCAGCTCACAGAGGGTGCCTTTGGTGCCCATCACCCGCAAATCGAGCCGCCAAAGAACCCTTATGAGCATGCTGCATGGGCGGGTGTTTCGTCGTCGGGCTCAGGGGTTTCTGTGGCAGCTGGGCTTGCCTATGGTGCACTGGGCAGCGACACGGGTGGCAGTATTCGGTTTCCCAGCGGTTGCTGTGGCTTGGTGGGGATCAAACCTACTTATGGTCGCGTCAGTCGCTATGGTGCGTTTCCGTTGGCAGAAAGCCTAGATCACATTGGGCCGATGACGCGTACTGTAGAAGATGCTGCACGCATGTTGGCGGTTATCGCTGGCGAGGATGCCAATGATGCCAGTTGCTCAACTAAGATCGTGCCTAACTATTCTGCAGCCTCCAGTGACGTTGAAGGTTTACGCATTGGCGTTGATTGGGACTATGTTGAGCAAGGCGTCGATCAAGTGGTTGTCGATGGGGTTAAGTTGGCAGCAGCTTGGCTGAGTGCTGCTGGTGCAAACATAGAAGAGATTAAACTGCCAAACAACTATCGCGAACTGGTTGAAGGATGGGGGATTACTTGCGGTGTGGAATGCGCACGTGCGCATCAGGCTTACTACCCCGAACAAGCTTCCCTTTACGGTCCGGCATTGAAGAGCTTGATCGAACTTGGACGTAACGTCGAAATGCAACGTTATCAGTCCCTTGAGACCACACGTCAAGCCTTCACAGAACAGTTCAATCAACAAATTGTGGGGTTGGCTGCCGTTCTAATTCCAACCATGCCGGTCATGCCACAGTTCTCGAAAGTGATGGAAGCAGGATATGACGACAGCTTGCATGCGCCGTTCATCAATTTCACCGCACCTTTTGACTATTCCGGACATCCAACACTGACGTTTCCTGTGGGTCTCAGTGACAGTGGTCTACCGCTAAGTGTTCAGCTGGTGGGACAAAGTTTCGCTGAGGAAGCATTGGTAGGGCTGGGTTATTCAATGGAACAACAGCGGGGTGCCATGCCTCATCCACCTTGGCCCCATCCATCTAGCACCAATTAGCAGCCGCCTTTTCAGCAATCATAATGGTGGCGGCATTGGTATTTCCGGAAACAACGGTCGGCATTACTGATGCATCTGCTATTGAGAGTCCTTCGACGCCTTTGACCTTCAAAGTTTCATCTACCACGCGACCGATGGCACAGGTGCTGGTTGGATGATAAGTAGTCGATGCTTCTTCGCGGATATATTCTAGTAAGCCCTCATCGGTGGCAATGTCACGGTCTACCGCTGGGGCGATACGATCGGTGATGTAGTCCTCTAGCTGCGCTTGGCTGAAAATATTCAGCAACATTCGAACACCCGCGATCAGACAGGTACGATCTTCGGGTGCAGATAGATAGTTCGCATGAATGATTGGCGCATCGGTTGGCGTGTTCGAGCCTATGTGAATAGAGCCTCGTGAAAGGGGACGGTTTTGGTTGACTACCGCAGTCATGGCGGCTTGTTTAGCGGGTTGGATCTTGCCCGCCTGATTGTAGAGTGTGGCGCCAGATGCGTAGTGAATTTGTATGTCGGGCGCGTCTAAACCTTCGCGCGTGTACCAAAAGCTGCCTACAGGCGCTGAACCAGAAGTGAGTGGTCCGCGGCGTGTAAAAAACCACTTCAAGGCAGTTGGAATGAGCCGTAAGCCCTGCACTTCTCGATTGATACTGTGTTCAGGCTGGGTGCCGTAGACCACTTTACAAAGCACGTGATCCTGTAAATTTTCGCCCACTTCAGGCGCGTCGTGGACGACGCCGATGCCTAACTTTTGAAGTCTTTCACCCTGGCCAATACCACTTAACTCTAGGAGTTGCGGAGAATTGATGGAACCGCCACAGAGGAAAATATGGTTTGCGCTGATGACCTCTTCTTTGTCACTGCGGCTTAGTACTACGCCAGTAGCGCGCTTGCCTGAGAATTGTACTTTCTTAACAAAGGCGTTGGTCAATACGGTGAGGTTTTTTCTCGAACGGGCGGGGGCTAAGTAAGCTGTAGCCGTGGACCAACGACGCCCTGCGTGTTGAGTGAATTGGTAGTAACCCGAGCCTGCCTGCTGGGCGCCATTGAAATCTGCATTCTTTGGTATGCCTGAAGCTTCCATGGCATTAA
>JBNMMV010000004.1:0-38143 GCA_051270205.1 Limisphaerales bacterium
CGAACGTGCAGAACAGACTGCCATTATCTGGGAGGGCGACGAACCCACAGACGATACCCACATCACCTATCAAGCCCTAGCAGATGCCGTCGGCAAACTTGCCAACGGGTTGCGCGCCCGCGGCGTAAAGAAAGGTGATCGTGTTTGTATATATATGCCAATGATCCCAGAAGCTGCCTACGCCATGCTGGCCTGCGCGCGCATTGGTGCCGTACACAGCGTGGTCTTCGGAGGCTTTTCCCCACAATCACTACAAGACAGAATCCTAGATTCTGACTGCCGTTGTGTTATTACGGCCGATGAAGGTGTGCGCGGTGGCAAGGCTGTTCCGCTAAAGGAAAATACTGAGGCTGCTCTAGCCAACTGCCCAAATGTACACACTGTGGTGACAGTGAAACGCACAGGCAGTGATGTTGCGTGGCAAGCTGATCGAGATGTTTGGTACCACGAACTTACTGATGATGCTGAGCCTTTCGCCGAACCCGAAGTCATGGACGCCGAAGACCCTCTTTTCATTCTTTACACAAGCGGATCTACTGGCAAACCAAAGGGTGTACAGCACTCTACTGCCGGTTATTTACTGCATGTAGCCATGACTCATAAGTATGTCTTCGACTATCACGATGGCGACGTCTATTGGTGTACCGCCGATGTGGGCTGGATTACCGGTCATTCATATATTGTGTACGGACCTTTAGCGAACGGTGCAACTACACTCATGTTTGAAGGGATACCAACTTACCCAGATTCATCCCGCTTCTGGCAAGTTATAGACAAACACCAGGTCAATATCTTCTATACCGCTCCCACTGCTCTTCGCCAGCTTATGAGCCAAGGGGACGAATTCGTGAATACGACCAATCGTTCGTCCTTACGACTGTTAGGTACTGTTGGTGAACCTATCAATCCTGAAGCCTGGGAATGGTATTACCGTACGGTCGGTGAGCTGCGATGTCCTATCGTGGACACTTGGTGGCAAACAGAAACCGGCGGCATCATGATCACCCCACTCCCCGGCGCAACTGCACTCAAACCTGGGTCCGCAACACGACCTTTTTTTGGCGTACAACCCGCTCTGATGGACGCTGAAGGACAGCTCATTGAGGAGACCGAGGCCTCGGGGAATCTTGTTATTACCGGGAGCTGGCCCGGCCAAATCCGCACAGTCTATGGCAATCATCAGCGTGTCATCGAAACCTACTACTCAACCTACAAAGGTTGTTACTTCACTGGTGATGGTGCACGTCGCGATGCCGACGGCTACTACTGGATTACCGGGCGGGTTGATGACGTGTTGAACGTCTCTGGGCACCGCATCGGAACAGCTGAGGTCGAGAGTGCTTTGGTACTCCACCCTTCTGTGGCTGAAGCCGCGGTTGTCGGATATCCACACGATGTGAAAGGCGAAGGTATCTATGCCTATGTAACGCTCATGGTAGGGGATGATCGTGATCCTGATGAACTAGAAAAAGAACTCATCGATATGGTTCGCCAAGAAATCGGACCCATTGCCAAGCCCGACATTCTCCAGTGGGCGCCAGGATTACCCAAAACTCGATCTGGCAAAATCATGCGCCGCATCTTGCGGAAAATTGCAGCCAATGAACTCGACAGCTTAGGCGACACCAGCACGTTGGCAGACCCGTCAGTGGTCGACGATCTGGTTAGTAATCGGGCGCACCGGTAGCCTAGCCATGGAGAAATGGCGGGCCATTTCTCCATGGCTTAGAAAAAAAGGCTGTGATTTTGCAATCACAGCCTTTTTTCTCACAGTTTCCTGCTACAAAGAACAGTAATAAAGCTTAGCCTACTTCAGCTTCGCCTTCTTCTTCTTCTTCTTCTGCACCATCTCTATAGTTTTCAACTTCCTTCATAGAAAGCTTAATCCGTCCGCGCTGGTCAACGTCAAGGCAAACCACCTCAATCTCTTCACCTTCGGTTAGAAAGTCGGTCACCTTCTCAACTCGCTCTTCAGCGATTTGTGAAATGTGAAGCAAACCGTCTTTACCGGGCAGAATCGTTATAAAGGCACCAAAGTCGACGATGCGCGCAACTGCGCCTTTGTAGATGCGTCCCACTTCAGCTTCAGCAGTTATCTCTTGAACACGCGCCACTGCAGCATTCTTAGATTCTGCACTGGATGCATAGATGCGTACGTTGCCATCATCATCAATATCAACTTCAGCACCAGTCTCTTCAACAATGCCGCGAATGGTCGCGCCACCTTTACCGATGATGTCGCGGATCTTGTCAGGATGAACTTTCAAGGTCGTCATTGCAGGGGCATTGTCAGAAAGCTCCTGTCGTGACTCCTTAATAACCTTGTTCATTTCGACGAGAATATGCAGTCGTGCTTCGTGGGCTTGTTGCAGCGCGGCCTCCATAATCTCTTCTGTGATGCCATCAATTTTGATGTCCATCTGAAGAGCGGTAATGCCCGCTTCAGAACCTGCGACTTTAAAGTCCATATCACCTAGGTGATCTTCATCACCAAGAATATCGGTAAGTACCGCGTAACGGTTACCTTCTTTAACCAAGCCCATTGCAACACCTGCAACAGGTGCCTTAAGAGGGACACCGGCATCCATTAGCGCAAGTGATGTACCACAGACGCTGGCCATAGAGCTTGAACCGTTAGATTCTGTAATCTCAGAAACCACGCGAATGGTGTAAGGAAAGTCTTCACCATCAGGCAATACAGCAGCAACACCTCGACGAGCCAGACGGCCGTGGCCAATCTCGCGACGCTTTGGTCCGCTCATGAAGCCAGCTTCACCAACACTGAAAGGAGGGAAGTTGTAGTGCAACATGAATTGGTCTCTAAACGTACCTTCTAGTGCGTCAACAATGGCCGAGTCGCGCAATGTACCTAACGTTGCAACAACAATGGCCTGAGTTTCACCGCGCGTGAATATTGCCGAACCGTGCGTCTTAGGCAGTATGCCTACTTCTACTTCGATAGGCCGAACCGTTTTTAGGTCACGGCCGTCGATGCGTGGGGCTCCGTCGAGGACCTGATTTCGTACTAAGCTTTTCTCAACTTTGCCGAACATATCGGAAACGTCGTCTTTGCTTACATCGGAATCTTCACCACCGACGAGTTCTGCAACAACCTTCTTGCGAAGCTCGCTAACTCGACCTTGGCGCTCCATCTTGTCACTAATGCGATACGCTTCAGCAAGATCCGACTTAATAGACGCGCTCACTGCGTTTAACAGCTCATCATTCGTTGGTTCTGGTTTCCAATCCCAAGCGGGTTTAGCGGTTTCCGCCGCCAACTCGGCAATCGCTTTGATGATTACCTGCATTTCCTGGTGAGCGAAAAGCACAGCACCAAGCATTTCGTCTTCGGTCAATTCCTTAGCTTCAGACTCAACCATGAGCACTGCGCTTTCGGTACCGGCAACGGTCATAGTCAGCATCGATTCTTTCAGCTGCTCATAGCCAGGGTTTAGCATGTAGGTGCCATCTTTGTAGCCAACTCGTGCCGCACCAATGGGTCCGCTAAAAGGAATACCTGATATGGCGAGGGCTGCCGACGTACCAATTAGGGACGCGATATCTGGATCTTGATCTTTGTCAGCAGACATTACCGTACAAACAACCTGTACTTCGTTCATAAACCCTTTAGGAAAGAGTGGACGAATGGGTCTGTCGATCAATCGACATGTCAGGGTTTCTTTCTCAGACGGGCGGCCTTCACGACGAAAAAAGCCACCGGGGATTTTGCCCGCGGCGTAAGTTTTTTCTTGGTAATTAACCGTAAGTGGGAAAAAGTCCTGCCCTGATCGTGCGCTTTTTGCGCCGACGACGGTTGTAAGGACTACTGTGTCACCCATGGTGACAACCACCGAACCGGTGGCTTGCTTAGCTACTTTTCCTGTTTCAATGGAGACTTCGACGTCTCCTAACTGGAATTTTTTAGTTACTGGGTTCAAATTTTTTCTCCAATTGACTCTTTAACAAACCTTTAACGACGTAATTCAAGCCGTTTGATCAGGTCGGCATAACGAGCCGCATCTTTACTTTTTAAATAATCCAACAATTTACGACGCTGATTTACCATACGAATCAAACCACGACGTGAGTGGTGATCTTTCTGGTGATCGCTGAAGTGTCCTTGCAATGAATTTATATTGTGTGTCAATAATGCTACCTGTACTTCTGGTGACCCGGTGTCACCCTCATCGGTTTGGTAATCTTTGACGATTCCTGCTTTCACTGTGGCGCTTAGTGCCATTTCTTTTCTCCTAAATATGCATGTTTAAAATTTCTTGAATAACCGCGCATATTTACAGTTATCCAACTACTAATCTTCGAGGCGCAATGCGCCCATCGTCTAGAACTTCACCAACGCCAAAGAAAACAGCTTCTTCACCGTTGGTTTCACATAGCCGCACCCAACCACTGGTTGGTGCGTGCGGCACTAAAACCGGCTGCCCCTGCCGAAGATAAAACGACAGTGACTCCGATAATTTCAGTTCTGGCCATTGCCCAACCGCCGTAGCCGTTGGGCGTAAAAATTTATCTAGTGAGCCGAGCTCACGTTGTTCTTCCAAAAACGCTAGAGTAACAACGTCTTCTTCTACATAAGGTCCTGCTGCACGGCGCCTGAGCTCAATGACATGACCTCCAACGCCTAGCATTTCTCCGAGATCTTCTGCTATGGAACGAATGTAGGTTCCTTTACTGCAGTGGATCTCCAATTCAAGCTGACAATTTTCATAAGAGACCAGTTCGTTACTGAATATATGTACACATCGCGATTTGCGTTCTACCTCGATGCCTTGCCGAGCGAGTTTATACAGCGGTTGGCCCTTATGTTTCAAGGCCGAAAACATTGACGGAATCTGGTCTATATCACCTCTAAACTGCTTTAGAGCCTCTTCTATAGCCGTCTGTTCAACGTGTGAGGCATCCTTCTCGGCGATGATCTTGCCGTCTGAATCACCGCTATCGGTGGCAACACCCAACTGAATTCGTACCCAGTATTTCTTATCCGACGTCAGTAAGAACTGTGAAAACTTAGTTGCCTCACCAAAGCATAGTGGCAGAACGCCAGTTGCCAAAGGGTCCAGGCTGCCGGTGTGACCAACTTTCTGAGCACCGAAAAGCCTTTTTGCCTGTTGCACCGCATCGCTCGAACTAATGCCTTGGTGTTTGTCTACCACCAAGATACCGTCCACTTTGCGACCGGGTCGTCTCTTACCCATTTATAAGACTACCCATAGTTAAGACTGCCCTTCATCATAATCTTCATGTTTGCGATCTTCAGCAATCGCTTTAGAGATTAGTTGTTCCAGCTGTGGTGCCCTCTCGACCAGTTCGTCGTAATGAAACCGAGGCTTTGGCGTGGTGCGCATGCTGTGACGCTTGGCCAGGGTTGATCGAAAAAAACCTGCCGCCTTGTTCAGTACACTGACAAGCTCGGCTTGCGACGCTTCGTCGGTGGTTTGCAACGAGGAAACATAAATATCTGCATACGAGAGGTCTTTGCTGACTTTGACTTCATTGACGCTGACAAAACTGACCCGAGGGTCACGCATTTCAAACTGCATAATGCGTGCTAACTCGTCGCGGACGAAGTCTGCAACTTTTAAGTCTCGTGAAATTGACAACATCGACTCGCTATAGCGCTCGCGCTATTTCTTTAGCGTCGTAGACTTCGATTTGATCACCAGGACGAACATCATTGTAGTTGCGAACGCCGATACCACATTCGGTACCAGACCGTACGTCGTTGACGTCATCCTTAAATCGACGCAGAGATTCTAATTCACCTTCGTAGATAACCACGTTATCTCGCAGCACACGAATAGGCTTGTTTCGTTGAACTGAACCATCGGTCACCATACAACCTGCAATAGCACCAAATCTTGGCGACTTAAATACATCTCGCACTTCAGCTACACCCACAATTTCTTCTCTAAGCTCAGGCGATAGCATGCCAGAGAGTACAGCTTTCACGTCGTCTAACAATTCATAAATAATGCTGTAGTAGCGAAGCTCGACATTTTCTTTCTCAAGCGTAGCTTTCGCAGTTTTGTCGGCACGAACATTAAAGCCGAAGACCACTGCACCGTAAGTAACTGCCATAGTGGCGTCAGAGCCAGATATGCCACCTACGCCTGATCCTAAAACTTGCACACCTACTTCGTCGTTGCCGATATCTGCCAAAGCTTGAATGATGGCTTCCAAACTACCTCGAACGTCCGCCTTGACGACGACCTTGAGGATTCGTTTTTGGCCTTCAACCATGTTGGCAAACATGTTGTCCATTTTCGCAGCTTGCTGCGCGGCTTGGCGATTTTGAATACTTTTATCGCTACGGAATTCAGCCAATTCACGGGCCGACTTTTCGTCGCCGACCACGGAGAAATCATCTCCCGCAGCCGGTGTGCCATTCAGGCCTAGCATCTCAATAGGCTGGGAGGGTCCAGCAGTTGAAGCCGGATTGCCTTTATCATCGAGCATCGCTCGAACACGGCCATAAGTTTCTCCGGCAATGACGATATCACCTTGCTTCAGAGAACCGTTTTGCACCAACAACGTCGCTACAGGACCGCGGCCACGATCTAGGCGCGATTCAATAACCACACCCTGGCCGGGCGCTTCTTCTAGTGCCGCCAGTTCCATAACCTCTGCCTGTAACAATATGGCCTCTAATAGGGATTCGACCCCTTCGCCGGTTATAGCAGAGACTTTAATGAACTGTGTGTCTCCTCCCCATTCTTCCGGTACTACTTCTTTTACAGAGAGCTCGTTAGTAACTCGGTCAGGGTCGGCATTTTCCAAATCTACTTTGTTAATGGCAACAATCATTGGCACGCCAGCCGCTTTCGCGTGCTGAATTGCTTCTTCTGTTTGCGGCATAACGCCATCGTCTGCGGCAACTACCAAAATCACAATATCCGTTACGCGCGCACCACGTGCACGCATTGCAGTAAATGCCGCGTGTCCAGGTGTGTCGATAAACGTCACCATACCCGCTTTGGTTTCAACGCTATAGGCACCAATGTGTTGGGTAATGCCACCGGCTTCACCGCTGGTAACCCGGGTATTACGAATGTAATCGAGGAGCGATGTTTTACCATGGTCTACATGGCCCATGACGGTGACAACGGGGGCTCGAGTTACTGTGTCACCTTCGATTTGAAGCGAGGCAACATGCTGTTCTTCAAGTGCATGTTCGCTGACTACCTTGACCTTATGGCCCATCTCTTCAACCACAAGTGTCGCAGTATCCAGATCAAGCGTTTGGTTGATAGTCGCCATAACACCCATGCCCATGAGCGTCTTAATGACTTCACCGGCTTTCACCGCCATACCCTGAGCAATATCTCCCACCGCGTTGACTTCGCCAATCTCAACTTCGCGGGTAATAAATTCCGTAGGCTTGAATTCGCCGCCCTGTTGGTCCACCCGCAACGGTGCCTGGCGGTGTGACTGCTTACGTTTCCCACGCCGTTCGCTCTTAAGCGAGAGTTCACGTCTTCTGCCCTTACCGCCGCCCGCAGCTTCACCAGGATGGCGCTCTTTATCTTTGCCTTTGGTACGTTTGCCGCCACGCTCTTGAGCCTGCTCTTTGGCCTGAACATCAGCTGCTGACATCTTTTCCGCTTCGGGTTCAGGCTTTTGCTCTTTGGATTGAGCTTCTTCCTGCTGCTTTTTGAGCTCAGTGGCTTGCGCTTCTGCAGCCAGTCGCTGTTCTTCAGCTTTACGCTCAACTTCCGCTTTACGTTCGGCTTCAATGTTGCGCTCTTGCTCTTCTGCCGCAGCGCGGGCGAGCTCTTCATCATGAATTTTTTGAGTTTCGATCTCAAGTTGTGAAGGTTCAGCTTCGCCAGCTTGCTCGACCTCTTCTTCGCGCTTTACGTAGACGCGTTTACGGCGAACTTCCACCGTCACATTGCGACCTGTACGACCCTGGCCTGCTTTTAATGTGCCAGTTTCTTTGCGCTTCAGAGTTATTTTTTTGGCCACTTCTGGCGTGTCACCATGACTGGTCCGCAAAAACGCCAGCAACTTCTGCTTTTGCTCGTCATTAACAAGCTCTTCTTCAGCTTTATGCGGAAGACCTGCATCATGCATCTGTGTGAGCAGCCGATCAGTCGGTGTGCCCACTGTATCTGCTAACTGTTTAACTGTTACGTCTGCCATTGACTACTCCTAGCGATTCCTTTTTTACTCAGCAACCGCTTCGTCTGTATCTCGATCTGTGTCTGGGTCCGTCTCTTCATCCGCAAACCACGGCTCTCGCGCTTTCAAAATGAGCGCTGCCGACTTTTCCTCTCCCAACTCTGGCTCAATGTCCAAGAGCTCGGGAATGGATAGTTCTGCCAAATCTTCCATAGACACCACTTCGTTGGCGGCAAGCTTGAATGCAAGGGCACGTTCCATGCCTTCCATTTCGAGCAGATCCGCATCAGGTTGTTGATCACCCAGCGCTTCTTCACTAGCGATGGCCTTGGTCAACAACGAATCCTTAGCACGATTTCTAAGTTCTTGAACAATCTCGTCGTCAAAGCCTTCAATAGCCAGCATCTCATCGATAGGCACATAGGCGATTTCTTCAAGCGTAGTGAAACCTTCTTCGACCAACACAATCGCTACATCTTCGTCGACTGATAGTGATTCTTTGAATTCATCAATGAAGTTGGTCGATTCTTCTTCTTGCTTAGTTGCTGCCTCTTCTTCGGTCATTATGTTCAATGACCAACCGCATAAATCACTTGCCAACCTAACGTTTTGACCACCACGCCCAATTGCTTGCGCGAGGTTTTCCTCAGTCACTGCAATATCCATTGAGTGTGTTTCTTCGTCCAGAATAATAGACGCGACCTCAGCAGGGGCCATAGCATTGATGGCCAACTGTGCTGGATTGTCGTCCCACAAAACAATATCGATTCGCTCGCCAGCCAGTTCGCCAGATACGGCTTGCACACGTGAACCACGCATACCGACACAAGCACCTACGGGATCTATACGACCGTCGTTGGTTTTTACGGCGATCTTTGCGCGTGAACCAGGGTCCCGCGCCGCACCACGAATCTCGATAACATCCTCAGAGATTTCAGGCACTTCAACTTTAAAAAGCTCAATGAGCATAGCGGGCGCTGTGCGTGACAATATAAGCTGCGGGCCACGATTTTCAGGCCGCACGTCAACCAACAATGCACGAATGCGGTCGCCCACTCGGAAGGTCTCACGTGGCACCAAGTGTTCACGCGTTAGAATACCTTCAGCATTGCCGCCAAGGTCGACAATGACGCTGTCACGACCTAGTTTTTTGACGGTAGCACTAACCAATTGATTTAGGCGCGGCAAATAGGCTTCAACGACTTGCGCACGTTCGGCTTCCCGCACCTTCTGGACGATCACTTGCTTAGCCGTCTGGGCGGCAATCCGTCCAAACTCTACTGACTCTACGGGTTCTTCGATGATGTCGCCTAAAACTGCACCAGGCTTTACTTCCTGTGCTTCTTCGACGTTATACATCGTGTGCATGCTGGGCTCTTCTTCGTCTTCATATCGCACAACCTTCCATGTTCGAAAGGTGTCGTATTCACCCGTCGTTCGATCAATAGCAACACGAAATTCAGCCTCTTCGCCGTAACGCTTCTGTGTAGCCATTGCCAAAGCAGCTTCAATCGCTTCGAAAATAACGTCCTTAGGGACACCTTTTTCCAGCGAAACCGATTCTACAACCAGCAAAATTTCTTTACTCATGCCGCACTAGCCCTAGTCAAAAACGGGTACAACCCGAGCTTTCTGTATGTTTTCGATGGGCAACAAAATTTCTTCATCATCCATCTGAACGACCGCCGAGTGGTCCTCGACGCCAGCCAAGGTACCCACAAATTTTTTCTTCCCCTCAAAGGGAAAATTCAACCGTACATCAATCTGATGTCCGGCATATGCTTGGAATTGTTGTTCTTTAAAAAGAATCCGGTCCAAACCCGGAGAAGAGACTTCCAATGTGTAGTTACTATTACTGAACTCTTCAACGTCCAATATGTCACTCGCGTGCCGACTAACTTCTGCACAATTGTCCACATCCACACCACCTTCGCGCTCAATATATACACGCAGCTTGGTGTGTTTTCCTTGGCTCAAAAACTCCACGCCCCAGATTTCGCAACCCAGTGACGTGACCGTAGGGGCCAATAATTCTTCTACTTCAATTTCCTTTTTATTCAACAAGTTACCAGTATATTTCAACTTTTCTCAACACCAGATATCTATCTATCTGGCACAAAAAATGGGCACAAGGCCCATCAGTTACTGCTTACGTACTACTGCTTACGTCTTACTGCTTACGTACTAAAAGGCCCCAAAAAAGGGGCCTTTGTAGTGGTAGCGGGGGCAGGATTTGAACCCACGACCTTCGGGTTATGAGCCCGACGAGCTACCAGACTGCTCCACCCCGCATCAGCAAGGGGGCGGAGTATAGGGATGCATCAAGCCCCCTGCAAGAGGCCTTTGCGAGCTATTTACTGCCAATTTCTACTCGCAGCCCGAATATATAGGTTCGACCAGGCGTGGCAAAGCCAAATACCTCTTCATAGTCTTCATCCAGACCGTTTTCAATGCGCCCATAGATTGATCCCCAAGCACCGATTTTTCTTTCAGCACCCACGGTGAGAAGCGTGTAGTCATCAAGCTCAACTCGGGCTTGGAACGGCGGCACAGGCGGGAAGAAGAAGTCATCTTGCTCGCCGTTGTGATCTCCACGAACATAGAGAGAGAACTTCTCACTGGGCTGCCACGACACATCCAGACTGGCGTTGTCGGAAGGTCGACGAATTTCGTCTTGATCTGCGCCACTGGCATTTTGTTCGCTCGCGTCTAAGTAGGTGTAGGCTGCTGAGACGCTAATCTGCTCTGTGACTTGCCACTGGGCACTAAGCTCAACCCCACGACGCTCACTCTCACCACTGTCATTCGCTGCCGTAAACCCACCTGTTCCTGGATCGAATACAAATCCGGCAATTTCATCTTCAAGATCTGCTCGAAAGTAGGTCAACTGTACGGCCAAGTCTGAGCCAAACGCATGATCAACCCCCACTTCCCAGCCTTGCGAAGTCTCTGGCTGCAGGTCGGGATTACCTATGAAATTGGTGAAATACCCAAAACGCTCGCTGAAGGTTGGGTTTTTAACTCCGGTGCCTATACTGGCCCGTAACTTAGTGGCAGCAGATACCCACCACGCTGTACTCGCTCGCCAGGTGGTTGCATCGTCGAAATCGTCATTCCGATCGTGCCGCACACTTGTTTGAAAGAACACATCGTCATGCAATTGAGCTCTGTACTCGCCTGCGATAGACAGTGTTTTCACCGATTCATCGCGATTGGGGTCACCAAAAAAACTTGCTGGCCCACGCTGCCTGAGGTCCTGGTTTTCATCCTCCACTAGCAGTGAGATTGTTTGCGCTTCATTAAGGTCAAAATGACTTTGGTAGCTTACTTGAAGCGTTTCAGCCTGCGTTGATGCGACATCAAAGCTGGTCGGGGCAAAAGGGTTTTCGGTCTCATTGTCATTATCATGGTCGGTATAGGCCAACCCTAGCTGATGACGCCAGCGCCCTTCCATTAGGGTTAGATCTGCTCGCAGCGAGCCGTAGAGTTGCTGGCTGTCTGTTTCATTGCTCTGATCTGCAGGAAGTCCGGTAGAGAAGTCGATACCATCAAATTCACTGGTTGCATCGATAGACTGCCAACTGGTCGAGAATTTCAATTGATCGTTAACACGTAGACCCGCCTGCATCGCTAGTCTTGTATTGTCATAGCCATCATCCTCACTGCCAAGGCGTGAGACGTTTTCGCCATCGGTGCTTAACTGCTGGCCACTTATTCGCAAATAGGCTCGATCACTGGCTAGCCCGACACTGCCGCCGAGATGGTAGTAACCGTCGCTGCCACCTTCCAAAAACACATCACCGCTACGGCCTGGATCGCTCTTTTTACTGGAGATATTTATGACACCTGCCAAAGCATCACTTCCCCACAGGGCACTTTGCGGACCGCGCAAAAACTCAACTTGCTCGAACTGGTAGTTGTAAAGGTGCGCCACATTGAAGTCACCACCCTGGCCGGGGTCATTCACGGCAACACCGTCGATCATGACGAGCACGTGATTAGCCTCACTACCGCGGACTCTGAGTTGGCTTTGCGCACCGAGACCACCTGCGCGACTTACAGCCACACCGGGCAGGGAGCGGAGCATTTCACCAACGCTGGCGGCTTGTCGTCGTCGTAGTGTTTGACTATCGATCACACTCATAGCACCTCCCACCTGATTAGCCGTTAGTGGCTCACGGGCGGCACTTACAACGACTGTCTCTATTGCAGAATCTCCGGCAGAATCTCCGGCAGAATTTGCGCCAACCATAGTTTCCGCGGACAGGTGCAGGGACGATAACGCCGCTGACACGAGCGCAAGACTCGTGATTTTGTTTATTAAGATCATAAGGTTCCCCATTCATAAATTATGAATTGGGGAGGGGACCGTGGGCGCTAAAACTCAGCGACCACTGATGGAGCCCTCCGCAACATCGTGTTAGCTCGCTGGGTTGGTATCGGACTCAAGTGAAACGTGATCCACTATTACCGTTGCGGGGGCAGCACAGGATTTACACCTGCTTCCCAAACTCCAATGAGCCGCGCGATATTACCGGGTCTCGAGCAGCGGTCAAGCTGCGAGGGAGGGGTTTTTGAGGATGGTGCCGAAGGCGAGACTCGAACTCGCACGGGCATAAGCCCACTACCCCCTCAAGGTAGCGTGTCTACCAATTTCACCACTTCGGCAAAGAAGTTAACGTGACTCTTCAGGTACGTCGTCTAAAAGTTCTTCTGCTGTTTCCTGGGCATCATCTACGATGGGTTGCACGTTCGGTACATCTCCTTCGAAGTCATCAACTCCCGGAACTTCATCGCTGATATTATCCAATCTATCTGTAGTTTCAGCACCCGACTCAGTGAGGGGGGCACCCTGGTTAAGCGTAGGAATTCCTAAATCGCCGGCAGCGTTTGCCCGTTCCTTTGCCACGTAAGCCAGGCCAAAGGTTATGACGAAAAATCCTATCGCCAGTCCGGCAGTCGCCTTGGTGAAAAAAGAAGCGGCACCCAAGCTACCAAACATCGTGCTCGCTGAACCACTACCAAATGCTGCCCCAACATCTGCACCTTTGCCTTGCTGAAGCAAGACCAATACGGTGAGTGAAACGGCATCGACAACAAGCAGTGCTAGTAACACGCTCTCTAAGGTCATTAAATCCATACTTCTCTCTGTCTCAAATTCTTCTTTTAGTTTTTTGTCTAAACTCTTATCTAGACTCTTGTCTAATCTCTTGTCTAATCTCTTATCTAGTCTCTTGCCGACATCTGTTGGTGGGCTGCCTTAACAATCTCGACAAATTGTTGGGCATCTAATGCTGCACCACCTACTAAACCACCATCAATATCTTCTTGGCCGAAAAGCTCCGCAGCATTTTCGGGCTTAACGCTTCCACCGTATAAAACTCGCAATGAGCGCGCTATTTCTACATCAACGTGCGCAATTTTGTCACGAATGAACGCATGCATCTGTTGCGCTTGTTCAGGTGAGGCCGTCTGACCTGTACCAATCGCCCAAACAGGCTCATAGGCAAGTGCACCCTGCGCTAGTTCTGACACATCGAGGCGATCTAGTACCGCTTCAAGCTGTCGTTCGACTACAGCCACTTCGTGACCTGCATTACGCTCATCTAGCGTTTCGCCCACACACACTATTGGGCGCAATCCGCCTCGCAGTGCCGCTGCCGCTTTGGTTGCCACCAAATCGTCCGGCTCACTCTGGTCAATGCGTCTTTCTGAGTGACCCACAATTGCCCACCGGCCACCTAGATCACTGATCATCTCCGCAGCAATTTCGCCAGTATGTGCACCGGAAGCTGAAATACCAACGTCCTGCGCACCAAATGCAATACTACCGTTAGCAATTCCGCCGCTATATGCCTGCCAAGCAGCCATATAGACCGCGGGCGGAAAAACCACTACTTCAACCGCCCCGAAAGACGCCAACTCTGTATTTTTTAGTGATCGAGCGAATTCTTCAATGAACTCTAGCGAACCGTTCATTTTCCAATTTGCCGCGACTAATGGTCGACGCATCGAGTACCTCCTCGCGAAGGCGCGCAATGGTATGCCAACTTAACGTCGGTGTAAAATTGAGATCATCCTTGGCTTTCAGCAACCAAGGCGAGTTCGTTTGCTATTTCTCGAACCTGCTCTGCATCTTCACCCTCAACCATGACTCTTAGCAGCGGTTCAGTACCCGATGCGCGTACCAGGATGCGGCCTTTATCTGCCAGCTTATCGTCCTGCTTGCTTATGGCTTTCTGCATAACCGCACAGGTTACGACTTGTTCAGGCTGGCCAACTTTTACATTGATCATTACCTGCGGAAGCTTCTGCATACCTTCCATGAGTTCGTGAATGGGGCGACCTGTTTCAACCACTGGGACAAGTGCCTGCAGTGCTGCAACGATGGCATCACCTGTAGTGGTTAAGTCTAAACATAGAATGTGGCCTGATGACTCGCCACCCAGCTGCCAACCTTTTTGATGCAAACGCTCGGTGACATGCCGGTCGCCGACCTTCGCTCGCTCAAATGGAATGTCCAAGGTAGCCAATGCTTTTTCTAAGCCGTAATTACTCATGACAGTGCCAACGACGCCCCCTTCGAGCGTATTTTCAGTTTTTCTATGTTTGGCGATGATATAAATCAGCTCATCGCCGTCAAGGACCTGGCCACGCGAATCAACAATAACTACCCGGTCACCATCACCGTCAAAGGCAATGCCTAGGTCGGCACGAAATTCCAAAACTTTCTTCTGTAAAGCCTCTGGGTCTGTTGATCCACAGCCCTCATTGATATTGGTACCATTCGGCTCAGCACCGAAAACGAAAACATCAGCACCCAACTCCTCAAATACCCGCGGCGCCACGTGGTAAGTCGCACCATTCGCACAATCTAGTGCAATGCGCATGCCTCGCAGTGAAAAATCGCGCGCAACCGTCGCTTTACAGAACTCGATGTATCGACCGGCTGCATCGGTAACCCGAGAAGCCTTGCCCAGATGTTCAGAGTCAACACAGGCCATTTTTTCTTCTAGTTGCGCCTCAATTTCGAGCTCAACTTCATCAGCAAGCTTGGTGCCCTTGCCATTAAAAAACTTAATACCGTTATCGTAGTAAGGGTTGTGCGAAGCGCTGATGACAATGCCTGCGTCTGCATGCAAAGTTCGAGTGAGATAGGCAATTGCCGGGGTGGGCATGGGACCGATGAGACTGACATCCACCCCTGCGGCAGCGAGACCAGACTCAAGGACAGACTCCAACATATAGCCAGAGATTCGCGTGTCCTTACCGATGACGATGTGGGGCGATCTTCCATTTTTCTTTGCTTTCGTTGTCGATTTAGCAAAGACTGTTCCAACTGCCCAGCCTAGGCGCAGACAGAATTCAGGGGTAATGGGATATTGCCCAACCCTGCCACGGATGCCGTCCGTGCCGAAGTACTTTCTACTCATTCAATGGCAAAAGATCACGTTTAAGTTTCTTCCGCTGGACCGCCGATGGGCGACTCGTCCGTTGGGCTATCATCTGACGAAGGTGGCGGTACCACAGTAGGCTGGCGTGGTTTGGCACCTGCCATGATGTCGTCTAACTGATCTGCCGAAAGGGTTTCGTATTCCATCAGCGCATCCGCCATGGCGTGCAACTTATCAATATTTTCCTTCAGTATATTCTCGGCAGTGGCGTAGCAATCGTCAACGATTGCCCGTACTTCCTGATCTATCGCTTTCGACGTTTCCTCTGAGCGAGCTTTTGGCCGATGGGATGCGGACATACCTAAGAAAGGTTCGCCATCGTCTTCATCGTAGAGCAACGGTCCAAGTGCGTCGGACAAACCCCACTTTGTGACCATGCTACGCGCCAAGCTGGTGGCCCGCTCAATGTCGTTGGATGCACCCGTAGTAACACCATCTTTGCCGAGAATAAGTTCTTCTGCGATGCGCCCACCAAACAGGCTGCATATCTGTGAATGCAGTCCTTGTCGACTAATACTGAGCCGGTCTTCCTCGGGCAAGAACATGGTCACACCGAGCGCCCTGCCACGAGGGATGATGGAGACTTTGTAAACTGGGTCATGATCCGGCACCAGACGACCGACAATGGCGTGTCCACCTTCATGGTATGCGGTGTTTCGTTTTTCTTTTTCCGACATCACCATGGACTTTCGTTCGGTGCCCATCATGATCTTGTCTTTTGCCTTGTCGAACTCTTCCATCTCGACCAATCGCTTGTTTGCTCGAGCGGCAAACAGTGCGGCTTCATTGACCAGATTTTCTAAGTCCGCACCACTGAACATCGGGGTACCCCGGGCAATAATGCTCGCATCAACATCGTCTGACAGCGGCACTTTGCGCATATGAACTTTTAGAATTTGTTCACGTCCACGAATGTCGGGTAAACCAACAACCACTTGGCGATCGAAACGACCCGGGCGTAAAAGTGCAGGGTCCAAAACATCGGGCCGGTTGGTGGCCGCAATAACAATGACGCCATCATTGTTTTCAAAACCATCCATTTCAACCAACAGTTGGTTTAACGTTTGTTCACGCTCGTCATGACCACCACCAAGGCCAGCGCCTCGATGACGTCCTACGGCGTCAATCTCGTCGATGAAGATGATGCAAGGGCTGGTCTTTTTAGCTTGCTCAAACATATCGCGTACGCGCGATGCACCGACACCGACAAACATCTCGACAAAATCCGAACCGGAGATAGAGAAGAAAGGGACTTTGGCTTCACCGGCAATCGCCTTGGCGAGTAGTGTCTTACCTGTGCCCGGCTGGCCGACCATAAGTATGCCGCGAGGAATGTGTCCACCGAGGCGTTGGAATTTGCCAGGATCGCGCAAAAACTCCACCAGCTCTTGTACTTCCTCTTTGGCTTCATCTACACCTGCAACATCAGCAAATGTGGTTTTAATCTGATCTTCAGACAGCAATCGAGCCTTACTTTTACCAAATGCCATTGGGCCACCACGGCCGCTGCCACCGCCCTGCATTTGACGCATGAACAGCATGAATACTGCGATGATAATGAGAATTGGGAAACTGGCTATGAGCAATTGGCTCCAGACACTCTGCTGCTCTTCCGCAATGAAATTGACTTCAACGTTGTTGTTCAGCAAATCATCCTGCAACTTTTGATCATTCTCAGACCAAATAACAACATATTGATTGCCAGAGCCGTCTTCCGCGGTAATTTCTTCACCACGAACTTCCGCTTTTTGAATATTGCCCATGTGGACATTTTTCATAAACTCGGAGTAGGACATCTGGGTCTGTTTAGGTTCCGGATTGAAACTCTGAAAAACCACCATCAATACTGCTGCAATGATGAGCCACAGTAATAAATTTTTTCCCATATCAGACAAGGGAGCTACCTCACTTTTCGGCAATTATGTTAATAAAACTGCCTTTATTGCTTATTCAAACACGCTAACCCTTAATGGGTTGCGCTCAATAAAATATAGACTCCTAAAGCCTACACCAAACCATCAGTATCGTCCTGTGCAGGAACGTAACCTCGACACACTACGAAAACCTCGCGAGATTCCGGCCGAGACGCTTTCGGCTTGGTCATCACTACTTTCTTAAACGCCTGTCGCCGTGCGGTAACCCAGTCGTCTAAGCCTTCGCCTTGAAAGACTTTCAACGTAAGCGCGCCACCGGCCCGCAGAAACGCCCGGCAAGCGCCCAAACTGACGTCAGCCAGCTCCATTGATCTCGCCTGGTCAACAGCCCTTACTCCAGACATATTGGGGGCCATATCTGACAATACAAGGTCTACAGGTCTGGCGCCCTCAAACTCACTCAGGGCAGCACTAATGGCCAGATCGGTCTCTTTTTCGCCAGCAAAACCCTCTACCACCACCGTGTGTGCGCCACAGGTAATAGGTAATGGGTCGACCACTACCAAGCCGCCTTTGTTAGAAAGCCGTTCCTCAATGTAGCTGGTCCAACCGCCTGGCGCGGCACCCAATTCCAGCACAACACTGGCTCGGGTGATGAGGTTAAACTTCTCGTGCATCTCTGCGAGCTTGAAATGGGCACGCGAGACATGACCTTCTTCGCGCGCGCGCCGGGCGAAATAGTCTTTTTTCTGCCGCTGTAACCAACGGTCGCTGGATTTGGTGCGCTTACCTGCCATGATTTGAGTAGAATACCCCAATGAAATCCAATAACACCGAAAAGAAGACCCTGAAGCGCATTGCACACCACCTTGATACTGTTGTCACGATTGGCGACCAAGGCTTGAGTGAAGGCGTAATCGCCGAAACTAATCGAGCACTGAGCGACCATGAACTTATAAAGGTTCGCATATCCAGCATCGACCGGGAGGATCGTGAAAAAACTGGGGGCGAACTTGCAAACACATGTGGGGCAGAGATTGTGCAACGCATCGGCAAGATCATTGTGCTCTTTAAGCCAAACCGGAAACCTAACGTTAAGCTCTCAAACCTACACCGCTACAGCGGCGGCGCCTAATTAAGAGCGGCGCCTAATTAAGAGCGGCGCCTAATCTAAGAACCGGGGACAGAGTAATACTCTGTCCCCTGACGTTTTGCCCTATATGTACTCGACGTTGTCGATCTCGTATTCGCGATCGCCGCCTGGCGTGCGCACGACTACAGCATCACCGCGGCGCTTAGCGATGAGTGCTCTTGCGATAGGGGACATGATGGAGATTTTCCCTTGTTTCAAGTCTGCCTCATCCTCACCGACAATTTTGTAGGTGATTTTTTCGTCGTTCTCGACTTCGAGCAAACTCACGGTGACACCAAAAATTACTTTGTCGCCCTTAGGAAGCTTTGCGATGTCTATGACCTGCGCATCAGCTAGCTTGCCTTCAATCTCTTGAAGACGGCCTTCGTTAAAGCCTTGTTGTTCACGCGCGGCGTGATACTCAGCATTTTCTTTCAGATCACCATGGGCTCGCGCCTCGGCGATGGCTTGGGTGATTTCTGGACGCAACACAGTTTTGCGATGGCTCAACTCTTCGCGTAAAGCCTCTACCCCGGCAACTGTCATTGGGAATGGCATAAAATAGCCCGCCTAATTCTTTTTGTTAATCATAGTGAGTTTGTTAATCATAGTGAAGCGCACTAGCCCAAGGCTACGTGCAAGTCCTGAAGGCGGTGTACTTGCTCACCTTGGCCTTGCCGAATGGCTATGGCTATGGCTTCCCCACCGGCTAAGGTGGTGGTGTAACACACTTTGAATTGTAAGGCGAGCCGACGGATAACTGCAGAATCTGCAATAGACTGGCGACCTTCGGTGGTGTTGATGATCAAATCAATCTGATCATTTTTAAGCATATCCGAAACATCCGGTCGCCCTTCATTGACCTTGTTAATCAACGCGCACTCTAGACCCGACTCGCGAATAATTCTTCGAGTAGACGGAGTCGCCACCAACTGAAAGCCCAACGCCGCAAGTTCTTTCGCCACTGGCGCCAGCAGCGGTTTGTCGGAGTCTTTGACGCTAATAAACGCATGCCCACCTTTGGGTAAAATAACACCAGCACCTAGCGATGCTTTAGAGAACGCTTCACCAAAAGTATCACCGACACCCATCACTTCACCCGTCGATTTCATCTCGGGACCAAGAATTGGGTCAACACCTTGGAATTTGTCAAATGGGAAAACAGATTCTTTGACATTGAAGTTGGTCGGGATAACTTCTTCGGTGAAATTTTGTTCGACGAGGGTAGTTCCTGCCATGCAGCGTGCCGCTATTTTAGCTAACGAGGTACCTATGCATTTGGACACAAACGGAACTGTCCTCGAAGCCCGAGGGTTTACTTCCAAGACATAGACCTCGGTACCCTGCACCGCCATTTGCACGTTCATTAAACCAATGACCTTCAGCTCAATGGCAAGACGTTTTACCTGCTCGCGAATGATGTCCTGAACCTCAGGGTCTAAATTATAAGGCGGCAAGGAACACGCAGAGTCGCCGGAATGCACGCCCGCTTGCTCAATGTGCTGCATGATTGCACCAATGACAACATCTGTGCCGTCAGAAACAGCATCAACATCTACCTCTACGGCTTGGTCTAGAAAACGGTCCAGCAACACTGGCGAGTCATTGGAAACATCAACTGCCTTCTGCATGTACTGCTTTAACTCTTCATCAGAATAAACAATTTCCATAGCTCGCCCACCCAACACATAGGATGGGCGCACAATAATTGGGTAGCCAATTTCTTGGGCGCGTTCGACGCCTTGAGCACTGTTCGAGGCAAAACGGTTATCTGGTTGCTTGAGCCCTAATTTTTCAACCAACTGCTGAAAACGCTCGCGGTCTTCAGCGCGATCAATGGCGTCCGCACTAGTACCCATTATAGGAACGCCAGCCGCTTCAAGATCGTTGACGAGCTTAAGCGGTGTCTGCCCACCGAATTGAACGATTACGCCCATGGGTTGTTCGATATCAACGATGGCCAGAACATCTTCTAAAGTAACCGGTTCAAAATAGAGTCGGTCTGAGGTGTCGTAGTCGGTCGATACTGTTTCAGGATTGCAGTTCACCATAATGGTTTCATAACCATCTTCACGCATTGCCAATGCCGCATGAACGCAGCAGTAGTCGAACTCGATGCCTTGACCGATGCGATTCGGACCACCACCCAATACCATAATTTTTTGCCGGTCCGTGGGTCGCGCTTCACACTCTTCTTCATAAGTGGAGTACATATAGGCACTCGAGGCGGGGAATTCTGCACCACAGGTATCGACGCGACGATAGACCGGTCGAACACCAAGCGCCTGGCGCAAGCTGCGAATATGCGATTCTTCTGAATCCATTACCTGGGCAAGACGCGCATCAGAAAAGCCTTTGCGCTTTAGCTGGTACCAATCGTTCTTTTCCAAAGCTTCGACGCCTAAATTCGCAATGCTCGCCTCGGTTTGAATGAGGTCTTCAATCTCAGCCAAGAACCAAGGATCAATCGCTGTAATATCAAAAATCTGCTCAAGGCTCATGCCTAGACGATAAGCATCGGCAACATACCAAAGGCGCAAAGCACTGGGGCTACCAAGCTCACGTTTGAGCGTTGCGCGCCAATCTGGGTCTGATTCGGAAATAACCGAATCAAAGCCAACCATACCAATTTCAAGACCACGCAATGCTTTTTGCAGCGACTCCTGGAAAGTGCGCCCAATCGCCATTACCTCTCCCACAGATTTCATCTGGGTGGTGAGGCGAGCGTCTGCTTGGGGAAATTTTTCAAAGGTAAAGCGTGGCACTTTGGTGACCACATAGTCGATGGTCGGCTCGAAACTAGCCGGTGTCGCACCACCAGTGATGTCATTGTCGAGTTCATCTAGCGTGTAACCCACAGCCAGCTTCGCCGCGATCTTGGCAATAGGAAAACCAGTAGCCTTTGAAGCAAGGGCAGATGAACGCGAGACGCGGGGGTTCATTTCGATAACAACCATGCGGCCAGTTTCTGGGTCAATGGCGAACTGCACATTCGACCCGCCGGTATCGACGCCGATTTCCCGCAACACAGCAATCGATGCATTTCGCAGTAACTGGTATTCCTTGTCCGTCAATGTTTGGGCTGGCGCGACGGTAATACTGTCGCCGGTGTGCACGCCCATAGGATCTAAATTCTCAATCGAACAAACAATGATGCAATTGTCTTTTCGGTCTCGCACCACCTCCATCTCATATTCTTTCCAACCCACTAACGACTCATCGATGAGAAGTTCTGTTGTCGGTGATAAGTCGAGCCCACGGGTGCAAATATCTATAAACTCTTCGCGGTTGTAGGCGATACCACCGCCACTGCCACCCATGGTAAACGAAGGCCGAATCACACAGGGAAATCCCAATCGACCTTGGACTTGCAAAGCCTCTTCAAGACTGTGGGCAATGGCCGAGTCAGGCGTGTTTAAACCGATCCGTTTCATCGCACGATCAAAACGCTCTCTATCTTCAGCTTTATCGATGGCGTCTTGATTCGCACCGATAAGCTCTACGGAATGCTTTTCCAACACCCCTTCGCGCACCAAATCTAATGCACAGTTCAGTGCCGTTTGGCCACCCATGGTGGGCAACAACGCTTGCGGCTTTTCTTTCGCAATTATTCGCTCAACGGTTCGCCATTCGACCGGTTCAATGTAGGTCGCATCTGCCATGGAGGGGTCAGTCATAATGGTCGCTGGATTGGAATTAACCAGCACCACTCGATAACCTTCTTCGCGCAACGCTTTACACGCTTGCGCGCCTGAGTAGTCAAACTCACAGGCTTGGCCGATGATTATTGGCCCAGCACCAAGAATAAGAACTGTCTCTATATCAGACCGTTTAGGCATCCTGCTCTCCCATGCGCGCAGCCATCAGCCCTACGAACTTGTCAAAAAGGTAAATACAATCTTGCGGGCCCGGGCTCGCCTCAGGGTGACCCTGAAAGCCGAAGGCGGGCACATCTGTGCGCTCAATTCCTTGTACCGTGCCATCAAATAACGACAGATGCGTACACTTGAGATGTTCTGGCAGCGAATCCAGGTCTACTGCAAAACCATGATTCTGGCTGGTGATGATGACCTGCCGTCCTTGCTGGTCTTGTACCGGGTGATTGGCACCGTGATGGCCATGGGACATTTTCATAGTCTTTGCACCACTGGCGAGCGCCAACAGCTGATGGCCCAGACAGATACCAAAGATCGGTACGCCTGACCCCAGCAATTCCTTAATGGCTTTGATTGCATAATCACAGGGCTCAGGGTCCCCGGGACCATTGCTTAAAAATATACCGTCCGGATTCATCGCCAGAACTTCAGATGCGGGCGTTTCAGCCGGCACTACCGTCAAATCGCAGCCGGCACTGGCAAGCAATCTCAATATGTTTCGTTTCACGCCGAAGTCATAAGCGACAACTTTATACTTCGTTTCTTCAACCTGGCCATAGCCATGCTCCAGCGACCAGACAGTTTCTGTCCAAGGCCTCTGCACACCGGTGACTTCTTTGGCAAGATCCATTCCCTTTAAACCAGGAAAACCTCGAGCGGCTGCCAGGGCTTGTTCGCGTCCTTCGTCTGTCGCTGCAATTTGTCCCGCCAAAATACAGCCGGAAAGCGCGCCTTTTTCGCGAATCACTTTCGTTAACCTGCGGGTATCAACGTCTGCAATGGCGACCACATTGTGGGCCACCAAATAATCTGGAAGAGATTGCTTCTGGCGCCAGCTGCTCATGCGGCGAGGTGTTTGCCGAATAACCAATCCTGCACTCCAGACACCATCGGATTCTTCGTCTTCTTCATTGACGCCGGTATTGCCGATTTGTGGATAGGTCAGGGTGACGATTTGTTTTGCATATGAAGGGTCAGTAAGAATTTCCTGATAGCCCGTCATCGCTGTATTAAAAACAACTTCTCCAACGGTTTGGCCCTCGGCACCAATCGACTGGCCGAGAAATACACTACCGTCCTCTAAGGCGAGTAAAGCCGGTATCAACAAATCGTCCTCTTTAGTCTTTAAAATACCCGTTCTGGTACGGGATTTACCAGGTTCAGCGACTTGGGCGCCCTCTCAAACGCAGCTGAACTTAGGAGCGGTAGTCTACGGAGTTGGCCACCAAAAATCAGCCTATTCTTTCACCGTTTTGTAGTGATTATGTGAACCCGAGCAAGGTTTGCATGTCGTAACCACCTGCAGGCTGGTTATGAACAAACCGCACTGCCCGTAATGCACCTTGTGCGAAATTCATGCGGCTTTGCGCTCGATGGGTGAGCTCTATGCGTTCGCCTTCGGCGGCGAACATAACAGTATGCTCTCCAACAATATCGCCACCGCGCATGGTGGAAAAACCAATGGTCTTACGTTCACGCGCACCAGTGATACCTTGTCGACCATAGATCGCGTCTTGCTCTAAATCACGGCCCAATGTATCCGCCAAAATTTCTCCCATGCGAACCGCAGTGCCGGACGGCGCATCTACTTTGTGTCGATGATGAACTTCCATTATTTCAACGTCGACTTCATCGCCCAGCGTCTGCGCGGCCATTTCTATCAACTTGAACATTAGGTTTACGCCCACGCTCATATTCGGCGCCATAAACACTGGAATGCTTTGCTTCACGGCTTCTAATTCTGCGAGTTGCTCATCGCTAAAACCTGTGGTGCCAATGACCATGGCCTTGTTGTGCTCAGCACAGATTTTGGCAAGCCCCAAAGTTGCAGCTGGGACGGTGAAGTCGATGACAACATCAAAATCATCAACTGCCGTGGAAGGGTCCGCGCCAATGCTCACGTCGAGCGAACCAACACCCGCTCCTTCGCCCGCATCTTTGCCCACGGCCGGGCTGTCGGGGTGTTCAAATGCAGCCCCAAGCGCTAAGTCTGTAGCCTCGTTGATCGCTTGAATGAGTGTCTTACCCATACGGCCAGCCGCACCGGTCACTGCTACTCGGAGAGATTCACTGTTACTCATGAAGATTCCAATCGAAGGCCTAAACTATTCACCTAACTGGGCGCTATGTTGGACGAGGCTAAGGCTTTAGGCCATCAAAAAAATCTTTAACGCCATCGAACCAAGATTTTTCTTTGGGCGAGTGGCGGGTATTTTCACCAAGAGACGTTTTCAACTCGGCAATAAGCTCTTTTTGACGATCTGTTAGTTTCACCGGTGTTTCGATCAAAACCTTACACAACAAATCACCAAGACCACCACCGCGCACTTGGGTTACACCCTTGCCGCGCAGCCGAAAAACTTTGCCCGTTTGGGTTTCAGAAGGAATCTTTAACTTAACCCGACCGTCTAAGGTAGGCACCTCTAGTTCGCCACCTAAGGCCGCATCTGCAAAGGAGATCGGAACTTCGCAATATAGATGTCGTCCTTCACGGACAAAAATTGGGTGTTCGTTGACAGCAATCTGCACATAGAGATCGCCCGGCGGCCCGCCGCTGACCCCTGCCTCACCTTCGCCGGTAAGCCGAATTCGGTCACCATTGTCGACGCCACCTGGAACTTTCACAGACAGTGTTTTACGTTTTTCAACACGCCCAGCGCCGCTACAGGTGCGGCATGGATTTGTGATCACGCGACCCTGGCCGCGACAACGTGGACATGTTTGCTGTAGAGAAAAGAACCCCTGAGAAACACGAATCTGGCCTTGGCCATTACACTCCGGGCAAGTCTCCGGACTTGACCCAGGTGCAGAACCGTCGCCATCACAATCTTCACAACCCGTGAGCACAGGGATGCGAATTTCCACATCATCGCCACTGACCGCTTGTTCAAGATCTAAGTTCATGTTGTAGCGCAGGTCAGCGCCACGCGAGACACCACCACGGCCGCCTCGCCCACCGCTGAAAATGTCGCCAAAGACGTCGCCGAAGATATCGCCAAAATTGCCTTCACCGCCACCACCTTGGCTGCGGTCGACACCGGCGTGGCCATATTGGTTGTACGCTTGGCGCTTCTCACCGTCGGTGAGAATCTCGTAGGCTTCTGAAGCTTCTTTGAACTTATCTTCCGCCTCTGGGTCATCTGGGTTACGGTCCGGATGAAATTTCATAGCCAAACGCCGATACGACTTTTTCAAGTCAGCATCAGACGCGTCCCGGGCTACATCCAGTATTTCGTAATAGTCTCGTTTGGCCATAGTTACCCTAGTTTCGGCAAGAGTTTCGGCAAGAGTTTCGGCAAGAGCCCCGGCAAAAGTGTGGCAAGAGCGACAAGTGCTCAGTAGCTAATTTTTTTAAGCACGAAAGTCGTACTTATGATTTAGCTTCGCCGCCCTTTAACTCTTCCTCTTCCTCTTCCTTCACCTCTTCGAATTCAGCATCTACTGCATCCGGTTCTGTCGAATCGTCCGCTGCTTGAGCGCCTGCAGCACCCTCGGCTTGCGCTTCATACATCTTTTGCGCAAGGCCAGCTGAGAATTCAGACAAAGCCTCCATCTTAGCTTCGATGACTTCCTTGTCTTGACCTTTTAAGGCTTCTTCAAGCTCAACTGCTGCCGTTTCGATGGCTGTTTTTTCTTCTTCTGTGGCTGTCTCACCGGCATCTACTACCGCTTTGCGAGCCCCATGCACCAAACCATCTGCCTGGTTACGTAATTGCACCATCTCTTCAAATTTCTTGTCTTCTTCAGAGTGGGCCTCTGCGTCACGCACCATTTGCTCGATTTCTTCATCAGACAAGCCGCTGGACGCCTTAATAACAATCGACTGTTCTTTACCGGTTGCTTTGTCTTTCGCAGACACGTTCAAGATTCCGTTAGCGTCCAAATCAAAGGCCACTTCGACCTGCGGCATACCGCGCGGCGCTGGCGGAATGTCTGCCAAGTCAAACCGACCCAACGACTTATTTTGACCCGCTTGCTTACGTTCACCCTGCAATACATGAATGGTCACAGCAGTCTGATTGTCGTCCGCCGTTGAGAACACCTGCGTCTTTTTCGTTGGGATGGTCGTGTTCTTTTCAATGAGCGTACTCATCACTTTACCCAACGTTTCGATACCCAACGAGAGTGGCGTAACATCGAGCAACAACACGTCTTTGATATCGCCAGAAAGCACTGCTGCTTGAATCGCCGCGCCCATGGCTACGGCTTCATCAGGATTAACGTCGCGACGCGCATCCTTGCCAAAGAAAGCTTTAACCTTCTCCTGAACTAACGGCATGCGTGTTTGGCCACCGACCAAAATCACATCATCTATGTCGTTCACCGTGAGGCTTGCGTCATCTAATGCTGTTTGAATAGGCTTGATGGTTCGCGTCACCAACTCCTCGACCAAAGACTCTAGCTTGGCGCGAGTCAGCTTTAAGACCAAGTGCTTAGGACCGGTCTGGTCAGCTGTTATGTAGGGCAGATTAATTTCTGTCTGTTGGCTGTTCGACAGCTCAATCTTAGCTTTCTCAGCGGCTTCTTTAAGCCGTTGTAAAGCGAGTGGGTCATTGTGTAAATCGACACCATTTTCTTTTTTAAATTCATCGGCCAAATAGTCGATAATGCGCAAGTCAAAATCTTCACCACCGAGAAAAGTATCGCCATTGGTGGAGAGCACTTCAAATTGGTGCTCGCCATCGACTTCGGCAATTTCAATAACCGACACATCGAAGGTTCCGCCACCAAGGTCATAGACCGCGATTTTTGAGTCACCACGCTGCTTGTCCATACCGTAGGCCAATGCGGCCGCAGTGGGTTCGTTGATGATGCGTTTCACTTCTAGACCAGCAATCTTACCGGCATCTTTAGTCGCCTGACGTTGAGAGTCATTGAAGTACGCGGGCACTGTGATCACAGCTTCCGTAACCTCTTCGCCAAGATATTCCTCAGCGGTCTTCTTCATCTTCTTAAGTGTTTCCGCAGAGATCTGCGGCGGCGCTAGCTGCTCACCTTTTACTTCGATCCAGGCGTCGCCGTTAGGGGCCTCGACGATGGAGTACGGCACCATTTTGATATCTTTTTGCACCACGTCATCTTTGAACTTGCGTCCAATCAGTCGCTTGACTGCAAACAATGTATTCTGCGGATTAGTCACGGCTTGCCGCTTGGCGTTCTGGCCAACCAGAATCTCGCCATCTTCTGTGTACGCAATGACTGAAGGGGTTGTACGGTCGCCTTCTGAGTTCTCAATAACCCGAGGTTCGCCGCCATCTAATACGGCAACACACGAGTTCGTGGTACCGAGGTCTATGCCAATGATCTTACCCATTATTCTTCTCCAAATTTCTACCCCCCTTTATTTGGCCAGATGCCTTATTTTCAAGGGGTCTCAACGATTTTATTGTTCTGTTTATAGTGTTCTGTCTGCACTGGCCGGTATGCGGTAGGCGTGGCTTAGGAGCCCTGTACCACAATGACCTTTGCCGCCCTGACGAGCCGGCCATTGAGTTTGTAGCCCTTTGCCATAACATCCATAACAGAATTTGGCTCTGCATCGGGGTTCGGTATCATGGTCAACGCTTCGTGCTCTTGAGGATCAAAGGGCACCCCCAGCGGGTCGATTTGTTCTACACCAGACTTACCTAAAGTGTCGACAAATAGCTTCAAGGACAATTGAACGCCTTCCGCAATGGCCTCTGCACCGTCAGTAGCGATGGCGGTTTCGACAGCCTTTTCCAAACTGTCGACCACAGGAAAGAGATCATTTAGTAAACGTTCGATCGCAAATTTATGCGCGTTTTCCACATCTCGCGCGGTACGGCGTTTGATGTTTTCAACCTCAGCAAGGCTACGCAGCACTTGGTCTTTCAGCTGCGCAATCTCATCCGCAGGATCTACGTCTGGCGCTTGCCCACGCTCATTTTTATCGTCTACATCACCTTCTGCACCCAGATCAGGTTCTACCTGGTCTTTCGCATCTGACGATGTCTCGTCGTTTTCTAGATCACTGGCATCGTTTTGCCCAGGTTGATCGTTCTTATCAGCCACAAAAATCTCCGTTCTGGTCGCAAAGCCATCGGTATATAGGGCCAATGCAGAGGATTACAAGGGGGTGGGGTTTAATTTCAGGCATTTCGCATAGCAGCGGTCAAAATACGGGCAGTGATGTCCACCACCGGGATCACATCCTTATAGTCCATGCGCGTAGGTCCAATAACCCCCAAAACGCCGGCTATCTCTCCGTTGATCTCATAATTTGACGTAACAAGAGAGAGATCACCCAAGGGTTGGTAGCCAGACTCTTCACCTATGAACAGTTGAATACCACTCGTCTCCAAACATCGGTCAAGCAGATGCAACACGCTGCCTTTGCGAGAAATGGCATCAAACAACGTTTTCACAGTATCGGTATCTTGGCTGAAGTCTAGAAGTCGACTTTCACCACTGACCACCAGCTGTTGGCCGTCTTCGTCTGGCTTAGTGAAGGCGGCGCTGGCAACATCGAGCGCGGTTTGCATTAAACCGTCCATGCGGTCCTTGTCGGCCTGCATGCTCTCTAATATGGACTGGCGAATGTCCAACAACGAGCGACCACCGTATTCGTGATTGATGAAATTGGCCGATTGTTGCAGGTCGATCTCATCGTAGTCTTTGGCTAAGTGAACGACGCGGTTTTGCACGTCATGGTCATTCAACACCAAGATGACCAAAACCCGGGCACTGTCGAGGCGTATGAATTCCACATGCCGCAGTTTGACCTGGTTCTGAATCGGGGTAGTGATGAGACAGGTCATTTCAGTGATCTCTGACATCAAATCCGCAGCATTGGCCAACAGTTTGTTTGGCGGAAGATCGGGGTTTAACTCCTCTTCAAGCTGGCGCACTCGTTCTGACTGCACAGGCTCGACACTGAGCAACGAATCTACAAAGAAGCGGTAGCCTTGATCGGTAGGTACTTTACCTGCAGAGGTGTGGGGTGATTTCACCAAGCCATAGGACTCTAAGTCACCCATAATATTACGCACCGTCGCCGAGGAAACAGTTACCTGCGGCAGTGTTGCGAGCGCTTTCGATGCAATCGGCGTACCCTCAGCAATATATTGCTCCACCAGCAACTTAAAAAGATACTGAGCGCGCTGATCCATCTGGTCGTTTCTAGTGTCAATCGGCATACTGCAAGCATATCGCGGAACCTCTTAATGCTAAAGCAACTGACTTTGAATAATTTTCTGTTAGTCGAAGCCCTAGACATCGGCTTCGAGGGCGGATTGACCACCATCACCGGCGAATCTGGCGCGGGCAAATCTATTTTGCTGTCGGCGCTGGGTCTTTTACTGGGGGATCGCGCCCGTCCGGACACCATTCGGCCGGGAAAGGAGAAGGCAGATGTTTCCGCTGAATTCGACCTTAGCTTGCTACCCGAACTACAAACCAGGCTCGAAAACGACGAGTTGCAGGGTGATGAACCCACGCAGTGCCTTGTAAGGCGTATTATAAGTACTGGCCGTTCGCGCGCGTTTGTTAACAACGTTCCGGTAACCACCCAATATCTTCGCAGCTTTGGCGCTCATCTGGTGGAAATCTATGGGCAAAACGAGCACCTGCGTTTGGCCGACCGTAGTCTGCAGTTGTCATTACTAGACGCTTACGCCAACCAGCAAAAACAACGCACCCTGGTGCGCGAAGCCTATCGCAACTGGCAAGAGACCACAGAGCAATTGGCGCAACTACAGGCACGCCAAGCCGCTGCAGACGATCGTCGCGAATTGCTCGCTTATCAGTTGAAAGAAATGGATGAGCTTGCATTGACTGAGGGCGAATACGAAAAACTGGAGGTTGACCAGCGTCGACTGGCTCAAGCACAAAATACTTTAGGCTTGCTACATGAAGCCGAAACATCGCTTGAGCAACTAGATGCCATTCGGCGTGCCGCTGTGGATCTTGAGCAAATAGCCGACGACCATAAAATTCTGGCGTCCGCACGCGCAAACTTATCAGATGCCCTTAGCCTGCTCGACGACGCCGCACACGACCTAAGACACTATAGAGATCAGGTCGTTGTCGATCCTGGCGCCCTTGCGGATGTAGATGAGCGGCTAAGCTCAGCTCTGTCGCTGGCACGTAAACACCGCATTGAACCCACCGGCGTCTATCAGCTGACTCAGACCCTGGCCGATGAACTCAACAACATCAATCAAAACGAAGAAACGCTGATCGAGCTTGTCGAACAGGCCGAACAGCTGAAGGCCAGCTTCTTAAAAATTGCCACTAAGCTTTCCAACGCACGACACAAAGCCGCCCCAAAATTCGCTAAGGAAGTCTCCAGTTACATGACCAAGCTCGGCATACCTGCCGGTAAATTCGACATTGGTTTCGAGCCGGCAGAGAACAACATGGGCATCGACAAGGTCGAATTCCTAGTGACCACCAACCCTAACTTCGCGGCAGGTCCCTTACAGCAAATCGCTTCAGGTGGTGAGCAAACCCGAATTTCATTGAGCATTCAATTGGTGACAGCAGCCACCAGCAACCTACCTTGCCTGATTCTCGATGAGGCAGACGTGGGTGTTGGAGGAACCACAGCAGACACAGTAGGGAGGATTCTCAGGGACTTAGGTTCACACACCCAAGTAATCTGTATTACCCACGCACCGCAAGTCGCGGCACTCGGTAACCAGCATATGCTCGTTGCAAAACACAATGATGAGACCGCCATTGCCGCCTTAGATGCAGGCCAAAGAGTGCACGAGTTGGCTCGCATGCTTGCGGGCGCAGACATAACCGACAAGACCACCGCCTATGCAACTGCCTTACTAAAAGAAGCGACAGGCTAAAACCCCTTTTCAGAAGCGGATCACATGAGTAAGATGCCGCGCATGCTTCGCATCAATCAGACAACAAAAATCATCACCGGCCTAGTGCTAGTCGGCTTGCTTGCCAGTTGCAGCTTTCCAAAGCTCAAACTGCCAAGGGTTTACAAGCTAGCCGTGCAGCAGGGTAACGTCATTACCCAGGAAATGGTCGACAAGCTCAAGCCAGGTATGACCCGTAGTCAGGTCGCCTACATTATGGGCGAGCCTATCCTTCGCAATACTTTCAACGACACACGTTGGGACTATGTGTACGCAATTAGTATCCCGGGTTATTTCGAGCAAGACATGCGCATGAGCTTGTTCTTTGATGAAGAGGCCTTATCTTATTTTACGGGTGATTTATCGCCAACAACTTCGGAAGACTCGGAAGAAGCAGCCGAAGACGAGGCTGTAGAAGTAACCGTCGAAGAAGCTTCTTAAGCTTTACCAATCTTTCCATCTTCAGACTGCTTTTTGGCACGGTGATGTCGGGCAGTTTTCGCATCCATTAAAAGCGCTCTATAAATCTCCACGCGATCACCTGTGGCTAACAATCTTGAGCGGTCGGTAATTTCTCCAAAAACGCCAACCGCCGTGTCGGCCTCAAGATCAAGACGCCAACGTTCTTGACCAATGGCTAGCGCATCGGCAACAGTCGACCCAGCAGGCAAACTAAGACTCAGCAGACGTTGTCTTTGCGGCTCAGCAAAAACCAACTCTATTGTTAGAGTCTCTGTGACCGAATCCTCATTGACCGATTCCTCATTGACCAAGGTCTCTACCTCCAGCCTGCACGTCAGTAATACGTTGGCAAAATGCATCGACTAGTTTGTTGGCCACCATGTCTGCGATGGGTAAGAATAAAATAGCCAACATGCCACCAACCTCATACTCAATCTCGACATTGACGCGACAACCCTGATCACCAATTTGGCTAAAGTGCCAAACCCCGTTCAGCGATTGAAACGACCCTTCCTTCAGCGACATGGAAATGGAGGTTGGATCATGCATATTTTCTGTAACAAACACCTCAGACAACCCTGCCCCTTTTACAGACACCCGAGCTTGCAGACCGTGATCACTTCGGTTTAACACCTCCACGGCATCACAGCCGGGGAGAAAATCTGGATAGTCCTCTACCGCCTGGACCACTTGGTAGGCCAGTTCAATTGGCGCCTCGAGCAATGCAGATTTCGTGATCTTCGCCATAGGTCAGGATGCAATCAGCAAGTTATCAAGAAAACAGCGGCAGAATGGTGTAGATGAAAACAACCGCCACACCAGCAGGTGCCACAACGCCACCCAGAATCTTCCACAGAACAAGTACCACACCACTCTCAATGCCGAGCTGCTTTTTGAGAAGTTCCGAAGGGATTGCCCATACAGCAAAAATAGCCATTAACAAGCCACCCAACGGCAGCATAATATTTTGCGAAACATAGTCAACAAAGGTAAAGAAATTCATTTCCCCGACGATGTACCCCGTCGACCAAATGTTGAATGAAAAGACCGACCCCAACCCCAATATCCAACAAATGACACCAATACTAACGGCCACTCTTTTACGTTTAGCGTTGTACTCTTCTACCAGATAAGCCAGCGCGGGTTCTGTAAGTGAAATGGCAGATGTGATGGCGGCAAAGCTGACCAGCAAGAAAAAGACGGTGCCGAAAATTGTTCCCATACCCATTTGACCAAAAGCCAACGGCACAGTGACAAACATCAAACCGGGGCCCTGACTCGCTTCCAGTCCATTGGCAAAAACGATTGGGAATATTGCTAAGCCTGCTGCCACGGCAACCGCCGTGTCTAACAACGCGATAATAATCACGGTGCTGCCAATATTGGTGCTTTCGGGTACATAGGATCCGTAGGCCATCATCGCACCCATGCCCAAGCTCAACGTAAAGAAGGCTTGGCCCATGGCTAACAACCAGGTATCAGGGCCAACTTCTTCAAATTTCAGATCAAACATGAAGGCAAGACCCTCATCGAACCCTTCGGAATTAAAGGCATAGACTAAAAGCGCTATGAGCATTACAAAGAGCATAGGCATGAACCACCGAATGGCAGTCTCTAAGCCTTTAGTGACACCTTTACCGACAATCCAAATCGTCAACGCCATAAACAGCGTGAACCAAAAAATCAGTTGCAGCGGGTCGGCTAAAAACTCGTTGTAGGTTGTGGTAGCAAGCTCTGGACTTGCACCAGCAAACGTTCCTTGAGCGGTGAGTAGCACATAGTTTAGCGCCCAGCCAGCAATCACCGCGTAGTAGGAGAGAATCATGAAACCGGCAAGCACACCGAGCCACCCCACAATCGACCACTTCTGGCTGCGCCCAGCAAGCTTGGCAAGTTTGCGCATAGTATTGATCGGACTAGCCCGGCCACTGCGTCCAAGCATGACCTCCGAGACCATGATGGGTATGCCAACCAGAAAAACGCATACCAAGTAGATGAGCACAAACGCGCCACCACCATTTTCACCGGCGATATAGGGGAATTTCCAGATGTTACCTAAACCGACAGCGGAACCTGCTGCAGCCAAGACGAACAACCAGCGATTTGACCACGTAGCGCGATCAGATTTTGTACCCAATGCCATGACGTCTTCTATGCTATGCAATTGGGCGGGCATTGTAGCAACAAAAAAAGATATACTCCGCGCCCAATTTCGAAAGTACACGCTTTTTCCTCGTTAGGAAGGCATTGGCAAACGCAATGGCAAAACCTAAAGCAAAATCAAAAAACCCCGGCGGTTCCATTGCCCAGAATCGCCGCGCTCGTCATGACTACTTTCTAGAGCAAAAGTATGAAGCCGGTATTGCTTTAATGGGTTGGGAAGTGAAGAGCATCCGCGATGGCCGTGTCGCGCTGACCGATTCCTTTGTGACACTGCACAAAGGTGAAGCTTTTCTGGCTGCGGCGAGTATTACTCCCATGCTAAGTGCCAGTACCCACGTGGATCCCGAACCACAGCGACTACGAAAACTCCTTCTGCACTCGCGGGAACTTGCGCAGATATTTGCAGCGACTCAACAGAAAGGATATACCTGCATTCCAACCGCTATGTATTGGAAGGGTAACCACGTGAAATGCGAAATTGCCTTAGGCAAAGGCAAACAACAGCACGACAAAAGGGCGACGACAAAAGACAAGGACTGGCAGCGCGACAAAGAACGCTTGATGAAAGCAACGACTCGCTAGCTGGCGTTTTTTCTGCGCCAAGCGACCATTTCGATGGCAGCCACGGCAGCTTCTATACCCTTGTTAAACTCATCGTTACCGGCACGGTCTTCGGCTTGTTTCACTTCAAATACCGGCAAAACCTCGACCACAACCGGCCGACGAAAATCGTGCATTACCTGACCTAAACCACGCATGCATTCTTCACTGATCATTTCAAAGTGCAGCGTATCGCCCTTAATAATGACGCCGAAACAAATGATGGCATCTATTTCTTTGTCAATGTCTTCTGCAAGAAGATCACGCGCCGCCAACGGTAGCTCTAGCGAACCAGGCAGCGTGTGATGATCAATGTGCTCATAGCCATGATCGGTCAACACCGCAGTACAGTGGTCTGCCATGCTTTCAACAAACTCCGGATACCATTTAGATTTTAAAATGGCGATGCGACCGGGATTGGCAATAAGCGGCAGGCTTGAGATATCGACCGTATTTTTCACGTTCTAGCCCGTGTCTTTTACGGACGCGTTTTCAATAAGAAACCAGTCACCGCTGTCTGCGTCGCATCGCAGCAATCCGTCACGCTCTAAACGTGAGAATTCAGCTCGAACTTCCCAGCTGCCCATGGGCATGTCACGATCGCGCAATACCGAATTCACATCACCAGGCCGCAAAGCAGATTTACCCCCGGCAACCAGATCGTTGATGACACCAATCACGGTGGCCGTACGTCTTTTTTCGAAACTCAAACTCATCCTCCGCTCGCGAACCGCGCGTTTTTACCAGAAAGATGCGACCTTTACTAGCGTTATGCGTCCACTACCTATCTGTGTTTGTCACGCGCCTGACACGACCTATTAGCGGCTTACTCTCGCCACGGCTCGCTGCGAAGATAATACTTCAAACGCATTTCCAATTCGCCCCGCAAATCAGCTTGTGCGGTGGTGAGGGTAGCCAAGGCTTGCTGTTGAACCTCTACAGCTCGCTCAAAGTTGCCTGTTTCGGCATAAGCCGCCGCCAAGGTATCTAAAAAAGACGCTGTTGGTTGAGACGCAACCGCCTGCTCCGCTTGATCTAGTGCCAAGGTGCCATTTCTTACATTATCGAACCTCGAGGTGGCCAGCATCCACGCATAGTCGTTTTGCGCCTGAGCATCACCACTGTCGGCCGCCAATCGTGTCCAATACACTGCACGCCGACGGGACTCAGCCGTGCTCTGTCGGAAATAGACCATGGCCAAGCGCAGCTGTGCGCCTACATCATCCAACTCAGCGGCGCGGCGGTACCAGTCAATGGCCTGCACCATGTCTTGAGCGACACCCAATCCATGCTCGTAAAGATGCCCCAAACCCACGTAGGCTGACATTTCCTTAGCATTCGCCGCAGTCCTATACGCCGTATAGGCTTTTTCATAGTCTTGTGCGACCCCACGACCAGACAAGTACGCCCAACCCAAACTGACATGAGCCCTGCTGACACCCTGTTCTGCAGCCTGCTGAAGAAGTGCCATGGCTCGGTCTAGATCTGGCTCACCCACCTCACCGTGTTCATACATGTAGGCCAGTGCCAACAAAGCCTTGGGTTCACCCGCCTCTGAGGCACGCTGATACCAATGTTCGGCAAGTTCTGGGGCTGGGTTAATGGCGTGCTCAACTCGATAACTCGCCGCCAAGCTCATCATCGCAAACACTTCACCTTGTGTGGCTGCCTGGCCAAGAATGTCTCGCGCGCGCAGCAGATCCTTGTCGACGCCCTCGCCCATTAGATAGGCATAACCCAAATGGAATTGGCCTGGTAGAAACTCAAGATTGGCCGCTTTGGTGAAAAGTTCGACCGCCAATACCGCGTTCTTTTCGGTGCCGCGACCACCCGCGTGTAACCGCCCTAGTGCTACCAGTGCCGCTGGATTGGCGTCATTGAATTCCAATGCCCGATTAAAGTCCTTGCGCGCCGACACTGGCATATTTTCCGCGGCATAAGTAAAACCCTGAAAGTAGTACGCACGAGATCGCTCCGAAGAAGGCAAGTAAGGTGCTACCAAAGCGGGCGCCAAATAGGTTCGCGCAAGCGAATATTGGCCGCTGGCAATCAGTGTTTTAGCCCTATCGATGTCTTCACGTGCATTAGAAGCCTGCACTGTAGCCGAAGTAAGTGCTAACCAACTTATCGTTAAAAGAACGCATACTTTATACATGGGCCGTATTTTAAACCTTTCGACGCATCTGTGGCATCGAATGCAATAAAGCTAGATAACTGTCACAACCTTTGACTGTTTATCCACCATAGATGGAGTAGAATTACCGTTCTCGTATAACTGAAAGGGAACGCTAACTACTTATAAGGTACTAATAGTACTAGCAATCTTGGAACGTTTTGAGACCGGGGGCGACTTGGTTTCGACGCGGATATCAAAACTTGCGGTGCATGCCGAGAGGGTTGTGACTCTCGTAAAACAATTGCAGTAACTTTTATAGTTGCCAATGACGAAAACTACGCACTAGCGGCCTAAAAAACCCGCTTACGGTCTCAATTCGTTTTCTGCTAGAAGAAGAGATCGGCAAAGCAGCAGAATCGCGTGGACGCCTCGCCCGGGGCTGAACCGTTAAAACCAATCGGGATCGCTGAACACACCCTGACCGTTGGGTCGTAGGAAGCTAAATTAATAGACGGAACCTAAGCATGTAGACCCAATAGCAGAGAATCAGCGGACGCGGGTTCGATTTTAAATGGTCGACTTGGGGAGTGATCCCCATGACAAAAGAGGGCTCATACGGTGAACGCTAACGGGCTTTTGTTGAAAGACAAGAGTCTCATGCCAACGCCGTACGGTGAAGAGGAAACTCGTAAGCCGTCTAGAGACTCATAGGCTTCTAAGGTGAAGTGAGTAATCGCTGCATTATGAAGTACTAGGGTGGGTGCAAACCCACAACACGCCCTCCCCTGAATTTCAGCAATGGAATTCAGGTGAAGGAATAGTCCGGGCCGCATCGAAAGGTGTGGAATGACCGTCCCGCCGCCTCCACCAATCTGTACTCACCGGGCGCAAGCCCGGTGAGTCGATTTTTATGGGAGTTCATGAAGCAGGTCCTAACGCTATCTTTGTCCGATGTTTCCTATCTCGCCGGTTTAATAGACGGTGAAGGTACGGTTACGCTCTCACGCCGCCATAAGAATAGGCAGCCAGAATTAGCAATTTCCATTAGTAGCACCGAAAGACAACTACTTGAATTTGCACTACGTTCGACTGGTGTCGGTAAAATTACCAATAAGAAGCGATACAAAGCGCACCATTTACCCAGCTACGTCTATGGCGTCACTAACCAACAAGCGCTGAAAGTCCTCAGACAGATAGCTCCGCACTTACTATCCTACAAACGCAAGAGAGCTGATCTCATTCTCTCGAAATATACCCAATTGACCCCTCGTAACGGCAAATACAGCCGAGACCTGCTTACCCAAAGAGAGGCTTTCGTAAGGGCCGTTTTGGCGATTAAGGCTATCCCAGGAGATTATTTTTTAGTTGAGGAGCCACGAGCGCTCTATATTGCCGCGTAAGGTTTCGCCACTCGGTTCAATTCCCGCCGCCTCCACCATTTGAACATCCCGTAAGATCCGAGGATGCCTCTAAACCCCAGCCAGACTGGGG
>JBNMMV010000005.1:0-37605 GCA_051270205.1 Limisphaerales bacterium
AGCTTTGGACCGCTCCATTGTACCCGCTCACGCAATATCACATGCTGCCAATCCCTAAATATTGGAGCATGAAAATGCGCGAACTTACTCAAAACGAACTTGCCACGGCAAGCGGGGGCATTGCCCCAGTCATTGTAGTGGCTGTGGCAGGTGCAACCCTCTATGGCGCAGCAAAATCGATCTACGAATTCGGTAAAGTCCTTGGTGGCTTAATCGTAGAAATTATGGATGACACTCAAAAGGTGGAAGCATGAACAAGCAGACAAACATACAGACACCTATCCAGACACTTGGCGAATTCGAACTGGAACAAGCCAGTGGTGGTATCGTTCCAATAGCAGTTGTATTGGCGGTTTATACCTTTGTCGCCCCGATTTTAGCTGCAGGCGTCGCCGTTGGTATTGGTGAGGCAGTAGAGAATCGGCAATGACGGCCGCTGTGATACAAACGTTAACTGCCAGTGAATGTGCAAACGCCAGTGGCGGAATCGCCCCAGTAGTAGTGGCGGTAGTTGCCGTTCTCACATCTGATACTTTCATTGCCTTTGCCACCGCGATTACCCTCATAGGATTCGCCGCGGATCTAGGCATTGAACTTATCGAGTAGTACAACCTGGGGGCTTCGGCCCCCTTTTTAAGGTAAGTCGTCAGTATGGAAAACACTCAATCAAAACAACTCTTGATCATCTACACAGGGGTCGGCTATGCCATATTGCGCATCGTCTACGAGGCAGTATTTAATCTAGCCCAGTCCAATAGCATCTATTACCTTGTTGGTCTAACAGTTGGTTTGTTGGCGCTAAAATCGTGGCGCGATAAAGCCCATGACTTGCAATCTGAATTGGTATCCACGTTACAAACAACCGCCTTGGCTATAATGATCATCGCCCTAGCAATGGATGCCGGTAGATTTGTGATGTTGCGAATGTAGGTAAGGGCTGTTACCTCGGCGCCATGCGCACAACGAGACTGCCGGATTCGCTTTCAAGCAGTAAATAAACCAGGCCGTCATAGCCAATTTCCACATCGCGTATCCGCCCAAAGTCGCTAATCAGGGTTTCCCTATGTACCAACTTATTTCCGTCAAATACCATCCGAAATAGTGAACTGCCTTTCAAAGACCCAATCAGCACATTGTTCTGCCAACCCGGAAAACGATCACCATGATAAAAGGCGAAACTTGAAATACCAGGCGACGGGGTGATGTCGACCAGGGTTTGTTGCACCTCTTCACTATCAAATTCAATGGCTTTGGGTTTATGGCGCTCAACATGAGTCCCAAAATATTCAAGCCCCAGCGAAAAGTACGGCCAGCCGTAGTTACCTCCGGGCAACAACTCATTGAGCTCATCGCCCCCACGTGGTCCCATTTCTGAGTTCCACACGGTTCGACGTACAGGGTTCCACTCCAAGCCTTGAGGACTTCTATGCCCGTAGGTCCAGACGGTTTGACGAACCGCGCGAGCATCTTCACTTTCATCTGGGCCACCATTAGAGCCAATATAAAAAGGGTTGTCTAAAGGCACAGTGCCGTCATCGCGAACACGTAGAATTTTTCCGTAAGGCTTATCAAGATCTTGCGGCGTGGTATCAGAGTCACCGTCCAACGACTTGATTCCGGTAGACAAGTAAACGTGGCCCGTATCATCAAATGCAATGCGGCCTCCTGCCCCGGTATCGGGCGTCGGCACATAAAAACTCAACGGCGCTTGCCAAATTGTTTCTACATCTTGCCACTCACCGTCTCTGATTCTGCCTCGATCCAAACGATTCATGGTTGCAGAGAGCACATTCGAATCACAAGCATCCGAACACACATGAGTGTAGTGAAGATAGACCCAACTGTTGTCTTGATACTGCGGATGAACGGCCACATCTAACAACCACCCGGACCCATACTGCACGCCTTTCAGATCGAAGGAGCTGCCCATCTCGGGCGTTCCTTTGACTAGAGCAGACTGCACACCTTGAGCTGAAATGATGGATAAGCCACGCTCTTTCTCGGTCACCAACATCGATCCATCGGGCAGCGGTTCAATAGAGAAAACCAGTGGACTCAAGCCTTCAGCGAAAGTTTCCAATACAAAATTGTGTGCTTCGCTTTTCTGCGTATCTGCTGGAACCTCAATATCTCGGTCAAACCTGAATTCAGTAAAACGCTGATTCATGCGCCACTCGCCGACATAAATAGCAAGACCTTTGATATCGACATCCGAAAGCGTACCGGCAAACGCTGGCTGTCCCAATTGAGGATGTGCATTCTTAATACTCGCTTGCAGCGCAACCACACTGTCTCCTAGGCGCAGTTCCCGACCAACCAGGGCGACCCCTTCATTGGTACCTTGCATGTCATCGCCATGACACTGCCCGCAGTTGTCGGCAAATATTGGTGGATATATATCAAGCTCTGCAAAATTCAGTACATAGAAAACTGCACCGACACCACCGAAAATAGTGACCCCGACTATGATGAGAAGTATTTTCCACCACGACATAACACACTCCCAAATGATCAGAGAAGATCCGAGTAGGCAAATTTTATACTATTTCTAGCGGTGTAAGGCCGCTTTGACTCTACTCGCTACAATGGGAACCAGCTGTTTTTCGAACCACGCGTTTTTCTTCAACCAAATGTTGTTGCGCGGACTTGGGTGAGGTAACGGAATTACGGACTGATCGTAGCTTTCCCAACGCTTAACTGTCTCGGTGAGCGTTTTTGCTCTTTCTTCTAGATGCCACTCTTGCGCGTACTGACCAATCACCAAGGTAAGCTGGATATTTGGCATGTGATCAAGCAGTGGCTGCCGCCAGGTTTTGGCGCAGCGCGGTACTGGCGGTAGATCGCCAGACTTGCCCTTGCCGGGATAGCAAAAGCCCATGGGTAAAATGCACACCCTGGTGTCGTCATAAAACGTCTCTCGGTCGATGCCCATCCATTGCCGTAACCGATCGCCACTCGGATCATCGAAAGGAATTCCAGTCGCATGTACTTTCGATCCAGGGGCCTGACCTGCGATCAAAATGCGAGCGCCGGGCTGGGCTTGTAAAACCGGTCGCACGCCATTTTCAAGCTCATCCGCACAAAGCGTGCAAGCTCGTACCGACGTAATTAGCGAATCAAATGACTGCATGTTAGGGCAATTCCGGAGATAACAGACTTGCGGATAAACAAATCTCTCAACGCTGACTCAGTACCAAGACTCATCGTGGCTAGCGCGATAAGCTGGACGCGCTTTCAGCCTAGCTAAGTATTCTGATACCTTGGCGCTAGGTTCAACCAGCCATCCAAAGGTGACGGCGAAGTCTAAGAACCCGCCAAACACCACGTCAGCTGCACTAAAGGTTTCGCCTAAAACCCAATCACTGTCTGGTGTCATGGCATCAATACTGGCAAGGCAGTGTTCAAGGTCTCCCCAGCCAGCAGTTCCAGTCGCCGCTTTATCTTCCAATCCAAATTGCCGCGCGGTAAACATTGGTTCAAGTGTCGTGCCGGGAAAGAAGAGATAGCGGTAGTATTTACCGCGCTGATTCGAGTCTAAAGGCGGTGCCATGTTCTTCGCTGGGAATTTGTCCGCGAGGTAGGTACAAATCGCCGCCACCTCGGTGACCACCACGCCATCATCTACCAGCACGGGAACTTTGCCCATGGGATTCATGGCCAAATAATCAGGTGTTTGTGATTCGCCTGCTTGAAAATCAACCACCACAGGCTCATGTTCTGCTTCCAGCTCAAGGAGCATCCAGTGCGTGGTGATTCCGCGACTCATGGGATTAAAATAGTGTTGCATCGTTCTCGCCTCGTCTGAATTGTTATTCCAACCCAGCATACAGCCATGCTACTGACAGCGTAGTGTCAGTAGTGTTACTAATTAGGCTAGGGGATTAAAACTACCATAGCCACCTTTGTAGAAAAGCAAAGGCGCCAGAGCCATTTCTTCTTCCTCGATGTCATGAACCGCAAAGTCGACCACCCGACCTATGGCGATGGTGTGATCACCCGCGTCATGCTCTGCCTCAATCGTACAGTCTATGTAGGCCAAACAATTGGTAATAATAGGTGCACCGCTCGTGCCACGTCGCCAATCTACGTCCGAAAATTTGTCACCACCCGACTGCGCCATGGCATCACAGATACTTTTTTGGGTAGTACACAGAATGTTGATACAAAAGTTTTCCGAAGCCCTGATTTTTGGCCAACTACTAGAGCTTTTTCCAGGACATAGAGCTACCAGGGGCGGATCAAGTGAAAGAGAGACGAAAGACTGGGCTGCAAAACCGACAGGGTGTTCGCCCTCCATGCCTGTGGCAATCACCACGCCCGTAGTGAAATTACCCATCGCGTTGCGAAACGCACGATCGTCAAACTCTGCCATTTTTGATTCCCTTATTGACGCTAAACTATACGTGTATTTGGGGGGTCAGAGTATATTTAGGGGGTCAGAGTATTTAGGGGGTCAGAGTATTTAGTATATTTAGGGGGTCAGAGTAAAGTGCCAGAGTAAAATTTACTCTGGCACTTTACTCTGACCCCCTTGCTACTCTCTGACCCCGGTGCTAACCCCGGTGCTAGGTACCCCAACGCTTTGCTCTGACGCGCAATCCACGCTACTATTTTCTGTTTTGTTGGTGAACTACCATGAGCGACCTAGAGACGTTTCGCGCAGAAACCCGAAGCTGGTTGGAAGACAACTGCCCTGCTTCCATGCGCACCGCTACACCCGAAGCAGAAGTCATTTGGGGTGGGCGTAAACAAGACTGGGTAAATCCAGACTCAAAGATCTGGCTGGAACGCATGGCTGAAAAAGGTTGGACGGTGCCCATGTGGCCTACTCAGTATGGTGGTGGCGGTTTGTCCATTGATGAGGACAAGGTCTTGCAGGCCGAGATGCGCCACATCAACGCGCGCTCACCTCTACAGAGTTTCGGCATCTGGATGCTCGGGCCAGCGTTGCTTGAATTCGCAAGCGAAGAACAAAAGCTTCACTATCTTCCTCAGATCGCCCAAGGAGAAGTCCGCTGGTGCCAAGGCTATTCGGAACCGAATTACGGCTCCGATTTGGCGGGCCTACAAACCAAGGCTGAAGATCAGGGTGACTACTATCTAGTTAACGGCGCCAAGATCTGGACTTCTTACGCCGATGAGGCCGACTGGATTTTCTGCTTGGTGCGCACTGACTTAGAAGCACCTAAGCACGAAGGTATCAGCTTTTTGTTGTTCGATATGGAAAGCGAAGGCGTAACGACATCACCGATTCCTCTCATAAGTGGTGCTTCACCCTTTTGCCAAACATTCTTCGACGACGTCAAAGTACCCAAACACCACCTGGTGGGTGAGCTCAACAAAGGCTGGACCATCGCCAAACGACTGCTTCAACACGAACGACAAATGATATCCGGCATTGGTGGCAACTCAGCTTTAGGCGGATCAGGGACCCGGTTGGAAGACATCGCCAAACAGTACCTAGGCGAAGACAACGGTCGAATCGGAGACTCCGCAGCTCGAGCAGATGTCTGCGAACACCGCATGAACGACAAAGCATTTCAACTGACCATGTCCAGGTCTACCGAAGAAGCCAAGGCCGGTGGAGCTGACGCTAATCTTGCCTCAATTTTCAAGTTCTACGGCACAGAGCAAAACAAGCGAAAGTACGAACGACTGCTCGAACTCATGGGTACTCAAGCGGTGGGATGGGATGGAGAAAATTTCTCAGGCAAGGAACTGGCAACAACCCGCCAATGGCTGCGTTCTAAAGCCAACTCAATTGAAGGCGGCACATCTGAAGTGCAGCTAAACGTAATCGCCAAACGCGTGCTGGGTTTGCCAGACTAACTTGAGCAAAAAAACGCCCCGGCTTAGCCCAGATATTATTCCACATTCCGCCAAACAAGGAATTATTTTCTCTAAGCCATTGAAAAATATGATTATTGCCCCAATATAGGCTGTAGCCTCAATTTACGGAACCCTCTATGGAAACGATCATAGTACTTGTCATCCTGGCAGCCCTTGCGTTTTGGGTAGTCTCTATCTACAACAAACTCGTTGCACTGAAGAATCGATACGAAAATGGGTTTTCTCAAATAGAAGTGCAGCTTAAGCGACGTTACGACCTTATCCCGAATTTGGTAGATACTGCCAAGGGCTACATGAGTCACGAGCGAGAAACCTTAGAGGCTGTCATTACTGCTCGTAATCAGGCAATGGCTGGCTTGCAAGCTGCTGCCGCAAACCCCGGCAACGCAGACGCCATTAAAGAACTAGGTAGCGCCGAGGGTATGTTGGGTGGGGCACTTGGTCGACTTAGCGTCGTAATGGAGGCTTACCCAGATCTGAAAGCCAATCAGAATATGATGCAGCTTACTGAAGAACTGACAACTACAGAAAACAAAGTTGCCTTCTCTCGCCAGTCCTACAACGATCAAATAACGGCGTACAACACTTTTCGTCAATCGTTCCCACCAGTATTGTTTGCCAACACTTTTGGCCACACGGCAGATGCTGAGTTACTTGAGTTCGAAGATTCTGCAGAAATTCAAGCCGCCCCTAAAGTATCTTTCTGATTTTGAGTAGATCGGAAGCTTAGCATTGAATTTTTTCCAGGCACAAGACAACGCACGGCGTAAGACATGGCAGCTTGCCGCCATGTTCGGCGCCGCAGTCGTCACACTGATCATTCTTACAAATCTACTGGTAGCCATAACCTTTGGTGCCACTGGCACCCAAGTTGGAATGACTTTTGCCGAGTCCCTCGCGAACATTCCACTGGACACATGGTTTTGGGTCAGTGGCGGCGTAGTCGGATTGGTGGGCGTTGCCAGCCTCTATAAGTATCTATCTATTCAAGGCGGCGGCCGCACTATTGCAGAAGCCTTGGGTGGCCATCCAATATCCCACAACACCGAAAATTTCGAACAACGCCAGTTACTAAATGTGGTCGAAGAGATGGCCATTGCAGCGGGTATTAGTGTGCCGCCGGTCTATCTAATCCCCGAAGCCAGCATCAACGCCTTCGCTGCGGGTTTCAGCCCTGAAGACGCCGTCATTGGCATCAATCAAGGCACACTAGACATATTAGACCGCGAAGAGTTACAGGGCGTCGTTGCTCACGAATTCAGCCATATTCTGAACGGCGATACCAACATCAACCTACGCCTAATCGCCGTGCTCCATGGGATTCTTTTCATCGGTATAATCGGCTATGGGCTGTTACGGGCTGGTGGCTTTAGTCGCCGTAACGGCATGCCTATTATCGCTCTAGGTGCAGGCTTAGCATTGATTGGCTACGGTGGCACTTTCTTTGGCAATATGATCAAGGCCGGTGTTAGCCGTCAGCGTGAATATCTGGCCGATGCATCTGCCGTGCAGTTCACCCGCAATCCAGCAGGCATCGCCGATGCGCTGAAGAAAATCGGCGGGTTCAGCGCTGGGTCGACGATGGAAAGCGAATCAGCTCAAGAAGTCAGCCACATGTTCTTCGGCTCAGTAAAACAAAACTTTGCAGGCCTCTTTTCTACCCACCCACCACTTGATCAACGCATTAAGGCCATCGACCCAAGTTGGGCGGGCACTTTCCCAAACGTTCAGCCAGGCTTCCAGATCGACCATAAGCCAAGAGAAGCCAGCGGTACCGCTGGCTTTGCGGGCGCTCAACCCAACACACCGCCTGAATTTACAGAACGTGTAGGACGACCAGATCTGGAGAGTTTAGAAGTCGCGCAGCAACTCATCTCGGACAATGGACCAATACTTAACAACGCGGCCCACGACCCGTACGACGCCCGCGCACTAATCTATTGTATGTTGTTAGATGAGAGTTCTGATATTCGCACAGAACAACTCAATTTCCTGGAAGAGGCCGCTGAAAGAGGCATAACAGATGCCATGGACCGCATTTACCCACACGTTCAGAAAGTCGACGAACAGCATCAACTAACGTTACTCGAGACTTCAATTCCTGCGCTAAAATCGTTATCGAAACCTCAATATCAGCGATTTACCCAAAACACCGCCAGGCTCATTACAGCAGATGGTCTGGTCGACGCTTTCGAGTGGGTCTTACATCGTCTGTTAACTCACGGATTGCGATCTCATTTCGAAGGCCCACAAAGAACCCACGGCCGCATTAAGAAGATCAGTAAAGTGTCTGCTGAAGCCGCCAAATTACTCTCTATTCTGGCGACGTTAGGTCAGTCAGGGACAGAAGAGCAAATGCGCGCCTACCAAGCAGGTGCAAGCGAGCTGAAATTGACCGAGCCATTCTCATTGCAAAACGATTTTGACTATCAGCGCATGAATCAGGCTCTAAAAAAGTTACGCGAGCTGAATCCGTTGCAGAAGCCCATGCTACTTAAAGCCTGCGCCAAGACTGTGATGGCTGACGATACTGTGACCACCCGTGAAAGCGCACTTATGCAGGGAATAGCAGCAACCCTCGACTGCCCGCTGCCACCAAATGTTCTAAAGACTCCAGACGATCGAACGACTTAGGGCAGATACTTTTGCCGGAAAAACAATCCACACTTACCGCTGCAGACAATGTTATATCCCTTGACGGTAAGCGCATTCAACTCGGCGCCTTAGATCTTGGTTCAAATAGTTTCCATCTACTTGTGGCACAAGAATCCAACGGCCGTATTCAAGTATTGGACAAACACAAAGAAATGGTCCGACTTGCAGCAGGACTAGACGAGAACAATCAGCTGTCCAAACAAGCATGTGAACGAGCACTCGATTGTTTAGATCGATTCGCACAACGACTACGACCTTTGGAGACGGAGAACGTCCGAGTTGTTGGAACCAACACGTTACGCAAAGCGCAATCAAAAAATTTTTTAAAACAAGCTGAATCGATTTTGGGGCACAAGATCGATATTATTTCGGGCCACGAAGAAGCACGCCTCATCTACCTCGGCGTCTGTCACGATCTCGGGACCACAGAGCAACGTCGTCTTATCGTTGATATTGGTGGCGGCAGCACTGAGCTTGTGGTCGGCCAAAAGTTAACCCCAGAATTGCTCGACAGCCTTTATATGGGCTGCGTATCCATGACCCAAAGTTGCTTCGCAAACGGTAAAATCACTAACAGTAATTTTACGCGGGCCATAGAACAGACTTTGGTAGAACTGCAACCCGTGGCTAAGCAGTACATTCACAAAGGATGGCAGGTCGCTGTCGGCACATCTGGGACGATTAATACCGTCGCGGATGTCATCGCAAAGGAATACGATTCAACGACTATTACTCCCGAGTTATTAGAAAAACTTCGCCAACGTTTGTGCGAATTCGATTCTATGGACGCCATAGATCTCGACGGCCTGAGTGAGGAGCGTAAGCCCGTATTCACCGGCGGTGTAGCTATTCTTACAGGAGTATTCCAAGCATTAGGCATTTTGGAAATGACTACTTCACAAAGCGCTTTACGAGAGGGTCTGATCTTCGATCTTATCGGACGACAACACCACGACGATGCCCGCGACCATACGGTTGAGCATTTAATGAACCGTTTCAGCGTAGATCACAGCCAGGCTCGCGAAGTTCGAGAAACAGCCATTAGCCTACTTTCGCAAGTGGCACTGAACTGGAACCTCACTTCTTCTCGGACAAAGCACCTTCTGGCCTGGGCCGCCGATCTCCTCGAAATAGGCATGGATATTTCCCACGGGGGCTACCACAAGCACGGCGCCTACCTAATAGACAACATGGACATGCCTGGATTTTCCGACGAAGATCAAACTCAAATATCGATGTTGGTACGTTGCCATCGAAGAAAATTAAGCCGTGACGGTTTTAGCGAAGACGATGTCTACCTACCCCGAATTGCTTGTCTGCTACGAATCGCCGCACTTCTACATCGCGACCGTAGTCATGAATCACTGCCACACATCAACGCCGCCGCCGACAAAGAGAAACTGGAACTACTCATTCCGAAAAAGTGGATCAAAAACCACCCGCTCACTGCATTGGATTTAGACAACGAAAAAGTCTACCTGGAGGCATTCAATATTGAGCTTTCCGTGAAAACGGTTTAGGACCCGCCCATTTAAATCAGATCAGGTCAGCTCAGTTTCGAAAGAAGACTCTCTTGGCCGCTACGACGGTGTTGTTTCGCAACCCTCCGTTCATAGGTGCCATCTGAATTCATTTCCCACGCTTGGCAGTTATCATCCATATAATTCTTGATACTCTCGTCAAAAACCCTCGCGCGTAGCGCCTGGTCCAAAACGGGAAAACAAGTTTCTACACGAGAGAAAAAGTTGCGCCCCATCCAATCTGCACTGGAGAGAAAAACTTTCCGATCACCATCATTGTCAAAACAGAAGACACGTGTGTGCTCCAAAAACCGACCAATGATAGAGCGCACGCGAATATTGTCAGATATGCCTTCTAGCTTTGGTCGCAATGCGCAAACACCTCGAACCAATAAGTCGACTTTTACGCCTGCCTGCGAGGCACGGTAAAGGGCTTGAATAATTTCAGGCTCAATTAGCGAATTCATTTTCGCTTGAATACCCGCTTTTTTGCCTTTGTTGGCGTTAGCAATTTCCGTGGCAATCAACTCAAGCATGCTGCTATGCAACGTGAACGGAGATTGTAATATTTTGCGAAGCTTACCCGCCTTACCCAATGCCGTGAGTTGCTGGAAAACCTTTTGTACATCGTCGCCTATCTCTTTGTCACACGTAAACAGGCCATAGTCTGTATAGAGCCGCGCAGTGCGAATATGGTAGTTACCGGTGCCCAGGTGGATATAGCGGGCCAGCGAACGCCCTTCTCGACGAATAACCATACACATTTTGGCGTGGGTTTTAAGGCCTACAACGCCATAGACAACATGAGCGCCCACAGCTTGCAGCTTGTTGGCTAATTCTATATTTGCTTCTTCATCGAACCGCGCGCGCAATTCAATAACAACCAGCACTTCCTTACCCTGCATCGCAGCTTCAACCAGCGCCTCTACCACTGCCGATTCGGACCCGGTCCGGTACAGGGTCTGGCGAATGGCCATTACTTGGGGGTCTTTTGCAGCCTGTCTTAGAAAATCAACAAATGGCACAAAGCTCTGAAATGGGTGGTGGAGCAAAATGTCCCCGGCTTTAATCGCATCAAACATGGACTCCGTGCTGCGCACGGATTTCGGTATGGATGGCGTGAACCCTGGATATTTGAGATCAGGCCGATTAACGATATCTGGTAGTGCAGCCAGCCGGGTAAGGTTGACTGGACCATCGCAGCGATAAACCTCGTCATTGCGTAAGGCAAACTGCGCCGCCAGAAACGAGGCAAGCTCAGCCGGGCAGTCGCGGGAAACCTCTAACCGTACTGCATCGCCATAGCGGCGAGACGACAGTTCGCCCTCCAAAGCCCTTAGTAGATCATCTATCTCTTCTTCATCTACAAACAAGTCACTGTTACGGGTGACTCGAAATTGAAAGCACCCGGTGGACTTCATTCCGGCAAACAGATCGGACACGTGCGCCGCAACAATAGACGTTAAGAGCACAAATTCATTACCACTGGTGGCAATACTCTCGGGAAGTCGAATCACCCGCGGCAACGAGCGCGGCGCTTGGACGATGGCCTTGCCTGAATTTCTTCCAAACGCATCCTTACCTTCCAACGTCACAATAAAAGCCAAACTCTTATTCAACGGTTCTGGAAACGGATGTGAGGGATCAAGCCCCACGGGACTAATAATTGGCGCCAATTCGCGGGCAAAATAGCTCTTAATCCAGTTCTTCTGCTTGGCGTTCCAATCTGGTGGATCCAAAAAACGAATCCCCTGCAGGTCGAGTTTTGGCAGTAGTACTTCATTAAGCACCTGATATTGCTCATCGACTAATTCTTGTGCGCGTTGTCCTATAAAACGCAGTTGTTCAGACGGCGTCAGATTGTCAGGACCACGCTGAACTGAGCCGTAAGCCTCCTGTTGTTTTAAGCCAGCTACGCGAATTTCAAAAAACTCATCCAGCACTGAGCTTGCTATGCACAAAAAGCGCAATCTCTCCAACATGGGTACCGACTCATCGCGCGATTGGGCTACCACCCGGCGCATGAATTCCAACTGCGATAATTCGCGGTTGATATACAATTCCGGGTTATCTAGTTCCATTACTATCCTCAGGGCACATATGCAGGACAAGGTTTACAGTAAAGCACAAACTCACATAGTCGACTTCGCGTTTACCGATGAAGTCGCGGCCGTTTTCCCTGACATGATTCGTCGCTCTGTACCTGGCTACGAAACGGTCATTCCTATGACAGGACTGATCGCTGCACGCCACCTTGGCGCCACAGGCAAAGCCTTGGATCTAGGGTGTTCGCTGGGCGCCACTACCAAAGCGATTCTCAGTCAGACAGATGCCGCTGATGTCTCTGTGATCGGCGTAGACAATTCCCCAGCAATGATCGAACGCGCTCGCCAGATCAACACCGATCCACGCGCCGAGTTCATTGAGGCCGACATCCAGTCCCAAGCGGCGATAGCGCATTTTCACCACGCTAAGGTGATTTTACTCAACTTTGTACTACAGTTTATCGAGCCTGCGTCTCGTCTTAGCACATTGAAACAACTGCACCGATGCCTACCGGCAGACGGCTTACTCATTGTCTCGGAAAAGATTCAAAGCAGTGATCCTGCAACCCACGCATTATTCGATGAAACGCATCTCGCCTGGAAACGTGCAAATGGTTACAGTGATTTAGAAGTCAGTCAAAAACGTAGTGCGATTGAAAACGTCATGGTTGTGGACCCCGTTGAAACCCATGTTGAGCGCTTCCAGACAGCTGGGTTTTCCCATGTGACCCAATGGTACCAATGCATGAACTGGGCTTCGTTCCTGGTTCAACCCTAAAAAAATGAACTCCCCAGACAAGCTTCCCACTGACCTCCCCGCTAATCTCCCTGACTGGCCACTGCAGCTCGTTACTGATCGCTTTTCAGCTGAACACCATGGCGACTTTACTCGGTGGCAGGCTGCCATCGATAGGCTTCCGAAAACCGACATGGTTCGTCTCACGGCAGGCGACACTGTGCATATCGACTTCTCAACTGACTCTAACGTAGTCTCTAATTCAGATGGGGACATGGTCGATGCGCTGAGTGAGTTGCGACCGTGGCGTAAAGGTCCGTTCCAAATCGGCCCTGTAACCATCGATACCGAGTGGCGTTCAGACTGGAAGTGGCGGCGCCTCGCGCCACACATTGAGTTATCCCAGCATCGTGTCTTAGACATCGGCTGTGGCAACGGCTATTTCGGTTGGCGTATGCTCAATGCAGGCGCTCAAGAAGTGGTCGGCATCGACCCCACCTTGTTGTTTTGTATGCAACACCGGGCAGTCCAACACTTCCTCAAGCATCCTCACCACTGGGTACTACCGCTAAAGATCGAAGAAATACCTCGGCAACCGCTATTCGACACTGTGCTGAGTATGGGGGTGATCTACCACCGTAAAGACCCAGCAGATCATGTCCGACATTTGAGCACGCTTTTAAACGACCGTGGCCAAGTCATCTTGGAGTCGATTGTCAGTGAGGAAAGCTCTGGATTCAAACCTACAGATCGCTATGCCCGCATGCGCAATGTTTGGTGGATTCCCACTGTCGACGAACTCAGCCAATGGCTTGCTGACGCCGGCTTTACCGACATTCAATGCGTAGACCTTAGTACTACGTCCTTAGAGGAACAGCGGTCTACTGACTGGATGCCCTTCGAGTCACTGAAGGAGTGCTTGGACCCATCGAATGCCCAAAATACCATCGAAGGCTACCCTCGCCCGAAGAGAGCAGTTATGCTCGCCCAAATGCTGAGAAAGAAGCAAAAAAGATGACGACAAGGCGCTAGAAAGGTGTTCGGACTTATTCCCTTTAAATTCAGATTTCGTGGCCAAGTAGGCAAACTGTTAGATATTTACTATTGCATGCTTGAAACAGGTAGCGGCCTCCACCCCACCCAAATCGCGAAGCGCACAGGAATCAGCTTCGCGGAGGTTGCTCGTCGCTTAGATGCAACACCTGAACTTTTTGTCAAACTGCCTCGTCGAGAAGGCATCACACGCTATCGGATCACCACCAGCGCCAGCGCCCGAACACCGGAAGAGATTGAAGCGTTGCTCGCCAAGTACGCGAGCCGCGAAAACTACCTACTCTACGCCTTCTCTTGCATGGTAATAATTTTGCTGGCAGTCGTCGTGCTCACAATCGCACCAAATGTATAGGAAAAAATGCCTGAATCACTGAACGAACAAGAACAACGACTTAAGCAGGCGGCCGACAATTTCGCCCGCGATGTGATGCTACCCGAAGCCGACCAGCCGCCTAGCGAAGCACGCCCACGCATTCTCAAAGCATCAAAAGCGGCAGGGTTCTTTAACATGACTCAGCCAAAATCCTTCGGCGGAACCGAGGCTTCACAAACCGCGCTCACCGTGGTGCGCGAGACCTTGGCCGCACACTATCCACCCTGCCTAGATGCTGTTTTTGGTCCCAGCCCTGGCGTTTTGGGTGGTGCCCAAGAGCCACTGCGTAGTTCACACCTAGCGCCACTCATGGCCGGTGAATTACGGTCCAGTTTTGGCTTTACTGAACCTGACAATGCAGCACAACCCACACACGGTCATCTGCAGGATGGCCAGTTAACCATCACCGGGCAAAAGTCCTACGTGACCGGTGGCGGTGAAGCTAATTTCATTAACACACTGGTTCACATCGAAGATCACGGCCCCTCAATGGTGGTCATCGACACAGACCTGCCTGGCGTCGAGCTTGTACAGAGGTTTAGTTCGTTAGACGGAAGCCACCACGCTGCCTTTGAATTTCACAACGTGGCGGTACCCGCAGGGCACATCATAGGTGAGCCAGGTAAAGGTCTACCGCGTGCCATGCGCCAGATCGGCGATACACGAATGCTGTTTGCCGCCGAGGCCACGGGCTACATGATATATGTCCTAAATTTGCTCAATGAACATTTGAGCGAAACCGATAGAAGTGGCAAACCGCGCGGCGACAAAGATGTGGTGCGCTGGCATTACGCAAATTTGCGAATCAAAGCCTATGCCGCCCGGAGCATGCTTTATCGCACATGCCGACTTGCAGATGATGGTGAGAATATTGTCAACGAAGCAATGGCCTGCAAAGCTTTCGCAACCGAAGGCATAGGCGAGATCGTTGACACGGCAATTCAGTTGGTGGGCGGCGTCGCATTAGTTGAAGGTCACCCATTGGAACGCTTATATCGTAAGGTTCGAGCTTGGCGCCTGGCAGAGGGTGCCAGCGATGTCATACGACTAAACATTGGGCGAGGTATACTCGAGCTTGGCAAAGGCAGAATCTAAAGGAGATCGACGTGGTTAGTAGACTTTTATTCCCAGGTTTAACAATAGCTTTGACGAGCATCGCAATCGGCAGCCTTGGTGCCTGTTCGTTCGTCAAGGTCAGCGACGCGGGTGCCGCCGTCGCCCAAGCCAATTCAACCGATGTGGTGAACTGTCAATCTCTGGGGGAAGTAGAAAGTCAGACCCGTGCAAAAGTCTTGCTCAATCGTAATAGCGGCAGTGTGCAGCAAGAGCTCATCGACTTGGCGCGCAACCAAGCGTCCGGTATGGGCGCCAATGCCATCGTTGCTATTGGCCTACCTATTGATGGCAAACAGAAATTTAACGTCTACAGGTGTGACTGATCACCTTTTAAACCGTGGACCTCGCGGTTGAGTTCGCGGCTCACGTCGGACTTGCGCACCAGCACGTAGACAGAGCCCACTCCGCCGTGATGACGCTCGGCAGAACAATAGGCAATGACTTCTGTATGCGCTATGAGCCAAGTCGCAACGTAGCTTTTAAGTCTACCTGGGGTTTTACTAAACTCTCCCTTACCCGGCGAAAGTAGGACACATCGCTGGCTTTTTGCACTCGCTGTACTTAGAAAAGTAAACAGCAGCTCCCTTGCCTCTTTAACTGTCTTGCGGTGTAGGTCGAGACTCGCTTCTACACCGTACCCATCTCGTTTCAGCTTGTTGAATACGGCATTCTGCACACCGTCTTTTTTCCACTCTAGATACAACAGCGGTTCTACACCAGGCACCTCTGAAAGCGTTAAATAGTTAGGATCGGCAACATCCTTTCTTACGTTTACGGCATCCGCTTGGCGCTGTATATGTCCTGGCGTGAGCTCCGTTTGTGCGGAGTTGGTCTGCTTGCGACCTTTATCCAGCGGTTTAACGTCAGCCATTTCTGCATAGAAGGCTTCTTCCTCACTCAGCTCATTAGGTAGGTCATCGCCTGGCATACCGACCCTCATCTGTGGCATTCATCTTTCGCACTTGACGTCTATTTTGTGCATTTTATTGGGGCCCACTTCGCAGATCGAGTGCCTGGAATGGCGAGATTATCTGCTGCGTGATAGCTAAAAACGGGTGAGAGTTTCACTTCACTAGAGAGATTTTTTCCCGCAGCATGGAACAATCGGCAGTGGAACAGCAATACGTCCCCCGCCTGAAGTTCCACATGCTCGGCCTGACGAATCAGTGTTTTGTTTTCGGGCAACTCCGGACGCAAAAACAAGTCGCTGTCGAGGCGACCACGATCTAACTCCAACAAATGACTACCCGGAATAACGCGCAGCGCACCGTTCTTGCGGTTTTCTCCACCTAATGCAAACCAGGCAGTTACCAGTTCGGGCCGGTCAAACGACCAATAACGAATGTCTTGGTGCCAGAGCGTGGCACTGGAATGACCAGGGTATTTTGTCATGACACAGTTGTGATGACACTGAGACAGATGCACGGAGTCACCGAGAATATTACGCAAACGCTCCGTTACGGTCACGGTATTTGCCAGTTCTGCAAACACCGCATCGCGCGCATAGGCGTGCAATAGTCTTCGTGGCGTATCACCACCCGTTGCCAGGCGTTGATCTGGCGCTCCTGGGTAGCCAACATCTGCCTCATATTCCACCGGTGCGACCAAGGGCGACAAGCAGGCGAGCGCAACCGAGCGCGCCCGCTGACAGACATCGGGGTCAATTGCACCACGCAAAATCACAAAGCCCTCTTTGTGAAAGCGTTCGACGTCCAGTGTATGCAGATTGTCAGCAGTCGAATTTATCATGAACCCATTCTCAGTAATCACGGCATAATGTCCATCTTTGAATTGGGGAAATTTGCCATGCGTGCAGTTCTAATGGAAAAAGGCGAGCTGTGGGTAGAAAACATACCCGATCCAGTCCCTCAAGCCGGTGAAGTGCTCGTAAAGACGGCCGCATGCGGTATTTGTGGGTCAGATTTACATGCAGCCCGACATACAGACGATTTCGTAAAAACCAGTCGTGAAGCCGGCGGCGCCTTTCTCCTCACCAGTTTCGACCCAGTTGTGTTGGGTCACGAATTTTGCGCCGAAATCGTCGATTTTGGCCCCAAGACCGAGCGCTCACTCAGCGTCGGTGGCCTGGTATGTTCCATACCAGTACTGCTTAGAGATCGAAACCTATCGGTTGGTTATAGCCCTGAAACACCTGGTGGTTTTGGCGAGTACATGGTGTTGTCAGAGCGCATGCTCAAACCCGTCCCCAGCGGCACCCCGGCCAAAGTCGCGGCGCTCACAGAGCCCATGGCCGTGGGCTTACACGCGGTCAACAAAGCAGGCCTGAACGGCACCGAAGCCATCATCGTACTCGGAGCCGGACCAGTTGGACTGGCGGTAATCACAGCATTACAGCATCACTCTGGTCCCGTCATTGCAGCCGACTTTTCCACCGGCCGTAGACAATTTGCCGCCAATCAAGGTGCAGATGTGGTGATCGATCCACGCCAACAAAGCCCATTCCTAAAATCTGAAGTTAAAGATCGCGATCTAGTTGTATTCGAATGCGTCGGTGTACCCGGTGTTATGGATGACATATTTATGCAGTCGCCACCAAACACACACGTTGTGGTAGTTGGTGTTTGTTTGCAAACCGACCACATCCGCCCCCTAATCGCCATTAACAAGGAGTTGTCGTTACAGTTTGTGCTGGGTTATTCAGTAGCCGAGTTTCAACAGAGCCTACAATTTATTGCAGAAGGAAAGTTCGACGTTGCAGGACTTGTTTCCCATGAGATCGGCCTTGACGAAGTCGCAGACACTTTTGTTGCGCTCCGCGATCCCGAGGTCTACGCAAAAGTCGTAATCAATCCAAGCTTGTAGCCTGTTCCGAACTGCCTTCGTTTCGAAGGTAGGCTAGTGTTGAATGCTCGCGTGACCAACGGCCCGCCACTTATCAACAATGTCATCCAACAAAATCTTCGCTTTGCCAGTAAAGGTAGAAAATCGCTCCCTGAGTGAATTCTACGGTGAAAACTACCTGGCAATCATTTTTCCCTGCTCTAGGATTCTGCCATCTAAAACTGCAAATGGGCTTAACTACTTACACCCATGCCATGTTGAGCCTCTCAATTCGCCAGTTGGCGCTCAAGAAGCGGCTCACCATTCACGGTGACTTTAACCCGCGACTCACTCGCCCAATATCGAACCTCTATGTAGTGGTGTTCTTCCCACTCTAATTCGACATTAGTCCAAACGTATTGAGGCTCTTTCCCGGTAGCATCGCGTCGCTTACGTAGTACCCCGTCAAGATAGAGCTCGATCGCTCCGTCATCTGTCAATGTTAGTTCGAACGACTTATGCCGATGTGTAAACTCAATTGTCGTAGCCACGTTCAGCCTTCTAGAAATCGTCCATTGTAAACCGGCGTAACGATCTGGTGTATGGTGCGGCCTGTAATTTTTTGCAAGTAGACCTCATGCCCGATTCAATCCGATTCGCAAAAGTACTAAAAACTCGCGAAGTTGTAGCGCTCTCTTTTGGCGCCATGATCGGCTGGAGTTGGGTATTGATTACCGGGGTCTGGTTAACGGAAGCCGGCACCCTAGGGACGACAATTGCATTCGCAGGTGGTGGTTTCGCCATCGCCCTCATTGGTCTAACGTACTCCGAGCTAGCAGCGGCCATGCCAAAAGCCGGCGGCGAGCATATCTATACGCGCAGAGCATTGGGTGAAAATTGGAGTTTTGTTTGCACCTGGGCACTACTATTTTCTTATCTAAACGTCTGTATGTTCGAAGCCGTCGCTCTGCCTGTCGCAGTCGAGTATTTGGTGCCTGAAATTCGCATGGGCACCCTGTGGCAGTTCCTCGATGCCGATGTCGATATCGGCTTCGTTATTGTGGGTGCCTTGGGCGCACTGATAGTGACATGGTCAAATTACCGCGGTATTCGAACTGCGGCTTTTGTCCAAACACTGGCGACCGCCCTGATCATCTTGTCTGGATTGGTGTTGATTAGCGGGAGCGCTTTTCAGGGAAGTGCGGCGAACGCAGAACCGTGGTTAATGAGCGGCACCGGCGGCATCTTGGTGGTGTTGATTATGGTACCTTCGATGCTCGTTGGCTTCGATGTAATTCCGCAATCAGCGGAAGAAATCGATCTTCCACCGAACAAAATCGGGCGGCTTTTAGTGATATCTGTTGTCTGTGCGGTGCTTTGGTATGTGGCAGTTTCAGTTGCAGTAGGGTTTGCCCTTCCTGCCAACGAGCTGGCGTCAGCGGGCATGGCAACGGCAGATGCTGCCACCTCTATGTGGGGCTCACCGTGGGCTGGTACTTTGCTAGTGATAGGCGGTGTCGGTGGTATCCTGACCAGTTGGAATGCATTTGTTGTAGGTGCCTCGCGAGTCATGTTTGCCCTCGCAGAATCTGGTCACCTACCCGCTGCATTCGCACGCCTACATCCAAAATATCGTACCCCGTACGTTGGCATTCTGACTATCGGTGTTCTGTCGTTAGTCGCACCGCTGTTCGGTCGCACCATACTGGTATGGCTAATCAACAGCGGCAGTTTCGCGGTGACCATTGCTTTTCTATTCGTCGCAATTTCGTTTCTAGTACTGCGACGCAAAGAACCAGACATGCCGCGACCGTTTAAAGTCAGTCATCCAAACCTTGTCGGCTGGGGCGCAGTCGTTCTGTCTCTTGGCTTACTGAGCGCATTTCTGCCTTGGAGCGAAAGCGGACTGGAGTGGCCATACGAGTGGGGTACGATTCTGGTTTGGGCAATCCTTGGGCTGTTCTTTTTACGCGGTCACAAAACATCGTGAACCGAACAACCGGCTTACTGCGCTGAAGGCTCTCCAAACATCCGAGCAATATGAGTCTCGGGGAGAGGCTGCGACAGTTTGGAGACAACAACGGTGACAGTGACGGAGACAAGCTCCCCTATCGCTGCACAAGACCAAGGATTAGGAGACTCTGCTACCAACCAGAGAACCCCATTTTGGATGATCCCAGGTGCAAACCACTGCGGCTCTATCATTGCGTTGAAGGTGATGATGAATGTCAAACCACCCAATAACAAACCGGCGAAAGCGCCTTGGCGTGTCACTCCTTTCCACACCGCGCCAAGAATGAGCGGCCCGGCAAAGGCTGCCATCATACAACCGGTACCTATCCAAACGATAATGGTGACGTTCATGTCCAACATCGTCCACGCAAGGGCGGTACAAAGCACCATTATTACCACTGTTGAGATGCGGCTAATGCTGAGTACTTTCCTTTCAACTTCGGCTTCACTCATCTTATTTTTTAGACGCGGGACAATGGACAGACGATAAATGTCATTGGCAACGATCTGCGATGAAGAAACGACCAGACCATCAGCAGTAGACATTACCGCAGCAAGAATACCGACGCCCAATAGAGCGGCAAACCAAGTCGGGAAAAGCTCAATGAAAAGCAACGCCAGCGCCTGATTACCGTCGATGCCTTCGCCGAGAATAACACGCGCCAAAATACCACCCAATCCCAACATGCCTAAGATCATTCCGAAAGCGAAGGCCATCTTAAGAAACGACATGCGCTGTTTCGGTTCTTTCAGGGCCCAAAGCTTATTGCCGATGTGCGGCAACATCCCCAATGGGATATGGCATAACAAAATTGCCAATATAGACCACCAAGAATGGTAGAGGACGTTGGTTGGATTGGTCCAGCCGACAAGGTTCTCATCTACCGATCTAAGCTTGTCGATCATGCCGCTGAAGCCGCCATCAACGCCGTAGCCCGTAAAGAACATACCTGCCACCAGCAAGCCGACGGCAACCATGATGAAACCTTGGACACCGTCGGTAAGAATATCGGCATGGGCACCACCCATAACGACATAGATCAGTAGCACAGCTGCCGTCACGCCGAGGGCGACCGGCGGCGAAACACCTAACATTATTTCGAACATAACAATGCCTGAAACCAATTGCCCGGCGAGATAGAAAAACAAAGATAGGGAGAAAAGCGATACAAGAATTCTGATCCAGTCAGATTGATACCTCTGACCTAAATACTCCGGGATGGAGCGCGAGCCGAACTCGTTGCCGCTATTGCTTACCAGTTTGAGGCAAATAAGCACACCGAGGTAGACACCGATAGGATAAAGCACGACAGACCATATCGCCGCTGTGCCTGCATTATAAGCAATACCTGGAAAGCCAACAAAGGTAGCGCCACTGGCCGTGGTGGCGGCAAAAGCAAAGGCTAAGAAAAATGGACCGTAACCCCCACGAGCCGTGGCGAAATCGTCTGCATTGGTAACTTTGCGCTGACCCACAATGCCGAAATACAACATCATGCCAATATAAACGACGAGAAAAATCCAAGACCACGTGACCAGATCCATAACCCTACCCAACCCCTAATCCAAAAAAGGAAAGCGTCGAGTCTAGCAGGTAGTCAGAACAGTGATAGTTGACTGTCGGGTACTTTCGTTGGTCGAGCAGGCGGTATAAAAAAATCGGTTCTTAGCGGATCTAAACTACTCCCCAAATTCGCATCCTTTACCGCTTTGTGAAACCGCGCCCTGATCAGCTCGGCAATTGGACCTTGCCCAACCATTCTGGTATGCCAGCCTGACTGGTAGGCTTTGCCACCCCGGGTATCCCGCACGGCTGCCATGACACGCTCGGCCCGCAATGGGAAGTGCGTTTGCAGCCATTCTTCCATAAGCGGTTTCACTTCTAGAGGCAGACGCAGCAGAACATATTTGGCGCACAACGCACCCGCGTCTGCAGCACTGGCAACAAGATCCTCAATTTCATGATCGTTGATGAAGGGAATGATGGGGGCTACCAAGGCACCTACAGGTACACCCGCTGCACGCAGCTCGGCAAGCGTTCGTAGTCTGGCCGCGGGGCTCGCAGTGCGGGGTTCAAGCTTGGTCTTTAATCCTTGGTCGAGGGTAGTGAGACTAATGTTCACCTGTACCAACCCCATTTCAGCGAGCGGGACCAACAAATCTAGATCTCTGAGAATGAGCTTACTTTTGGTCACAATGCTGACCGGGTGCTTGAGCTCAAGCAGGGTTTCCAGAATCTCCCGGGTGACCCTCTGACTTTTTTCGAACGGCTGGTAGGGATCTGTATTGGTGCCCATGGCAATGACACTACAAACATAACTAGGCTTCGCCAGTTCGTTCATTAGGTGATGGCGTGGTTCAGTCTTACGGAAAATTTTAGTTTCGAAATCTAAACCAGGTGAAAGATCCAGATAGGCGTGTGTCGGTCTGGCAAAACAGTATATGCAGCCGTGTTCACATCCTTTATAAGGATTAATCGACTGATCGAACGGAATATCGGGAGACTTATTCTTGGTGATAAGCGTTTTGGTTCGATCTACATAGAGTTGGGTTCGGAGCTTAGGCTCAGCATCTGTGTCCGCATCTTTATCCGCATCTATGTCCGCATCTGTGTCCGCATCTGTGTCCGCATCAATTGTTTGCCAACCGTCATCCACCGCAATCGTTTTGGTGGCGAGAAACCGGCTTTCGTTATTGCTGATGCTGCCACGACCTTTGATCATGTTGGGCTATCAAAACTACGGCAACGTTTTATACTGTATATTTATACAGTATTCAATCTCTTTACGCCTCGCGAAATGAGCACTGTGATTCACTAGCACATTCTTTTCGAGTCGATAAACTAGCGCTCCAAACTAAGAGAAGTCGTTGATAGAACAACAATGCCAAGTAGCTTTATCAGTTCTACCATTAACCCGGTCCAATCATCTTGCCATCACGTAGTCAAAACAGCGACCCACGTGCTGTGGTTATGTGGGCTTATGACCCTCAGCGCATGCTCAAATATGCTGCAGCAAGAAGACATAGGCCAACTAGAGAGTGAATTAGATTCCATCAAGAGCGAAGTAGTGACCCAGCTACAGCAGCAAGGTAATCAGCTAGCGGCAGTGCAAGCGGGTAACGCTAATCAGACAATCGTATTTCAGCACGAACTCGAAGCGCTGCAAGAAAGACTGACCGCAGAAGTACGCAACAGTGCCAAACGCACCTGCCAACCTGCCGTAATTAAGGACGAGGCTTGTACTACTATCACCCAAACCGTCGTCATGAATGACGATCGCATGGTAGTTGGAGAAATGGAAAAGGTACTCGTAGAACCACCTGGTTTTGTGACATCTGCCCGGATCGACACCGGCGCGCAAAGCAGCTCTCTACACGCTGAAAACGTCACCGAATTTGAGCGCGATGGTGACGATTGGGTGAAGTTCGACGTGGTTAACGAAGATTCTACCGTCACCATTGAACGCCCTGTCGAAAAATACGTACGGGTGTTTCAGCAATCCGACAAAGACGGTACGCGCCGAGCCGTCGTGAAGATGCGTATTCTCATCGGTAACGTTCGCGATACGTTCGATTTTACCCTCGCCGACAGGTCGCATCTTGCACACAATATGATTCTTGGACGCAACTTCCTCACCGATATAGCTGTGGTTGACGTCGGACGGCAGTTCGTCCAGCCTTTGCCTAAGCAATAATCACAGCAGTTCATGAACAATCGCGCGCCGTTTATATTTCTGGTAACCATCTTGATTATCCTCGGCATCAGCGCAGCTGCCTACCGCCAACAGACGTACAACATTCCCTGGTTGCCTGCAACCGAGACCCAAGTATGGCAAGTGGAAGCGCGCATCGAGCTTGTTGCTGACGGTGCCGCAAGCCAAGTCTATCTAACCCTGCCACCGGTTCAGAAAGGCTTTGAACTGATCAACGAAGCCGCGGCTTCGTCGGGCTGGGGGTTCACTATTGAAGAAGGTGCTGAACAACGCCAAGCCCACTGGACCAAGCGCGTCGCTCAGGGTCCCCAAGTACTGTTCTACAAATTGGACTTTGCAGCCAGCGACAATCAGGCAGGTTTGCCCGCGCCCGATGCAACTGCGGTCAACGTGCCTTGGGATGAACCCAATGCAACGGCAGTTAACCAAATACTAAATACCATTATTCCTGTCACTGCAGATGCGCACTCGCTGGCCGTGCAACTCATTCGGCGCATCAATCAACCCGACCAGAACATCAATTTGTTAACCGATCAATTTGATGCATCCAAGCTGTTGTCTTTACTCATGCAAACAGCAGGACATCACGCCCGTACCGTTCAGGTTCTGCCGCTCGAAGACGGTCGCCGCAGACTTGCGCTCACCGAGTTTGTGCAGGTTTACGACGGCGAGCAGTGGCGTCTTTACAACCCTTCACTGGGACCTGTGCCATCAACAGAAAACTTGCTGCTTTGGCAAACGGGTGCACCGAGTTTGATCGAAGTTCAGGGCGGGACGCGAAGCCGAGTGAGCTTCTCGATCTCTGCACAGACGCGCTCCGGGTTGATTGTGGCGAAAGAAAAAGTTGGCGATCTTGCCTTGTCTCTCTACAACCTACCCATCGCTGAACAGGGTATGTTTAAACTGATCATGTTGCTGCCCATCGGTGCTTTAGTGGTGGTCTTGCTTAGAGTTTTAATCGGCGTCCGAACTTCAGGCACTTTTATGCCTGTACTCATCGCCTTAGCCTTTTTACAGACACAGCTACTACCGGGTCTTGCTAGCTTCATCATCGTGGTCGCCATCGGGCTTTTCATTCGCTCCTATCTGTCGTCGTTAAACTTGTTATTGGTGGCACGCATCGCAACCCTTGTCGTTATTGTCATCGCCATTATTAGCATCTTTAGCGTCATCAGTTTTCGCCTCGGTCTACTGCAAGGCCTGACCATAACTTTCTTCCCGATGATCATCTTAGCTTGGACAATCGAGCGTATGTCTATCATCTGGGAGGAAGAAGGTCCGAAGGAGGTTCTACTGCAGGGCGGAGGCAGTTTGTTTGTCGCCGTAATGGCATTTTTACTCATGGATCTCTCTATTACGCGCCACCTCGCCTTCAACTTCCCTGAGCTACATCTTGTTGTACTCGCAGTCATTCTTATTACTGGACGCTACACAGGCTACAGATTGCTGGAACTGCATCGCTTTTCGGCATTTAAAAAATGAATTGGGTCGCGCCCAAAACACTGAAGCGCGCCGGTATCTTAGGCATGAATCGACGCAATATAGAATATATTGGCCAGTTCAACGAACGCCGTCATTTCCCTCAAGTGGACAACAAACTCACCACCAAAATTTTGGCCGTCGAGGCCGGTTTATCCGTACCAAAATTGATCGAGGTAGTGGAAACACAACATAGCATCCAAGTGATTGGCAAGCGCCTACAAGAAATAGACGACTTCGTTGCGAAACCGGCACATGGCAGTGGTGGAAAGGGTATTTTGGTCATTAAGGAACGTAGAGGCGATTCTTTTATAAAAGCCAGCGGCGAGCTCATAGAGCTGGCAGATGTGCAACGACATCTAACCAATACAATTAGTGGCCTCCATTCGTTAGGGGGACGGCCAGACGTCGCCTTTCTCGAACAACGCGTGCAGGTTGCCGACACCTTCGCGAGCATAAGTTTCGAAGGAGTACCTGATATTCGCTTGATTGTATTCAAAGGTTTCCCAGTGATGGGTATGTTGCGTTTGGCTACCAAATCATCAGACGGCAAAGCCAATTTGCATCAAGGTGCAATCGGCGTGGGTCTCAATCTTGCAACAGGCGAAGCCATTCAGGCGGTGCGACATGAGCGAGTCATCACCCATCACCCAGATACCGGCGTGCCGCTACAGGACATCAAAATTCCTGGATGGTCAATTCTGCTAGATCTCGCCGCCAAATGTTATGAAGTCAGTGAACTCGGTTACCTCGGCTGCGATATCGTCCTTGATAAAACACACGGGGCGATGATTCTTGAGCTCAATGCACGCCCTGGTTTGAGTATTCAAATCGCTAACAATTCCGGGCTCTTACCCAGGTTGAATCACTTGCAGGCTATGGACACGCGCAAGATGGCTATCGAAGAAAGAGTGCAGTACGCTAAGCAAACTCTAGCAGCAATTTAGAAGGGGAACCGAGTGATTGTAGTCAACGCCATTATCGAATCCAGTGCAGACAGCATCGCTGCCATGCAGGCAGCCATCGCTGCTATGGAGACGGCCAGCCGCGCAGAAGACGGTTGTTACGACTATACATTCAGTGTTGAGTTGAACAATCCCGATGTTCTGCGTATCACAGAAAAGTGGCAAAGCATGGAAGCACTAGGTGCGCATTTTGCAATGCCGCACATGGCAGATTTTCAGGCGGCAATGGCGGCAAATCCTCCGAAGAACGTCAGCGCAACTTTCTACGAAGCCACAGAAGTAACACCACCGGGTCGCTAACGTGATTCAAATTTGGGGTGGCGCCACCGCACGTACCATCCGTCCGCACTGGATGTGTATTGAACTCGGGCTCGAATACGAAGCCAAACTTATTGGTTCACGCACTGGCGAGACTCAGACCAATGCGTTCCGTGCGCTTAACGCCAAGGAAAAGATCCCTGTTTTAGTCGACGGTAATTTTGTGCTTAGCGAGAGCGCGGCGATCGTCACTTACCTCGGCGACACTTATGGCCCAGACACCGGTCTAGTTCCCAAGCCCTACACCACCGAACGAGCACTCTATAATCAATGGTCTTCGTTCGTGCAAATGGAGCTAGATGCCCACACGCTCTATATCATTCGCAAACATCGCGACCTTGCCGATTTGTATGGTGAGGCACCGGCGGCCATTGAAACTGCGATTGAAGGGTTCAACAAACAAGTCGCGGTTGCAGAATCCGCCATTAAAGACACCGACTTCTTAGTCGGAAGCCACTTTTCTGCCGCAGATTTAATGCTGACTTCTGTGCTCACTTGGGCTGTGGCTTACGGAATATCAATTTCGCCACGTCTGACGAAGTACTCAGAGTTGCACACCTCTCGGACCGCTTTTAAGGCTGCAGCCAAGCTAAATTTCAGTATTAGTCCGGGCGCGTAGCAGCCCGTTGTTTCGCTCGGTCGTGCGATCGACGCAACCACCAAATCGAGATACCAAACAACACAGGTACACCGTACAGTGACTTGGCGATCCAACTCGCCGATTGATGATTGTCGAAATGACGCCCAACTAGAAAAAAACCAACGAGCAGGTCAATGCATAAGAGCAAAACGGCAAGTTGAATAAGGCTTGAGAGGTTGCGCATGGGCTTGACCCGCACATTACTCGCAATGGTCATCAATATGCCAAGATAGACGGCAAAAGCACCTAGGTGAATCAGGTTACTAGAATCAAGCATGCCTATAGTTGCAGCCTCATTTCCAAATTCCCCCGCTCATACCTAACATCATTGATCTTCGCCAGCGCTTTGAACCCGTAGGCCTCATACAAGGCTAACGCAGGCGCCAACACATCGTTGGTGACCAGCATAATCTCCTGTGCCCCGCAATTGTTTGCGTATTCGACACAGGCTTGCATTAAGAGACGACTGAACCCACGGCCTTGCTGGTCAGGTCGCACCGCCATCTTGGCAAGCTCAAAGATTGTGACTTGTCCGTTCTCCTGCGCGAAAGGTACCATCGCGACAGTGCCAACCGGCTCATCATCAACCAGCACAAAGAAAATTTCGCCACCCCGAACGTAGGTCTCCGGGTGGTCTAACGCCTTTTTGTCTTCTTCTTCGACGCTGAAATAGTGCTCAATCCACTCATAATTGAGTTCGGCAAAGGCCTTCGCAAAGGACGGTTGATAAGTGACAATTTGGCCTTCCACTTTCGCTTCCATCAGGCCCCCTTAGTCCCCCATCATCCAATGCATGATGCGAGGATTTTCCTCCGTTGGATAAGTGTGCGACAGGTCATCGATTTCACGATACTCCACCTGCGCGCCATGAGCGGTAAACGTGTCCCGTGCTGTACGCGCGACATCGACCGGAAACATCCAGTCTAGCGCGCCGTGCATAATATAAATTGGTAGGTCCTTTACCCGAGCAGGGTCTACGGTTTCCACCAACATCGGATGAAACGAAGCAGAGCTTGGCGCCAGGTGAGTAAAAGGTGCGTCACTGCGCAGCCCAGAAACATAGCTGAACGTACCGCCATCACTCATGCCAGTGAGCAAAATCTTTTCTTCATCTATGTTCCAATGCTCACAGGCGTACTTGACCATGGCATCGAGATTTTCTGAGTCAATGTCAGGGCCCATCAACGACCAGGTGCCTTCCCTAGAGGAAGGACTGATGACAATGGCACCCACAGAGCGAGCAGTACGCAACCAAGTCCACAAGAAGCTGCGACCATGCCCACTGCCACCATGCATGGCCACTATCAAGGGCACCTTTTCGTTGTCGTAGTATTCCGGCACATACATTGAAAAGCCGCCGCGCTCATCGCTGGCATTCGCCGCATGCATTACGCCGACATGCTCTCGATCACCATCTGCGGCGGCGAGCTTAGCCAACAATGCTTCATCGTCTCGCTGTTCAGGGTTTAGAAAAAATCGGCTCACTGGCGGTAGCATTTGGCCAATGGGGTACACCGCTTCTGCCGCTTTGGTGTTGTATCCCATCGCGCGATAGGCAGCCATGGATGCGTTGGACTGGTTCATGGCACCTAAGAACTCGTTAAAGCTTTGCATACAGAGGCTAGCCGACTTTTCTGCAGCGCCTACAAATCCGCTAAGGTGATCTGGCCATTGCGTGGCAGAAAACACTTCGAGCCCTTCTTTTAGAGGCGCCCGAAAGGGTTCGACTTTTTCAGCTAATTCGGGAATGTTGGGTGGATGCATATGCCGGCCCGCATGCTGAAGCACATCAATGGCTGTAAGCAGTGGTGGAATCAGTGCTGTGGTGGCATCTAAGAGTGGATCTGTATTTTCTTCCATGACCCAACTATACGCTCAGTGTATAGTTTCCATCCAGCGATACGGGGAGCACAAATGGCTGAGCCAAGCAAAACTTTCAACCGCGCGGCCGAAGATGTCGGCAACGTCCAATTGATGGAGCACGTTAACGTCACTGTACCGGACCAGAGTCTGGCAGCGATGTTCTATGTTACTGGGTTAGGCTTCACTCGCGACCCTTACATCGACTTTGGTACCCTCAACATGTGGGTCAATCTCGGCGATCAACAGTTCCACCTCCCTACCGGTTCTGCACAAGTGGTGCGCGGCCACGTTGGCGTTGTGGTGCCTAGCCTCGAGGGTCTTCAAAAACGCCTGAAATTCGCTTCACGTGGCCTGGGCGATAGTCATTTCGCCTGTGTTGAAGCAGATGATCATCTGGCATTAACTTGCCCGTACGGCAACCAAGTTAGAGCTTACGAACCCGCTAGTTTTCCACGCATGGACCTCGGCATGCCCTATGTGGAACTCAATGTGCCGATTGGCACAGCACCTGGCATCGCTCGCTTCTATGAACAAGTTTTGGGATGTCCTGCGAGACTTACTTCCGATCAGGTAGAAGTCGCCATGGGCCACAATCAAATCCTCAGATACGCAGAAACTGATGCCCCGCTGCCTGCCTACGATGGCCATCACATTGCCATCTACGTGGCCGATTTTTCAGGACCCCACGCGTGGCTGAAAGACCGCGGTTTAATTTCGGAAGAGTCAGATCAGTTTCAATATCGCTTCCAGTCTATTGTCGACCCAGACAGCGATCCAGCAAGCAACGAAGTGTTATTCGAACTAGAACACGAAGTGCGTTCAATTAGTCACGCCATGTACAGGAGACCTCTGGTAAACAGAAATCCTGAAATCAATTTTTTCACTTATCGCAAGGGTGCCGATCAATTTAGCCCGGCACAACGTTAATGACGCAAGCAGTAGATTTTTTCACCGCAGATTCCGAACCCTATTACCGCCCTCTCGCAGACGAGATGGAGATATTTCGAGCGGCTTATTCAGCGCGCTTGCCGGTCTTATTAAAAGGACCTACGGGCTGCGGCAAGACCCGCTTCATTGAACACATGACCTGGCGACTGTATCGAGAGACAGCCAACCCGTTAGAAGTACCATTGGTCACCATTTCTTGTCATGAAGACTTAACTGCGACAGACATGGTGGGCCGGTATCTCCTCAAAGGTGACGAAACCGTGTGGAGTGACGGACCTCTGACCCGCGCTGTTCGCTCTGGTGCTATTTGTTACATGGACGAGATCGTCGAAGCACGTAAGGACACCACAGTGCTAATTCACTCGTTAACCGACCACAGGCGCATCCTACCCATCGACAAGACGGGCGAACTGGTAGCTGCGCACCCCGAATTTTTACTGGTTATATCGTACAATCCGGGTTATCAGAGCGTGCTCAAAGATCTCAAGCCATCTACTCGCCAGCGTTTTGTGAGTTTGGAATTCGACTACCCAGATGTGGCCACCGAAACAGAAATAATTGCTCACGAAGCGAACCTCGACCTTGGCCATGCTGAACACCTAGCCGTGATTGGTGAGCGGGTTCGCAATCTTTCACAACACGGCTTTGAAGAAGGCGTAAGTACACGTCTTTTAATTTACACCGCCGAACTGATCGCCGCCGGCATTGCGCCACGACGTGCAGCCGATGTCGCCATCATTACCGCTATTTCAGATGACGCCACCGTGCAAAGCGCTGTTGCCGATATAGTCGACGTTATCTTGCCCTAGTGCTTGCGCTCGCCGATATTGAAGATACGTTAGCCCTTTTCACTGAGGGTATAGCGGGACGCTATTTTCACATTAAGGCGTCAGACGAGTTCGCATCACACCGCCGACTGGCGCTGGGACTGGAAGGCACCGGGCAATCCACTGATACGCTGTACCTTCCAGAACAACTTGACGGACCAAGTCTGGCCAGCTACCGCGTACTCGTCATGGAACAAATCGGGCTGCGCGAATGTGGCACATTTAGTTTTCGCATGAGCCGTGCGCTTGACCAAATCCCCCTCTTGGCCGAAAAGTACGAGGAGCCTAAGGGGCTTTCACCACGCACCGGCGACTTCCAGATGCTATTCGGACTATTCGCACAGCCTGGATTGGCTGCGGACATTTTCAACTTAATGGAAAAGGCCAGGGTACTCGGCCACCTTAAACGCACCTATCCTGGCCTAAAGAGACACATTGCACACTATCATGCGCACTTACTGACGCTAGCCTCAGGCGCATCTGACGCTTTCATTACCGCGCGCCGACATTTGTGGGGGGAGCCAAGCTCAGATTGGCAAGCAATCACCGTATGGTTAGATCAACTACAAGCCCCAGAGCAATCTGTATACGACAGTGTTAAGGCGACGGCGGATCTCTATCAACAAATCGAAGACAGCTATGTTTTCGCAGAAACCTCACCCTACGCACAACAAGAAGAGTCACTGCCTGATTGGCTCAACCGAGAACAACGAATTGAAGAGTGGGAAGACAAAGCCGAGCAGCTTTCCATGGCGCTTGCAGTAGAGATGTTGCAGGCTGAGGACATGGAAGCGGAGCGTGGCGACGCCGACGATGCCACAGTGCGTGATGCGGACGTCGATATCAAAGCGATTGAAGACGAACGCGATACCATGAAACGACGCATCGACATGGAAAAATCGTCTGTCCGCCACGCATTGGGCAACGACCGCTCCAATGCCAGAAGCTATCGCTACGACGAATGGGACTACCAAAACCACACCTACTTACATCATTGGTGTCGAGTCTTCGAGGAAGTTCTGTCAGGCAGTGATGAGGACATTTTCGAACTCAAACAGGTGATCAAAAACTATCGACCACGGGTGCAAAAACAACTCGAGCAAATTAGACCTACCGGATTACAGCGCGTTACTCGTGTACAGGATGGTGATGAATTAGACCTCAACGCAATTGTCGAAGCTCGCCAGGACATACGAGCCGGACATTCACCCAGCGAACGTTTTTATTCTAGAAAAGAGCGCATGCACCGAGACGTTTGCGCACTTTTTTTGGTCGATTTATCTGCTTCAACAGATGACCCAGTGGAGCCGCCCGAGCCAGTAGATTGGTCAGACTATGAAGAAGATGGATTCCCTAATCTACGCGACCCCTGGGACACTTCTGTCGACGATGAGGAAGAGGAAGAAGCTCCGAAACGCAAAATAATAGACGTACAGCGCGAAGCCATGGTGGTTATGGCTTCAGCCCTGGACGCGCTAGGCGACGCCTATGGTGTCTACGGGTTTTCAGGCTACGGTAAAGATTGTGTTGAGGTTTTTGTGGCCAAAGAACCGGACCAGACTTTTTCCCAAAAAACACTGCAAGCCATTGCCGCGATGCAACCGAAACGCTCTACCCGCATGGGACCGGCTATTCGCCACTCAGCCTACAAGCTCATGCAATCTGGCCATGCCATGAAAGTGCTGATCGTGATCAGCGACGGATTCCCTCAAGATTCAGACTACGGACCGGACCGTGGTAATCACGAATATGGATTAGAAGACACCGCCAAAGCCATTCTCGAAGCCCAGCAAAAGGGCATTGAAACGTTTTGCATTACGGTCGATCGTTCCGGCCACGACTACCTTAAGCGCATGTGCCCGGATGCACGCTATCTGGTCATCGAAGAAATGGAAGACTTGGCAGAACAGCTCACCAAAGTGTACGCAGCACTCACCACTCGCTAAATTGGGATAAAAGTTTCAGGCAAAAAAAACCCCGGCAAACCGGGGTTTTATTCGTGCGCTTTAATAGTCTGTCGGAGACTAGTCGTCGCCCATTCCAAAGAACATTAGCATGACGCTGAACAGGTTGTAGATCGACATATACAACGTCACAGTCGCTCGAATGTAGTTGGTCTCACCACCATGAATAATGGCACTGGTTTGCCAGAGAATCGTGGCGCACATTAGCAGCACTACCGCGGCAGAAATTGCCATGTAAAAAGCACTAAAATCAAAGAAGGCACCAAGTACTGCCACGCCAAGAAGCGTGATCCATCCGACATGCACAAACGTTGTCATGAAGCTGAAGTCTTTCTTGCTGATCAGCACAACTGCGCTCAACCCAGTAAAGGTAATCGCCGTGGTGGCCAGTGCCATTGTCACAACTTGAGCACCGCCCGCGAGGTAGTAACCGACCACTGGTCCCAAGATATAACCGAGAAACCCTGTGAAGAGAAAGCTCATGGGTAAGCCCATAGCGCTGTCGGCTGTTTTATGAACAAGATAGCTCAGCCCCAAAACACCCGCAATGCAAATGATGAACGGTGGCCGACCTACCTGTGCGAGCATCGCAATTGTTGCGACAACAGCGCTGAAGGCGATTGTCATGCCCAATAGCAGGTAGGTGTTTTTCAGAACCTTGCTGGTTTCTAGCTCTGACAGACCCGAAACTGAGGCCTGAGAAAGGGTTCTTTGTTCCATAGTAATATCCACTTCTGTTAAATGTTCTAACTGTTAATATTGGGCCATTAGCGGCGAATTGCAAGTTTAATGGTAGCAACAAACCCGCCTCTCATCACAAAAAGGCATAAGGCCGTCGTTTCCAAATATGACAGTGCAATCTAGCTATGACGTGGTCGTCATCGGTGGCGGCATAATAGGTACCAGCATTGCCTATCACCTAGCGACCCAGACACCGCTTAGTGTCGCCCTTTTAGAGCGCGACAAACTCACCTCTGGCACCACCTGGCACGCAGCTGGTCTAGTGGCTGAACTGCGGGCTTCAGCAAACCTAACCCGTCTGGCCCGATACACCGGTGAATTGTTCGACAATTTGCAAGCAGACGGCGAGGATCTTGGCTTCAAACGCATTGGCGCCCTGACCCTTGCCAACAATCCTGCGCGCGTCTTTGAGTTGCAAAAACTAGCCGCGATGGCACGCCACAATGACGTTCAATGCGATTGGTTGGCCACCGCTGAACTGGTCGAGCGCTGGCCGCACATCAACCCTGAAGGCCTTATAGGGGGGGTGTACATGCCAAGAGACGGCCAAACTAATCCAGTAGATGCCACCATGGCGCTCGCCCGTCTTGCAAAGCGCCATGGCGCCGAAATATTCGAAGATACGCCAGTAGTAAGACTGGCCACTGAGCACGGTCAAGTAACGGGTGTCGAGCTTGCAGGTCAAATGGTCAACGCTCGACAAGTGGTGATGGCGGCCGGTCTATGGAGTCGCAATTTGGGGTTAGCTGTAGGCGCTAATTTCCCACTCTACCCGGCCGAACATTTTTACGCGGTCACTGAATCTGTCAACCTAGAAGGTGACCAACCGATTCTGCGGTATCCCGACGATGGCATCTACATGAAACCCGATGCAGGCCGAATACTGGTCGGTTGCTTTGAGCGGCAGGCAAAGCCAATCGATCCCGACGCATTGCCGCAGGATTTCGCGTTTGGCGAGTTGCCATTTGATCTCGATCATTTTCTGCCCTACTACCAGGCGGCAACTGAACGGGTACCTGCCATTGAACCGATTGGTGTGCGAACCTGGTTTAACGGTCCAGAGAGTTTCACGCCCGATGGCCGATACATGCTGGGGGAATCACCAGAGGTCTCCGGGTTGTTTGTCGCTGCCGGGTTTAACTCTATTGGCATTCAATCTTCGGGAGGCGTTGGCCAAGTTATGGCTCAGTGGCTTATGGATAAACGCCCGCCAATGGACCTTTGGGAAGTTGACGTGCGTCGCTTCCAGCCGTTTCAAAACAATGCTGATTATTTAGTGCCACGTACCGCCGAGAGCTTGGGTCTTCTCTATGCAATGCACTGGCCGTATCTACAACATGAAAGCGCACGCGGTGTACGTACATCTCCGATGTATGAGGCAACACGTGCCAAAGGGGCTTGCTTTGGCGAGCTCGCCGGCTGGGAGCGCCCTAACTGGTATGCTCAAAGCGGCTCGACACCCAGTTACGACTACACATATAAACGGCCAAAATGGTTCGACCGGTGCGCAAACGAATGCCAAGCCGTGCGCACAAGTGCGGCTCTGTTCGATCAAACAAGCTTTGCCAAATACGAAATCCAAGGACCAGATGCGCAGAACTTCTTGGATTATTTGTGCACCGCCAATATGAATGTAGCACCGGGAAAGGTCGTCTACTGCCAATGGTTGAACGAAAAAGGCGGCATTGAAGCAGACGTGACAGTGACGCGAATCAACGAAGAACTTTACTGGGTAGTGTCGGCTGCAGCGTCGAGTGTCCGCGACCTCAACTGGATGGCACGCCATCGAGCAGGGTTTGAGATATCGATCATCGATATAACCGAGCGCTATGCAGTTATCGGCGTCATGGGCCCTCGAGCAAGACACACGCTACAACCCCTAACAAATTCAGATCTAAGCCATGAGGCGTTTCCATTCGCCACTTCTCAAGAAATAGAATTGGCCGGCATTGCCGTACGCGCCGCGCGCATTACCTACGTGGGGGCACTCGGTTGGGAGCTATACATTCCATGGCAAGCGACCGTCAAAGTCTACCAATTGCTTGAACATCTCACCCACGCCGGTTATCACGCTATGGACAGCCTACGCATGGAAAAAGGCTACCGTCATTGGGGGCATGACATTACCGACGAAGATTCTCCTTTGCAGGCGGGCTTAAGTTTCACTGTAGACTGGGCCAAATCAGAGCAAACGTTGGGACTGGCGGCCTTGGCAGAACAAAAAACTGTCGGCGTCGATCGTCGGTTGGCACTCTTTGCAATCACCAACCCAGAAGTTTTACTCACACACGATGAGCCCATCTGGCGAGAGGGTCAGCGAGTCGGACATGTTGTCTCAAGCGCCTACAGTCATACCTTCCGACAAAGCCTAGCATTTGGTTATATACACGGTGAACTGGGACTCACTAGAAAATCGGTATTGGCTGGTGATTACACCATCGAAGTCGGCGTAAACCAGCATCAAGCCAGCGTCAGCCTAACGGCCCTGTATGATCCGAAAAATCTTGAAATTCACAACTAGGTCCAGCGTTTGACTCCTATTTTCGAGGCCGACTCAGCCCAGCCCATTCAAGACGCAGCACTCGTACTGACCGCGATGGATATCGCGCACGAAGTCGATCGGAGCGACCAAGGCTGGACACTGAGCGTCGAAGCCAATGATGAAGTTGAAGCCTACAATCAGCTCAATCTATACTGGCGAGAGAATGCGCCCTCTGCTGAAAAGCCTGTGCAAGCAACCGTCATCGACAGCGGCTGGCCCGGCGTACTCGGCTATCTTGCCGTCATATGGATCCTGCCGATCTGGCAAAGCAATAGCCCCCTTAACCTTAGCGAACTCGGCGCCCTTCACGCTCAAGCTATCTCACAAGGCGAAATCTGGCGCGCCGTAACCGCTCTGACTTTGCATGCCGACATCGCCCACATTGCAGCCAATAGTCTGTTCGGCACGGTATTCGGGCTCTTCGTTGGTCGTTACCTAGGGTCTGGGTTTGGCTGGCTACTCGTGCTTCTCTGTGGGATTGCAGCGAATCTTCTCAACGGCCTAATTCAGCCAGACGCCTTTCGCGCGATCGGTGCCTCTACAGCAACATTCGCTGCACTGGGATTGGTGCCGGCTTTTGGATGGCGACGAGGTTTTTTCCGCGGCCAAGGTGCTAAACGTGGGTTCGCGCCGATTTTTGCGGCCATCGCGATACTCGCCTTCACTGGCTTCGGCGGTGAACGCATAGACGTGCTGGGCCATCTTTTTGGCTTTATAGCTGGCATAGTTGCCGGTTTGCTAGTGGCCAACGTCAAGGTACAAACGCGCACGGTCGCAGATCAGATCAGGGCTGGCGGACTCGCTATCGGCATAGTTGCAATCGCCTGGTTAGCTGCCATCTAATAGCAGATCAGCGACCGCATCTGGCACTTCAAAGGGCAGCATATGGCCACCTTCAAGTTGCCGAAACTGTGCGTTGGGGAATACGCTAGCGACCTTGCTGAAAAATTCTTCTGCAAAGTGCCCGGTCGATGCATGAACCAGCGTTACCGGCACTGTCACCTTGGGTGCGTAGTCAAACAAACCTAACTTCCCCGTTGTCTGAAATCTGTGGGCTTCTACTTTGGGATTGCACTTAAGCTGAACTTCGCCGCTGTCCAAGTCGCTCATTCCAGCGTCGAGGTAGAGTTGAAATGCAGTCTCTGACCAAGCAGCAAACAGTGGCTTGTGTCGCCAGGCATCATAGGCTGTCGCCCGATCCGGCCAAATATCTCGCCGCTTCAAAGTTTGCGCAACCAAACCATCACGATGAGAACTTTCTTCTTGCTCTGGCAAACCCATAGCTTTGAGGATGTCGTTGTCCGGATGAATAGGAGGGTCAAGTAGGGTCAATCGAGTAAAAAGACCAGGATGGTCGGCTTCCGCGGCTGCCGTCAAAATGCCGCCGTAACTGCTGCCAATGCCGTGGTCGATTTGCTCACAGCCAAATTGCGCAATCAGCAACTTCGCAACTTCTGCCACAT
>JBNMMV010000006.1:0-36990 GCA_051270205.1 Limisphaerales bacterium
ACCTGGACCTGATGCCGCCCTCGGATCACGACCGGTGGACACGTGAATGGTCAGTGGTAGATCGGCATCTGCAATGGCTGCCCACAGAGGCTCGAACTCTGGCTGGTTGTAATTCCGCTGATCCATACCAGTAGGACCGTATTCAGGTTTTACTGGAATGGTGATACCCCTGAAACCCAGTTTAGCGACGCGCTCTACTTCCTGTATCGCGGCTTTTACATCCAGGGTGGGGATTTGAGCCATAGGTAAGATGCGGTCCTGGTGGGCACCAAACTCTTCGTGCGCCCAATCGTTCCAGCATTGACACATGGCCATGGAAAAGCCAGGGTCGTTGGTGCCAAACGCGTGTATACCTTTGTTACCAAAGACAACTTCGACATCAATACCATCGCGGTCCTGATCCACAATCCGTTCAGCGACATTGCGCCCAGTCTTATTGCGCTCTATATCCTCCGGGGCCCAATCCGTGGTGTCGGTCTTGATCTTCCAGGGACGGTTTCCCTCGGTGATGATGAAAGCCTGGCCGTCTTTCATTTCCAGCCGCGGCAAGCGTTTTAGATAGTCAGGGTCGATACGCGATTTCACCCAATCTTTCGGCTCGTTGGCATGGCAATCCGAGGACACCATAAAAGATTTATTTGGCGAATCCGGACGAGCACTACGGGCCCAGTCTTGTGCACCCGGTGTCTCTATTCGCTTGGCCATGGTGGTTTCAATTGAAGGCATAAGTTTCTCCTAAATAATTCGAATATTAATCTTCTTTGTCAGACTCACGGTAGCTGTTTCCAAACGTTTCTTCGCGCCACTTGAGCGCAGCTTTCAGACCGTCTCGTTCGGCCCTGCGCATGAACTCGTCACCACCTTCCCCATCTTCTCCTTTGGATGCATAGAGCCCCTGGTCACGAAAACTGGAGAGCGCCAGAAGATCAACACTGGCAGCGATACCCGTTTTGAAACCCATTATTTCGAACTGTCGATTGATACTGCGTTTGGTCATCATGATCAAGTCCGTTGGCGTCAACGCGATTAGCTGTGCCAGCTCTTCGGTGCGCGCTTCGAGCTCTTCTTCAGGTACGGATTCAGACGCCCACTGGCACTGTACAGCCTCAAGTCCGGTCATGGGTTCACTGGTGAACATGTAATATTTGGCTTTGGTCATACCCACCAGCCAGGGAATGTACTGCAAATTTCCAGGCGACCAATTACGCCCTACCGGCCAGCCAATTTTCGCATCATCCGCGACGATTCTTAGATCACAAAAACCTGCCAGTTCAGATCCACCGGCAAGACAGGCACCTTGTATCTGCGCGATGACGGGTTTCTGTAGATCAAACAAGGTCATATACACACGGGCATGTTCCAGATCGTAGGATTGCCACAAGCGGTCGCGCTTTTTGCTGATATAACCACCAGGCGGCATGTTGCGCTGCCGTTCGCCCCTCTTAACCGGCGTAATGTCATAGCCTGCACAAAAGCTTGGCCCCTGCCCTTTAATGATAATCACGCGAATAGAATCATCCAATTCTAATAGCTTCGCCGCCATCTCAATCTGTAACAAACGTTCATAGCCCAGCGGGTTCCGCTTTTCCGGCGAATTCAACACGATCCGACCAATGGGCGCATCCCGCTCAATTTCGATGAGGTCGAACTCGGGCATCTCGACCTCTTCGCGTCGATAAGGCGGTGACCACTTCACCATGCGGGGCTGTTTTGGTTTGTCGTCTGACGAGCTCATCTTTTTATCTCCACTCTCTTTACTCTTTTGGGGGACTACTAAATTTTGGGATCCACATTGAGTCTTGCCAGATCTGCCATCAAGCGCAGCGCTTCTTCGTTGCCACTGATCGTGAGCCCGGTAATGCCGCTGTCTTCCCAGTCTCTGAACCGTTTCTGGATGCGCGCCCTGTCACCTATAAGCGCACCCTGGTCAACAAATTCGTCAGGTACTGCCTCGATGGCCTCGCGTTTTTGCTTGGCGAGATACAACTCCTGTATACGCTCAGCCGCATCACCAAAGCCGCGGCGGATCATCATTTCTTTGTGAAAGTTTTTGGTTTTGTGCCCCATACCGCCTACGTACAGCGCAATATTTGGCTTTAAACGATCTAGCGCCGACTGGACATCGTCGGTGACCACAACCGCCCCGCCTCCTTGAGCATCAAATTGACTGCGATCTTTACCGGCCTTTGCTAACCCTTGTTCAATCCAGGGTTCATATATTTTGTAGGTCTCGGGTACCAGTCCCAGGGGTAACCAGCCGTCAGCGATTTCAGCTGTGAGTCTTACTGTCGACTCCATGCCGGTACCTAACCAAATGGGTATGTTGGGGTTCATATGCAGTATGGATTTAAGGGGTTTGCCTACACCCAGGGCACCTTCCCCGGTATACGGCAGAGATATCTCCTTACCCTCATGCACCACGGGCTCTTCTCGAGCGAGAATCTTCTTCATGATGAGCACGTAGTCTTTCAGACGATAGTACGGTTTACCCCAGGGTTGTCCGTACCAGCCTTCAACGATCTGCGGTCCTGACACGCCAATACCGCAGATCACTCGGTTACCACCAGCCAGCGCATCTATGGTCGCTATGGTCATGGCCGCGTTCGCGGGCGTGCGGCCAGCCAACTGAATAACCCCTGTACCCAGTTTGATACGTTCGGTCTTAGCGGCAAGGAAAGCCAACGGTGTCAGTGCATCTGATCCGTAGGCCTCCGCTGTCCAAACACTGTCATAACCCAGCCGTTCGGCCAGTTGCACTTTTTCCACTGGCAGCCGCATTTCGCCACCCGAATACCCAATACTTAGCCCAAGTTTCATCTTTCGTTCCTTATTTATCGAAAGTTCCTAGTCTGGAAGTCCCAAAATTCTCTTAGCGATCACGTTCAGTTGCACTTCACTGGTGCCACCTTCAATGGAGTTGGCCCGAGAGCGCAACCATTGTCGTGTAATATCGAGCGCTTCTTCATCGAAACCCACGCCCTCCCAACCGAGCATTTTTGTGCCGAGAATTTCAAGCATACGCTCATACTTACGTTTGTTTAATTCGCTGTTGTAGAACTTTATAAACGACGCGGAGTTGCCGTCTGCAAGCCCAGCTCGCGCCTCTTCGACGCTGCGCTTCACTGTCAGTTTAAAGGCCAGACTGTCGATTTGATGACGACATACACGGCTACGCAACTCTGGGTCACTCGTGCCCTCTGGGTCATTGCCGAGATACCGCTTGGCCAACACAGAAAGCTTAGGACTGCTGGCGCGGCTCAGCGCCGAGTTACCTTTGATGACAGACACCATATTTCTTTCGTGTTGTAGCAAGCGCTTGGCGATGGTCCAGCCTTTGTTCAGATCTCCGACGAGCTGATGCTTTGGTACTTTGACGTCCTGGAAAAAGGTCTGGCAAAAAATCGACGCGCCGCTGATCAACTTGATGGGAGAGGCAGAGACCCCAGCACTCGCCATGTCAAACAACAGGAAGCTTATACCCTCTTGTTTAGGGCGTTGTTTGAGCACATCGGTATCGGTTCTAACCAGACAGAATATCCAGTCTGATTGATCGGCGTAAGAGGTCCAGATTTTAGCGCCGTTCACCAGATAGTGATCGCCTTTGTCTTCCGCTTTGGTTTGCAGTCCGGCGAGATCTGAGCCACTGCCCGGCTCGGAATAACCCTGACACCAGCGGATTTCGCCTCTGGCGATTTGTGGGAGATAGAGCAGCTTCTGCTCTTCGCTGGCGAATTCAAGCAGCGCGGGTCCCAGCATCCACATGCCAAAACTCTGCAGGGGTATTCTGGCGTTGATCCGATTCATCTCGTCCAGCAGGATTTTCTGCTGCTTCGAATCGAGCCCCCCACCACCGTACTTCTTTGGCCAATGCGGAACCGTCCAACCGCGTTCGGCCATAACCTCCATCCACTGCTTGGCTTCTGGATGGAACCAATTTTGCTTGGTCCCACCCCAGACAATCTCGTCCGCTGGCATGTCAGTACGCATAGACGCCGGGCAGTTATCTTCCAACCACGATCGGACCTCTAGACGCAATTCGTCGAGATCAGACACTAAACTTCTCCCCATTACCTTTACAGTACCCCCTCGCAAGAACTAGTATCATAGTTATCATGCAGTTCGAAGTAAACAGGAATTGCCTCCAGCCAATACTCGCAGAGGAACAGCAGCAGTGACAAGGGATCTAGTTGAATACTGAAGAAGGACACATCCTGCAAGACATGGTCGAAGGTTTCTGCAAGACGGAAATAGCCCCTTTCTACGAACAGTGGGAACGTGATGAAATCATACCCCGCCAGATTTGGAACAAACTCGGCGACGCTGGATTTCTGTGCGTTGATATCCCAGAAGCTTATGGTGGTCCCGGCGGCAGCTTTGAGATGAGCATGGTGGTCTGCAACGAGATCAATCGCGCGGGATATAACTCGATTGGCGTCAATATCAACGTGCACGCAGATATCGTCGCCCAGTATATTCTCAACCACGGCTCCGAGGCTCAAAAACAAAAATATTTGCCGGGCATGGTCAGCGGCGAATGCGTAGGCGCCATAGCCATGACGGAGCCTGGTGCTGGCAGCGATCTACAGGGAGTTCGCACCCGCGCGCAGCGAGAGGGCAACGATTGGATCATTAACGGCTCAAAAACTTTCATCACCAACGGCCAACACTGCGACGTGGTCATTACCGTAGCACGCACCGACAGCGATGAAACTGGGGCTCGCGGTATCTCCCTATTCCTGGTTGATACCACGGCCGTTGGTTTCAAGCGCGGCAACAATCTGGAAAAACTCGGCCTGCATTCGGCCGATACCTCAGAGCTATTTTATGACAATATCCGGGTTCCCGGCGATGCCCTGTTGGGCGACCTTAACAACGGATTCATTACCCTTATGTCGGAACTGCCTCGAGAGCGGCTTGCCCTGGCGGCGGGTGCGGTAGCCGCTATGGAAGGCGTCCTGGCAATGACAGTAGACTATGTCAAGCAACGCCACGCGTTCAAGACACCACTATCCAAGCTGCAAAATACGCGCTTCAAGATGGCTGAAATGCAAACCGAGTACAGACTAAACAAGGCTTTTATCGACGAGTGCATGCTCAAGTTCAAAACCGGCGCACTGGATGCGGCCACCGCATCCATGGCGAAGTTTGCTGCCACCGAAGCGCAATGTCGGGTCGTAGATGGTTGTCTACAGATGTTTGGCGGCTATGGCTATATGAGGGAGTACCCCATATCCCGAGCCTATGCGGACGCGCGGGTGCAACGCATCTACGGCGGCACCTCCGAAATCATGCGCGAGCTCATTGCTCGCGCAGTGCTTGATAACTAAGCGCTTGAGGTCCTACTGCCCGGCTCTCACTAACCGCCCATTCAACGCCCCTGCGTGCTCGCCGTGGTCCATGAATACATTGCCATTAACGATGGTGTAGTCATATCCGCTGGAGCCTTGAATGTAGCGCCCTGCGCCACCCGGCAGGTCGTTGACATATTCTGGCTGCGGTAACGACAACCCATCGAAGTCGATGACGTTAATGTCGGCATAGCCACCCACCTTGATTCGACCGCGATCAGCAAAACCGAATAGATCTGCGGTATCTGAAGTTAGGCGTCGAATTGCCTCGGGCAGCGACCACTTCTGTCGCTCTCGCACCCAGTAGGTGAGCAAAAACGTCGGCTGGCTGGTGTCCATGATCTGGCCAACATGAGCACCGGCATCGGCCAGCCCCAAGGTAACCAGATCCGTATCGAGCATCTCCTCGACCGCACTGAGTTGGTGGTTAAGGATCGGGTAGTTGAGATTAAGGGCGCCTTCGCGTTCAAGCACCAGGTCGATAAAAGCTTCGACGGCGGAGACATTGCGTTTTGTCGCATGTGCAGCCAGAGAATCCTCGGCCTTGCAATCGTAGCGGGCTTCACCCAATGGCAGCACAAACATTTTCTCAGCGCTAGGGATCCGTTCGGCATTCTCTCCATCGGCAATCAAGCGTGCCCGATGTGAACCATCGCGTAGCGCTGCCAACTTGGCTGCGCGATCTAATTTGCGTAAGGCTCGCCAGGACTCGGTTCGATCCCAAGGCGTGCGGTTAAATATGTTATAGATCATGCCAATGCCACGCGCCGTAGTCTGCGGTCGTATATGCGCGCCGTTGTCATTCTCCTCGCGATTAAAATCTATGACCCGCGAGTAGAGATCCGGGCGGCGGTCTGACTGCACCAGACCGTAGCTCACGGGTCGGCCGGAGCGGCGGCTGATATCCCCCATGAGGGCGACCTCGGCTCTGGTCTGGGTTAATTCATCGTCGTCTCGCTCACCTAGCCGCATGGCGCCTTCGAAAAGACCATAACCCGCTTTTTTGAGCACATCACCGAACGCCAGCAACTCATCTGCTTCCGCAAAGGTGCCAGGCACAGGGCGACCGTCAGGGACTTTATGACCGAGTGTACGACTCGTAGAAATACCCAAGGCACCTGCCTGCATAGCTTCGGTTGCGAGCTCTGCCATCCGTGCGATATCTTCTGCGGTGCCAGAACCTTCCGTCATACAACGGTCGCCCATGGCCGCAACACGCAGCGCACAGTGGCCAACCAAGCCACCCACGTTGATTCCCTTATCCGTTCTATCCAGCCAGCCCAGGTAGTCGCCATACGACGTCCAGTCCCAGGGCAGGCCGTTGAGAATAGCCTCTCGAGGAATGTCCTCAACAGATTCCATCATCTCCGCCAGAAACTCTTTCTGGCCAGGTTCCACGGGTGCAAAGGTCACGCCACAATTACCAATCACAGCAGATGTTATGCCATGCCAGCAAGATGAGGTCGGTAGCGGATCCCAAGCCAACTGAGCATCGAGGTGGGTATGGATGTCGACAAAGCCAGGCGTCACTAACTTACCCTCGGCATCGATCTCGCGAGTGGCAGATAGGTCCAGTTTCTCGCCTACAGCGACAATACGGTCGCCAGACACGGCGACATCAGCCCGTTGCCCCTCGGCACCCGTGCCATCGTGGACTGTTCCATTGCGAATGATGAGGTCAGCGGTGTTACGTGTCTCTTTATGGGCCATGACTTTTCTCCGAGGATTTATGACATTCATAGGACTACTAATCGATAATTAAATTAGTATCATTATTAGGAGCAGGTTTCAATCAAATTGGGGAGTGTCGAATGGAGTCTGTATTGGATTCTTGGAAAGTCGGAGATGTGCAGATTCACCGTGTGGTGGACCTGCTGATGGATATGCCCACCACTTTTTTGTTTCCTCAGGCAACACCAGAGCAGCTACTACCGCTACAGAGCTGGTTAATGCCACATTTTCTAAATCCGGGAGCCGATAGCTTGACCGTATCAGTGCATACGTTCGTTATTCAATCTGGCGATGCCACCATTGTGGTCGATACCTGCATTGGTGATGACAAAGAGCGCGATGCGCCAAACTGGAATATGCGGACCTCGAATTTCATCGACAAGCTGACCGAGAAAGGCGCAGCAAGGGAGGCCGTTGACATGGTGCTGTGCACGCACCTGCATGTCGACCATGTAGGCTGGAATACTGTTCTCGAAAACGATCGCTGGGTGCCGACTTTTCCCAATGCACGCTATCTCATCGGGCGGGAGGAATGGGCATTCTGGGAACACGAGGAAGACCCTTTTGGCAAACAAGCCAAACAAGATTCGATTTTACCGATTGTAGAGTCAGACTTGGTGCACTTCGTAGAAACCGATCACCAACTCACCGATGAAGTTAGTCTGGTGCCCACACCCGGCCATACACCTGGGCATGTCAGCGTACTGATCCAGTCTCGCGGTGAGCGCGCGATTATCACCGGCGATTTGTTTCATCATCCGCTGCAGTTCGCGCTGCCGAGTTGGAAAGATATTGCAGACGTGGATGGTGCATTAGCCGAACAGACACGCCTCGCCTTTATGCACGAATATGGTAACGAAACCATGGTCCTGGGTACCCATTTTGCCTCACCTACAGCGGGACATATTGTCCGTGATGGCGAGTTCTGGCGATTTGACGTTTGACGGACGAATAGTACTAACTAGCGTCTGTCCCGAGAGGATTGGTTTTGGTAACTGTAATTCGATACGGCATTTGATCTGGTGTTAAACATTGCGCCCTCCCGTCGCCGCTCCGCGGTTCCCTCATTACGAAAACAAGCCCTTGCGAGGGCGCCAGGTCTTTTTTCTACCCCCGCGCGAGCGCGGGTATTCGGCTTGGGTTTGATGGCGCAATGTTTAACACCAGATCAAATGCCTTAGGCGATCCCATGATCAAAAATGCTTCTTTCGGGACAGACGCTACCTAGAGCATCTCGAGGCTGCCAAGGTCTCGAATAGCTTCACAAGCTCGTGTACACATGGCGATAAACATGTCATCACCGCGAGCGGTGTGAGCCAGACCGTGCGCGGCTAGAACAGTGATCAGCGGACCCTGGAACTGTCCAAACCGATAGTCATCCATGCACGCCTCAAATGAGTAATCTTCAACGTCGTACGACAGCAACGCCTCATGATAGGCTCGCACTAGGGCCTGTTCATGGGCGCGGCGCTGGGCAGGCAGCAGACTGTTACCGAGAAAGTAAGCCAGATCACGACCAGGGTTGCCCACTTCCAGCGTTTGCCAATCGACGGCGGAAACTGATACATCGCCATTTCGACTACCAAACAACAAGTTGTCCAGCCGATAGTCGCCGTGTACTAAAGTAAACTGTTTACGCCGATCCAAGAGCCAGGACCCGCACTTCGGCGCAAACGCCTGTAATATTTCTACATCGGGCTCTGTAAGCCGGTCTGCATAGTATTGGATAAAACCTTTCGTGCTTTCGGCAAGCGTTTCCTGGAAATAATCGGCTTCAACTTGAGTGACATAACGCAGCCAAGATAGATCCTTAAGAGACGGATCACACCAGCGCGAACCATGTAGTCCAGCCAAATTAACCACGGCTGCCCGGGCTTGCTCTGGAGAACACCCCAATAGCTGATCTCCTTGCTGTGCCGGTGCCATGTCCTGCAGTACGAGCGCAAAGCGACCATCATCATCAGGTCCGGTTGCGTAAAAACATTCTGGTGTGCGAATCGACACCGTTGCCGCGAGGTCTGTATAGAAACCCACTTCGCTTCTGTAAGACCCACCGGCACCAGCCAGCCGAGCGAGTTGATCTGCCGCCTGCATTTTCACCACGACACTCGCAAGCTCAGGGCTGGGACCTTTTTGTAGACCAAGAAGCTCAACTCGAAAGCTGTCTGCCATCTGGCCAGTACCAATTGGCTTAGAGCTTAGGTCAGAGAATTCTATGTCCGGACCCAGAGCCTGTCTCATCCAGGCGGGGGACACCTCTTCAATGCGCTCGACAGGCATAGCACTCACTTGTTCGAACACTCGCTTTCCCCTCTATATAACAACACGTGCAACAACATGTACAACATGTACAAAATGACGAATAATTAGTATCATAATTATAGGTTAGATTGAAGCAGTTTAATTGAAGTAATCCAAAGGGTATCCATCGATCCATGAAAGCAAAAGGAAACCAGGAACGCGCGGCAACACGTGTAGCACGCAGCATTGTCAGCGATATTCAAGAACGATCGCTGCGGCCCGGCGCAAAGCTCGAGCCTGAACATGTCATGGTTGAGCAACAGGGTGTCGCCCGCGGTACCGTCCGCGAGGCCTTGAGGTACCTCGAGTTTCAGGGGGCATTACGAATCAAGGCAGGCCCCGGTGGTGGACCCATAGTGAACGTTCCGGGGCTGGACCACTTGACCAGTGCCTTATCGCTGCAGTTACAGTTTGCGAACGCAACATTTCGATCCGTACTCGACGCGAGGACGTCGGTCTACCCGGTGCTGGTTGCCGAAGCAGCAATAAACGCCAACCACCAAGACATAGCCGCGATGCGTGAGTGCTTAACTCGTTTGCACGGCCTAGTCGAGGATTCGGACGCTGCGACAAAAGAAGCCCGACACTTCTACGAACTCGTCGCAGCCGCTTCAAAAAATCTGGTGTTGGGTTTTCTAGTGAACGCGCTGCACCGCATGTCAGAAAACCCGACCGTCACGGTCACCTATCGTGCCGATCACTGGCGCACCAGCATTAAGCAATCCGAGAAAATGTTGCAGGCAATTGAACGAGGCGATGCGGAATCAGCACAGGCAGTTTCTGCAAATGTACACGATGCGGCTATTCGTTACTGGGAAAAGAACTTCCCGGATCTATTGAATCAACCCATTTCGTGGGTCACCAGTTAGTCGTTACATCTAGTCATGACAGCGGGGCCCGCAAGTTTTACAACCTGGAGATTTACATGTCCGCCAATTTAGAAATCGATGGAGCGTCTAACTCGCTCACAGATACCCCGCTCGCAGAACTCGACGTCAGTCGACCGGAACTCTATTTAAACGACACCTGGCGCCCCGTGTTTGCCAGGCTTCGCGAAGAAGCGCCCGTGCACTATCTTGCCGACAGTGTGAACGGTCCATTCTGGTCAGTCACAGGTCATGAGTTGATCAAAGAAATCGATGCCAACAACAGCGTCTTTTCTTCAGAAAAAGGCGGTATCTCGATTGTCGATCTTGTCCCCATAGAAGGGCAAGTGCAGGGTAAAAACTTTATCGCCATGGATGAACCAGATCACGCCAGGCAACGTAATGCGGTGTCACCGTCCGTGGCGCCAAACAATCTCGCAGAACTTGAACCAATCATCCGCGAACGGGCGGTCGACATACTGGACAATTTGCCAATCGGTAAAACGTTCAATTGGGTGCAGGAGGTATCAATAGAGCTAACGGCGAGAATGCTCACCACGCTGTTTGACTTTCCGTACGACCAACGTCACAAGCTGGTGCACTGGTCTGACTTGGCCACTGACATACCTCAGGTCACTGGCAACCAAGGCACGGACATGAAAGAACGCTATGCCGAACTCATGAAGTGTGCGGGCGCCTTCTATGAACTGTGGATGTCCAAGGTTGGACAACCACCCTCCTTCGATCTCATCTCTATGCTGCAGCACAACCCGGAAACGGCACGCATGAACGAGGATATGGAACTCTTCCTCGGCAATATTATTCTGCTGATTGTTGGTGGCAACGACACCACACGCAACAGCATTAGTGGCGGCGTGATTGCGCTGAACAAATACCCGGATCAATACCAGAAGCTGCGCGATGATCCCAGTCTCATTCCTAACATGGTATCGGAGATGATCCGCTGGCAAACGCCTGTCATTCACATGCGTCGCACGGCACTTGAGGACTACGAACTCGGCGGCAAGCACATTAAAAAAGGCGACAAGGTAGTGATGTGGTACCTCTCGGGGAATCGGGATGAAACTGTATTCGAAGATCCTGACAAGTTAATCATCGATCGCCACAATGCTCGGTCACATGTCGCGTTCGGATTCGGAGTACATCGCTGCATGGGCAATCGCCTCGCCGAGATGCAACTGCGGGTATTGTGGGAAGAAATCATGCAGCGTTTCCACAAGATCGAAGTGGTTGGTGACGTAACACGCCTACCCAACAATTTTATTCGTGGTATCAAAGACGTGCCGGTGCGGCTACATCCGCTGTAGCGGAGGTCACACTAACGTTTAGCTAGCGGTCTCCGTATCAGATGCCGGAGACTTCGTAGCCATTGAGAAAGCCCGAAGAATCGGCGTACTGTAAAAATTTGTCCGGCCCCAATTTCCGCATATGGGCACGGGCTGCTTCAGCGTCAGCATAGTAGGCTTCCGCAAGGCCTGCGTATTCAGGTTTAGACCCACCCAGCGTGGCATGTGAAACCACATAGCGCAGACCGCCGGGTGTTGCCTTCAGCGTCGCCGAGACATTGGGCGCATGATCATCAAGCCAGCTCTTATAAAACGTATCGGCATCTACGTCAGCCTTACGTCTCAACAATCCCGTCACTTTCACGGCACCGGTAGGGGTTGGACCATCGACGATCACCTGTTCCTCGCAGACTAAAACCACTGGCTTGCCATCCGTGACTTCAAAGAAGCCATCGTTTAGCGCAGTGGCAAGGTCAGCTGTTGGGTACCAGCGACGGGCTTTTTCTGGGTCTGCAAAGTAAAGGGTTGCCATGCCATCGAAGGGGGCCCTCTTATCGGAAGAGATATCGAAGAAGGTAACGCGATAGCCCTCTGGCTGAACGTGCTTGATCACCGCCGGCATGTGCGCATCCTGCCATTTCGCCACCAACGCATCATGGCTAACACCTTCGCCACGGCGTACCAATACCACCAGTTTAAGCATGGTGCTCCTTCCCAGATTCTCCAAAGTCAATGCCATCAAAGGTACCCGCTGCTCGCCATTGTTCGAGAATGCGGAAGAACTTGATTGGTCCACCCCCATAACCGCTCGTTAACAAGCCATGGGGATTATTTTCCGCGCCTTCATTGTTGTAATAACCGGGCGTGCACTCAGCACGAAAACGCTCGCCAAACTTTGCTGTGCGCTTGATTTCGTCCTGCCAATCCTGCTCACCTGCTGCAGTCGCCTCGATAGTTTTCGCGCCTCGCGCGCGTGCCTCGATCATGATGGCCGCGACGTGTCTTGCCTGCTCATTCAGCGCATGCGGCGCATTAACGGTTACCGCAGCCTGGGTGAAGCCGAGAAAGAAACAGCTGGGGAACCCTTGGCTGGTAAAGCCATGCAAAGTCTTCAGACCGTTTGCCCATTTTTCGCTCAGCTTCTGACCATCTCGGCCGATGACGTCATATCCCGCGCGCCGCGTATAACTCGTACCAACCTCAAAACCCGTAGCGAAGATAATACAATCGAGTTCGTGCTCGACCCCGTCGACCACTACACCCTTGGCGGTCACTCGCTCAACGCCCTTGCCCTGGGTATCGATTAGGTGCACATTTTCTCGATTGAACGTGGGTAAATACTCATCGTGGAAACACGGTCTCTTACAAAATTGGCGGTACCAGGGTTTTAGCGCCTCGGCCGTTTCCTTGTCTTCTACAATGGCATCAATACGATCCCTGACGCTGTTCATCTTTTGATAATCGGCCATCACCATGAGTGTGCCTTTTTCTTTTCCGGTGAGCCGGCGCCCGAGTTTTCGTGATGCTTGTTTGGCAGCAGTGCCGGTCAAGTTGCGAAAGATATCGGTCCAGCCGTCGGCAACCAGGTCTTCCTCCTGATCGCCACCACTGACCAAAACATTGAAGTTCTCCATTCTTTCATCTTGCCAACCGCTGGGCAGAGTTGCGGCCCATTCGGGGTCGGTGGCGCGGTTGTTGCGGACATCCACAGACGACGGCGTGCGTTGGAAGACCTTCAGATCAGCCGCCCACTCTCCAAGGTGCGGGATACACTGTACGGCGGTCGCGCCAGTACCGATGATGCCAACGCGCTTATCTCTAAGATTGGTTAAATTGCCACTGGCATCACCGCCGGTGTAGTCATAATCCCAGCGACTGGTGTGAAATGTATGGCCCTTGAACTCGTCGATACCGGGAATTCCGGGCAACTTGGGTCGGTTAAGGGGGCCGTTGGCCATGGCGACGTAGCGTGCGCGCATACGATCCCCGCGATTGGTGCTGACCATCCAGAACTGCTCATCTTCATCCCAAGTAAGGTCTGTTACCTCGGTTGAAAGGCAGGCATTTTCGTACAATCCGTAGTGTTTTGCTATGTTCTGCGTGTGCCCCATGATTTCTGGCGCGAATGAATACTTGTTCTCAGGAATGAAGTTGAGCTCTTCCAGCATAGGTAGATAGCAATAGGATTCTACATCACACATGGCACCCGGATATCGATTCCAATACCAGGTTCCTCCAAAGTCACCGCCCTTTTCAATGACGCGGATGTCGTCAAAACCTGCTTCACGCAGCCTGCCGCCTAATAAGAGACCGCCAAAACCACCGCCGATAATGACGACTTCGACAGTGTCATTGAGAGGCTCACGGTCGACCCTCTTTTCATAGGGGTCGTCGACGTAGTCGGAAAAATCACCTCGAGCTTCAATATATTGATCGTTGCCGTCCTCTCGCACGCGCTTGTCACGCTCTTCGAGGTACTTTGCCCTTAATGCATCGGGATCAAAGTCGATTTCCCCGAGCGCCAAACTAACAACCTCTTCTGTCGTTGAATCTTGCATAATTGACGAGTCCAATGATAATTTAACTATTATCATAGTTATCAGACGAACCAATGTAAACGGAGTGACTCCGTAGGAAGCAGAATGAAAAAGACAGATTTCTACCGCCGTGCTCGTACAGACATTCCCGGCCCACTTTCGGGCCTTCGTGTGCTTGAGGCCACGACCACCTGGGCCGGCCCAATGTGCGCAGCTGTGCTTGCTGACTTTGGCGCAGATGTTATTAAGGTCGAGATTCCGACGGGTGATATTAGCCGTGCCGTGGCGCCCAACCTGCCAGGTACCGAAGTCAGTGTCATGCACACCACTGTTAACCGTAACAAGCGCGCCCTGTCGCTGGACGTACGCACCGAACAAGGTCGTGATATTTTTCTGAAACTAGCCACCAGTTCGGATGTCATGGTAGAAAACTTCAAGGTTGGCACCATGGCCGGATACGGTCTCGGCTACGAGCAACTGTGCGCGGTGAAACCAGATATCGTTTATGTCTCAATCACTGGCTGGGGACAGTTCGGACCCAACCACGAAGCAGCCGCTTATGACCCGCTGGCACAAGCTGCGTCAGGCTTCATGTCAGTCACCGGCGCAACTGATGGACCACCTACCAAGGCAGGCACCTACCTAGCCGACGACCTGGGTGGTCTGCATGGCGCGCTCGGTGCGATGGCAGCGTTGCGCCACCGCGACCAGACAGGCGAAGGTCAGCATGTAGATGTGGCTTTACAGGACGCTTTGCTGTTCCAAAGCAATGGGCTGCCAACCCTCGGAGCAATGGGTGTTCAACCTGACAGAATGGGTAATGAATTTGGCGGGGCAACGCCGGCAAATGTGTACGGATGCTTGGACGGTGCCGTATTCGCCGGTGTATTACTGGACGCCCACTGGCGCACACTGGCACCGATTATTGGCGAGCCGGATCTTGCTGACCATGAGAGCTTTGCGACCCGCAGCGAAAGGGTCATAAATCGAGAGGTATGTAATATCCTGCTGGGCAACTGGCTCGCATCTCGCACTCGACAAGACGCCGTTGCAACCTTGCGAGGGGCGGGGCTTCCGATTGCACCGGTCAACACTTTTCCGGAGGTGGCGCAGGACCCACACGTGCTCGAGCGTGACATGCTACAACCGATGGAGCTTCACAATGGCGTCACCGCGCCGATCACCGGACCCGCGGTCAAGTTCTCCCGCACGCCCACCCGGGTCCGTAGCCGTGCACCTGAAATCGGTGAACACAATGCTGAAATACTAAACTCCATAGGACTTGATGCAGAGGCTCAACGAGCGCTTTCAGCATCAGGCGTAATCAGCTAATGGCCCGCACTGCACTTGTCATCGGCGGCACCGGTCCAACCGGTCCAAGCCTGGTCAACGGACTGCTTGCCCAAGGGTTTAAGACGGCCATTCTGCATACCGGCAGACACGAGGTCGACACCATCCCGGCGGAGGTTGAGCACATTCATACCAATCCTTTCAAGATTGATGAACTGGCAGACGCCTTGGGCGATCGAACCTTCGATATTGTCTACGCCATGTATGGCAGGCTGCGTGATATCGCGCCCTGGTTCGTCGGCAAGACCAGCAAGTTCGTGGCCGTGGGTGGCATGCCAAGCTATTTGGGTTACGCGGTGCCTGATCTGCTTTCACCTCCGGGATTACCCGTACCGACCCGGGAAGATGCACCACGGTCTAGTGTTGCCGAAAACGACAAGACGGCGAAGATGGTTGCCAGCGAAGATCTAGTATTCGAACACCATCCCACCGCCACCCTCTTTCGCTATCCGCTGATTTACGGCCCGGGCCAGATACTTCCGCGCGAGTGGATGGTGGTCAAGCGCGTTCTTGATGGCCGCCGCACCATGATTGTCGCCGACGGTGGATTAACGCTTAGGACCGCCGGCTATGGGCCGAATGTCGGGCACGCGCTCTCGCTTGTGGCGGATAATCAGGCGATTGCAGCGGGTAAAACTTACAATGTGGCGGATGAGCATTGCCTGAGCACTGCACAGACCATCACGGTTTTGGCCGCGGCGCTCGACGTCGAGATTGAGTTGGTAAGTATGCCAGCTGTCCTGGCTACGCCTGCGCGTCCGTTCCTGATTTCTGAACACACTTCACACCAACAATTAGGTATAGACGCTATCCGTTTCGAGCTCGGCTATCGTGACCAGACGCCAGTGGTCGAAGCCTTGGGCATCACAGCCCGCCACTTGCGAGACAATCCTGTGGCGTCAGACTCGATTACTGAACAGCGACTACAGGATCTGTTCGACTATGCAGCAGAAGACGCACTCATCGAAGCCTATCGATCGGCGACAGCCGGTGCCATACAATTGGCCAATGCTTATGATCCTGAGTTTCGCAACCGCTACGCCCCGGGCTCCGATGACTGGCGGTTGGTGACACCGAAAAACTAGTGCCAGCCAAATTTATGAATTGGTGAACAACAACTTAGTCAATCATTGTCGCGTAATTATCGGCAAGCGCCTGTGCATCATCACGATCAAACTTTACAGTTGGCAGCGCCGCTAGATCTATAACTGTGGCACCCGTGAAGAGCTTTGCGACATCGACATTCAAGCCAAGTACCGCATGCCGATTGGCACCCACGCCTTCGCCCGCAATGCTGAACGACATCGAGCGGGCATTTTCGTTAAAGCCAACGTGGTAGACCAACGGAACCTGGCGCTCGTCTATTTGGAGCGTACCCTCCAACAGAACGAATTTGTAACCTGTCTCCCAATTCCACGCCATGCGCCCATTCGGGTCTAAATCTCCCACCGACACCAGGGAACCATTCGCTTGTGCATCCAAGCCAAGCGTAAATTCTAAGTGCTGGTAAACCTGTTTAGGCACGCCTTCAAGGGAAACGAGATATACGCCCTCCTCGTTGTCGAAACGTGCCAGGTGATAACTTTCTGGTTCAGCATAGAACCCTTCGTCGTTAACCAATTTTATATTGCTCAAAAAGAACAGGAAGTCACGCACACGATACTGACCTTGCCCACCAGGGTTAGGGTAGAGAAACTGATTGTGGTGCAAAGGTTGATCGCCAACAACAGCTTGGAAGCGCAAAGTCACCGTTACCGGCGCACGGAGGTAGTTCATCGCGATTACTGCCGCAACCGCGACCCCGGCGATGACAAGCCCCCCGATAATTTTTCTAGCTTTCATCACTAACAATTTTCACAAGCGGGTCGGAAAGAGCTGGGTTGGTGATAAAATCCCAATCCGTTAGAGTATGAAGAAAAGTAATGATCGCGGTCTTTTCACTTTCGCCAAGGTGCAGACTGATCGTGCTTGTGTCTGAAGCACTCGGAGTAGCCAGTGAGGCATTGTTAGCCTCCGCGATCAGCGGGCTCAGAGTGCTCGATAGTTTTACGCCTCCGTTGTAGTGATCTAACACTTCCTCGAGGGTCGCAAACCTGCCGTCATGCATATATGGCGAGGTCAGAGCGATATTGCGCAACGTTGGTACTTTAAAGAGACCTCTATGGGCCGACTCGCCCGTGACCAATTGTAAACCAGGCGGTAAGTCCGCATCCGCATCTAACCCATTGTTCGAAAAGCCGTCGTAGGATGTCTTGAATCCACTCGTCAAAAACTGACTATGACAGTCAATGCAGTTTCCACCACGCAGACTGACTTTGACATCCGGGTGTGCCATGAACAATTTCCGTCCAAGTTCTTCTTGTGCAGATAGCTTCAGTTCACCACGAATATACTTATCATATTTCGAGTTGGCCGACACCAGTGTTCGCAGAAACGATGCCAGGGCATTGGCTATATTGTCAGCCGTTATGCTGCCATAGGAGACATAGAACATTTGTACGTAGTCAGCATCGTCTTTTAGTTCTTCAATCAGCTCATCAAGATTCTGTCCCATTTCGTCCGGATGCTGAATCGGTTGTAGTGCTTGTTCCTCCAACGAATCCGCCCGTCCGTTCCAAAAAAAACGGCGTGGCCCCCATAAAAGGTTGACCAGACTCATACTGTTAAACTTGAGGGCGTGGCCTGACACACCAACACTCGTTGCTTCGCCATCTGTAAATGCGAGCTGCTGCATATGGCAGGTACTACAAGCAACTTCGTTGTTACCCGACAAGCGGCGGTCATAAAAAAGCCTTCGGCCAAGCGCCACACCTTCTTCTGTTAACGGGTTTTCCAGAGGCAGACGAAACTGGCCAAAAACAAAAGGCGATTCAAAACTCGCGAGAGCAGTGGGTTCTGGCGGAGTCACGATACGCCAGCTGACAATCGTAATGCCCAGAACAAAGCATGTACCGATTATCATCCAAGTCTTCATGACATATCGAAGTAGCCGATCCAGTTAGTGGTGGTGCACGAATCCGGATCCGAACAGCGCTTCGACATTGTCGATGCCTTTTTTATAAGTTTCCTTGAAATTGATACTTGCCAGCTGTTGGCCAGTTTCCAGGTCAAGTACCGTGATTGAATGCGTATTCAGCTTAGCTATGAAGTCTATGTCAGTGGGATCTTGGTCCGCAGCATTACCAAGATTAAGCAAATTGTTCTGCACTGCAATAACAGGTTTGCCCGATGCGGTTTTGTAAAAAATCATATGATGAGATCCTGGCTCGGCGACCAAATCTGGAGCTGATTGCACCAGGTCGGGCAGACTCGCAAGATCGTACCGTTTAACGATACCTGGTAACCCGTGACTGACAAACAACTCCGTGTTGTTTCCATAAAACTCCAATGGCACACCTGTCCCTTCCGCGGCACCGTCATAAACTACCTCCGGAATACCAAAGGATTTATTCGTTTCGTCATAGGGAATCTTCCAAGTTTCGAAACCAAACATAGTATTTACGAGCACTGCCGGTTGTACACCGGGTACGATGGAAGGCCGCACAAACAAAACCTCTACCGGTGAGGAAGGAAAACCAACCGGCGTTGCCGCTTCGATCATTATTGTTTCGATAGGTTCCAACGTGTTGAGGTCTATCACCGTGATAGCGTTACCAACACCTGTCGCCAAATCAGGATGGATAGTGGACGAAACCACCATGCGGTCTTGATAAGCCGATATCCCGTGGGGATACATGATGTAGGGCGCGCCCTCTTCTACTTCACTCTTGCGCGCTTCTATCACTTTTACAATTTCGTTTGTCTGGGCATCAAACACACCGACAGTACCGCCATCGTCGAACCCACGCCCACCCATGAAAGTAACGAACATATGATCGGTACCGTCGACGGGGTACCACATGATATCTTCGCCAACTTGTTGCCCGCCTGTATCGAGACAATCCACTGCGTTAATGACCGGGCTGCCAGACGCATCGCGACTCAATGCCACCTCCGCCAGGCTGCATTGTGGATCTAGCCCAGTCCCGTAGAGGCGCCCATTGGGGCTGTAGTACAGGTGATGGAGGGGTTCAGCCAGATCTGGCATCTCGAACTCTTGCAGAATTTCACCGAAGTTTTCCACCTCCGGATCCAACTCCACAATGGCCACACTATGATGGGTGCCTAACGTCGGCAGACCACGCAGAAGTACAACGGCCTGACTCTCCTCTCGGGTGCCGCTGATAGGTGCCGCATTCGCGATAGAAACATCCGCAGTCGTGTCGCTCTGTGCCGGTTGCGTACTCGATTCCTCAGAGCAAGCAGATAGCACCACAACAGTAATTAGAGCCGCTCGGGCTCCTAGACAATAAATATTCATTGAGTTGGCCTTTGCGTTGAAATCACTTCACACCTTCGTGAGTTGCTACCAACTTATTAAACTGCATTGACGTACGGATAACAATGTGTCCAATCGATGCGCAATCCAGTCTAAATCTGTAACACCGTTGTATCCTTCCGTACCTGGCTCTACTACCGATCCGATTCAGTAAATGAGATATTGAAGAAGTTTCCGGATAGATAAACCTTCGATTTCCACCCATTCTTCATAAACGCAAGTCGGTCTATTGATGGGTCTAGGTGTGGGCATTTACAAACTGAAAAACATACCGTATAAACGCATTGTATGTTAGGAGGAGATTTTTTTTGGCGGCCTTAAAACAACGTCGGACACAGGATGAAAGATCTGCATTAACCCAGAGAAAATTGTTCCGGGCTGCATTTGAACCTATTCGAGACAACGGTGTTGCCAATTTTCGTGTCGCCGGTGTTACCAGGTTCGCGAGGGTTTCCCAGGGCTGTCAACTGCATCATTTCCCCACCAAAGACGCGATGATCATGGATGTCGCCAAGTCGTTGCCAAAGAACAGCAAATTGCGCAGGGCAATCGCCGAACTGGCACTACAGTACCGGCATGATGTAGAGAAGGAGTGGTTTGGAATTCTGCTCGTGCAAGGCTGGGGTAAAAGAGATGCCGGTGATTTAATTGCCATGACGACAAGCCTGGTCAGAGGTTTTGCTCTTCGTTTCATGTCAGTGCCAGACTTAGATTCCGCTGTCCACTTAATGGCGCAGTGGCGGGAAATGGTCTATCAGACTTTTGGCGCTCGCTACAAATGAAGCTCCGCCTATTTATACCTGTCCTGTTTTCCATTGTGACCGCGATGAATTGCTATGCAGACAGTGGCTCCGTTGTATTCGGCAGTTGGCAGTTCCTTACCAACGCCGAGAGCAGTTCGCGGAAGTTCCACGACACATTCGATGTAGACTTCCGTATTTTACCAAGCGTTGTTAACGGTCAAAATTATTACCGTGTAATGACCCAGGTTCTACCGCAAGCAGAGGCGCACGCCTTGATTGTCGAAGTGGCATCTCAGGGCTATCAAACCTGGTATTTGCCTAATCCGGCACAAACCGACCCCACGCCAGTTATCGCAAAGCCGCGACCAATAAAACAAAAAGTACCTATCCAAAGCGAACGACAGCGAATTGCTGTCCAACCGAAGATTGTCGAAGAACCACGCGACAGGATCGCGAGCGCGACCCCTATTCAGGGAATAATCGATATTCCGTTTGAAGCCGATCCTGACATCAAGCTCGACGGTAAAATTGAAGAAGAGATCTGGTTGCGGACTCCGGCGCACGACAATATGGTGGTAACGGAACCGGACACCGGAGACAAACCGGCATACTCGACATTGAGCCGCTTCATCTATACAGAGCGTGGTCTGTATGTATCTGCGGTCATGCATCAGCCTGCAGATACTCTGGTCAACCGGCTGTCGTCTCGGGATCAATATCTCAATCGGGACGCGTTTCATATTACGGTGGACCCTTCGGGCACCGGCTTGTATGGCTATTGGTTCGAAGTCAGTCTCGGTGGCTCGCTGCTGGACGGTAAAGTGGTGCCGGAAAGGTCATTTTCCGAACAATGGGACGGTCCCTGGCAGGGTGCATCGGCGGTGACAGCGGATGGTTGGAGCGCGGAACTTTTCCTGCCGTGGTCAATGATGGCCATGCCGCAGACAGACGGCCCACGTACACTTGGGTTTTGGCTGAAGCGCAAAGTAGCGCATCTTGACGAAACCTACAGCTGGCCGGCCTTACCGTTCAATCAACCTAAATTCTTATCGGCGCTACACGCCATGTCCATACCAGGCGTTCAACCCAAACAAAACTTCGCCATCTTTCCCTACGCGTCGGCAACCTTAGATGAAATTTCCGGGGAAGATGACGTTGAAGCGGGGTTCGACTTTTCCTACCGGCCCTCATCGAATCTACAGATTACAGGCGCGATCAATCCGGATTTTGGAGCCGTTGAGTCAGATGACGTGGTGGTGAACTTAACCGCCTTCGAGACATTTTTTCCGGAAAAAAGATTGTTTTTCCTGGAAGGTAATGAGGTGTTTGTAACCTCCCCACGTTCGGACCTCAATCGCTATAGTGCTCGGCCACAGGGTACCGGTGCCCGCGCGACGCCGTTAACATTCAATCCGGAGCCAACCACGCTGATGAACACGCGGCGCATTGGCGGTGCCGCACGTCATATCGATGTGCCCAATGGCATCAATGTACCCGGTATAGAGCAAAGCAAACCCACGGACCTGCTCGGTGCAGTGAAACTGGTGGGGCAAAGTGGCGCGTTGCGCTACGGCATGCTCGCCGCGTTTGAAGACGATGTTGAGCTGTTCGGAACGGATGAGATGACCGGCGCTGATGTCACGGTGGTTGGTCCCGGGCGAGACTTTGGCGTTGTGCGTGCACTCTACGAAAACAGCGACAATGGGCGCAAGTCTGTGGGTTACATGGGTACGCTGGTGACGCTGCCAGGAGATGACGCGATGGCGCACAGTGTCGATGCGCACTATCTCGGGGCGAACGGGAAGCTGCGTGTTGACGGTCAATACATGCACAGCAACGTCGATGCCGTGGCGGGACACGGTTTTTTCAGCGACGTCAACTACGCACCCAACAGAACCTGGTTGCATCGATTTGCACTGGACTATCTGGATGAAAATCTCGATATATCCGATCTCGGCTTCATTGGTAGAAACGATGTTATTGTACTGCAATATGGTGCTATCAGAACTCAGACGCGCGGTTTGAAATCTCTACGTAGACTTCGAAGTTCTCTGTTTTTAAACAATCAATGGAGCACCGATGGTTTTGCAACTCGTATTGGTGTGTTTACCAATCAGACCCTGGCATTCATAAATCGGTCAGAATTTAAATTCACATTGAACTACTTTCCCAAGCAGTGGGATGACCGCAACAGCCGTGGCAACGGTATGTTCAAAATTGAAGATCGCTGGTTTGGCCAACTTGCATACGGTACAGACACCGCAAAGCCGCTCGCGTTCAGTGGTGCGCTTACCGCAGAGCAGGAAAGTCTTGGCGGCTGGACCTACAGCGCAGATGTTGGTTTTACGTTTAAGCCAAGTGGACGGTTCTCATTGGATTTTGATCTCAATTACAAAGAACGCGATGGTTGGCTGGTACATCGTACTGGGCGGGATCTTTCGACCTACGAAGCGATTGATGTGAAACCGAAGCTGGCGGCGGACTTCTTTTTCAATGCCAGGCATCAGCTACGATTGACACTGCAATGGGCCGGTATCAGGGCTAAGGATCAGGCGTTTTTCGAGGTTCCATTGAGCGAAGGGCCGCTCATTGACCGGGCTCTACAGCCCAGCCCCGGCAGTGAAGATTTCACCATTTCGCGGCTGACCGCGCAGTTGCGCTACCGGTGGGAAATAGGTCCGTTGTCCGACTTGTTTCTTGTCTATACCCGTGGCGGTAACCTGCCGAACCAGGTGGACGCCGATTTCGACCAATTATTCTCCAGCACGTTCAACGAACCGATCGTAGACGTTATTGTCATGAAAATCAGGTACAGGTTTGGCTTGTAGTTTTTCAATCGAATGGAAGACAATTTTGCCCAACTGCTCGATGCCCATTGGATGATTGAAGCTAAAAATCGGTGGCGCTTACCGATGTTTTTATCTGGACACGCTGCCAGGGTACCGTTTAACTTGTCAGCACGCCGGACAGAAGCAGCGCCCGATACTGGCAACATGCCCGATACTGACAACATGCCCGATACTGACAACATTAAGAAGGAGTGATTCTTGGGACCACCAGTAGAAGTAGCAAACTCTAGCGGTTGGCCCGCTCGATACACCATCATCCTGCTGGCAGCGCTGGCAGTGTTCATCTGCTATATGGACCGCGTTATTATTTCGATCGCTATCATTCCGATGGCGTCCGACTTTAACTGGAGTCCAGAAGAACAGGGCCGTGTCTTATCTTCATTTTTCGTTGGCTATCTACTCACCCAGGTCGCTGGGGGATGGCTGGCCGAGCGATACGGCGGCAAGATAGTCCTGGGGACAGGCGTCGTCTTCTGGTCTCTATTTACTATGCTGACCCCTGTCGCCGCCGCTGGTGGATTGACAGCGCTACTTATCACCAGAGTCATCATGGGTGTCGGCGAAGGCATTACCTTCCCCTCAATCTATGCAATGTTCGGCAGATGGGTTCCAGAAACTGAACGGTCCCGGGCGATAGGTATTCTGTTTTCCACTATTCCACTTGGCAGTGTTTTCGCCCTTCTGGCAACACCATGGATCGTCATGCACTACGGCTGGGAAATGGGCTTCTATGCATTCGGTGCCGTTGGATTTGTCTGGTGGATATTTTGGTACCGCTTCGCCGCAGGTACGCCTGAGTCGCATCCAAAAATTTCCGCAGAGGAACTGCTCCTGTTAAACAGCGACAGCATATCGGCTTCGGATTCGCCTCCCCCATTGATAAAGACGTTACTACGCACACCCGCAGTTTGGGCCATTATTGTGGGACATTTCTGTGCCAACTGGGGCGCCTATGTGTTACTTGCCTGGATGCCCACCTACATTTACAAAGGTCTCGGCGTGGACTTCGCGGCGGTCGGTCTCTTCACCATGATTCCCGCATTCTTCTCTTTCCTCGCGCTGAATGGGGGTGGCTGGCTGGCCGATAATCTGATCCGGCGCGGTTTCAATAAGACGCGGGTGCGTAAGGTCATGCAGGCGGTTGGTTTTGGTGGCTCGGCCGCGGTTCTGGCTGTCGTCGGTTATGTCGAAAGCGTGCCGCTGGCAATCGCCCTGATGTCGCTTGGCAACATTTTTGGCGGTGCAATGGCTGGAGGATTTGGTGTCAACCATTTAGATATCGCACCGAAGGGCGCCGGCGTGATTATGGGGCTTTCGAACACCGCTGGAACGATACCTGGCATCATCGGCGTGTACATCAGTGGCTTAATTTTGGAAGCGACCGGATCGTGGGCTCTGGTGTTTCAGACCGCCGCCGGCGTTCTGACCTTCGGTCTGATTTTCTACGTTATTTTTGCTAGTGCAGAGAAGCTGTTTGATTGAACGTCTAGCAACACCCCGGTATCCGCACCTACGCCTATGGAATTTGCCAACCGGTCCAGCGATGTCTGAATCGCAATCGTATTGAACACCTCCACGTAGCACTCATCGTCCAACCCAACATCGCGGAACCGCTGTGCATCGTCGGCGCTGATCGTGAGCGCGCCGATTCGTTACTCGATTCAGTAGGTGGCTACGAAATTATGCAGACCGAAATCATTCACCCTATTACTCGCAACAACAATAAACTGGTCGCCGCCTCGCCCTAGTGCGAGATGGCATTTCCACCGGCGGGAGATATTTCAAGTGCTATGATGTTGACCGGTCTGGCAACGAGCAGATGAGATGGCGACGATAGCAGGGATATTCGCGGATTTAAAACGACGTGGCGTATACCGCGTCGCGGGCATTTACGGCGTAGCCGCGTGGGCCGCTTCCGAGGTTGCTATAAATGTAGAAGAACCTCTGCAGCTTCCTGGCTGGTTGGATACTGCCGTGATCATCGTCCTCGCTCTAGGTTTTCCCATCGCCCTGATTCTGGCCTATGCGTACAACCTCACCCCGGAAGGAATAAAGCCGGACTCCGGTGAGGAGTCCAGCACGACCACAGACCGGAATGATAAGAACACGTCGCTGATTTTTTCCAGCATAGTGCTCGCAGCAATAGGTTTCGGCGCCTGGCAGTATTTCGTCGCTGACGAAGTGTTAGAGATCGGTGCAACAGCCCACGCCTCGGTCGAGGCAATTACAGATGTCACACAACCCGTGCCTGGCTTTCAAGGACGCAAGGCTATTGCGGTGCTGCCTTTCGTAAACATGTCTGGCGACCCGGATCAGGGGTATCTCGCTGACGGCATCTCCGAAGACATTATCACTGAGCTGTATGCGTTCAAAACGTTTCCCGTCATCGCGCGAACCTCCACATTCCGCTATAAGGGGCAGAACAAGGATGTGCGAGACATAGCCGCCGAACTTGGTGCAGGGTATGTGCTGGAAGGTAGCGTGCGCCGCATTGGTGAGCGGGTGCGCGTGACGGCGCAGCTAATCGACGCGCAAGGCGGCCACTTGTGGGCGGAAAACTTCGACCGATTGTGGGTCAATTTCCTCGATGTCCACGATGAGATCACATACAGCATCGTAGAGGCGATTGAACCGCAACTGATTCGTTCTGAGTCAAGACGAAGACGCGACATCGGCACAGCGGACATGGAAGCTTGGGACTATTACTTGCGCGCGCGTTCGCTAACGTCAGAGGAATTCTCCTACATGACATTGTCAGGCGTGCCTGTATCGAAACAAACCAGTGATGAAGCCTGGCGTCTCGCCAACCTCGCGTTGGAAAAGGCCACTGACTTTGCGGCTGCATATTCATTGTTGTCACATATCGATGGCACGCGAGTGTTGTTCCTGAGCGAAGGTATGCGCCCCGATGAGGTCAGCCGGTTGATCGAGCGAGGCCTGCGTAACGCTGCGCGCGCGCGATCTTTGGATGCGTTCGAGGCGACGGCATGTGCTTGCCAGATTGTGTTACTGCTGTTGAAACAGGATGTGACAGGGGCGGTGGAAGTGGGCGAAAGCGCGCTTGTACAGAACCCGGGGAGTGCATTTATTCTCGCCGGGCTCGCCAAAGCGCTGCAGATAGCAGGCGACTACGAGCGCGCACTATCACTCATCGAAAAAGCAAAACGGCTTAGCCCTAAGGGTATATCCATGGCAACGTATCTGGGCTTTGAGGCGCTAATTCTCCAATCGATGGGTGATATGGAAGGCGCCCGACGCGTGGCCCGACAATCGACCATGCTGGTGGGCCCGGTATCTATGGATATCGTTGTTCGAATGACTTCATATCTTGCCGATGGTGACCGCGAGCAGGCGTTGCGTGAGATGCGTGCATTGCGCGATCTCAACCCGCAATACGACCCGATGCGTGGGGGTTGGCCCGAACCGTTCCCACAGGCTGTAGCCGAAAGCGTAGAACCGGAGCTGGGTAAGCGCCTGCAGGGTGCAAGCTATGCGGAAGGGATTGCAATCGTGTTAGAGGAACTGGGTTGGTCGGGTTTTGCAGGCTGACGCGGGTTCGCACCCGCTACCCGCTTTAATAGTTTGTTAGCCTTTTTGGTCAGCTGCAACCTGTTTGGCAGATTCTCTTTCTGCAAGCCGTTTGCTAAGCGCCTGGGCCTCGGGTAGATCGGCTAATAGATCCATGTCTAACACTCGTTTTGCGCACGCACCGGCAAGGCTTACTGAGTACATGAACATAATATCGGCATAAGTTAGTGCATCACCCGCGACATAGGGCGAGAAGCTGGCATTTCGCTTCAGGCACGCGACTCCCTTGATCAAGTTCGCCTTCGCTGTCTCTTTAACCTCATCGCTTACCGACCCACCGAAGAATGCTTGTGCAAAACAAGTTCTCGCTGGTAGCTCTATATAGAGTTCAATTTCCTTCATTAATTCACGAACCTTCGCCCTTGCATACGGCTCACTTGGCATCAAAGCAGGACCATCAAACCTCTCCTCTAGGTATTCAAGAATGACGCTGGTTTCGCTGAGAAAGCCTTCATCGGTTTCAATGCACGGTGCCTTGCCCATGGGGCTTTTGGCGAGGAAATCCTCTTCCTGACTCGGCCTGTTTTCGACAAATTCAAAATCGATGCCTTTTTCAATTAGGGCCATCTTTACCATGTTGAAGTAATTACTGACGACGAATCCATGTAGTTTTAGCATTGTGTTTCCTTCAGTTTGTTATCTGCAGTGTAAGACAATAGCAATACTACATTGCGGTGTGACAAAGGCACCCTATTCATTGATTGAAATCAGTGGCGCCCGGGTGCAAGGTTGGACTAATCTGGGAGAATAAAAAAAGGGAACCCCAATGAGTCGCTTGCATCTAAATGTCCACGTGCTTACTCGCTTTATAGGCACTATCGCCGTCCTCTTGTCTACCTCTATCTTTACCTATGCGGAGACTCGGCAAATCTCCGATGACGACATCGCCGAACAAAACAACACAGAAGATTGGCTCGCCTACGGCCGCAATCACAATGAACAACGCTTTAGTCCACTGACTCAGATCAGCACCAAATCTGTTGCCAAGCTGGGTGTCGCCTGGTTTACGGACTTACCCGGTGACGTCGGCTTGGTATCTACCCCGTTGGTTGTCGATGGTGTGATGTACTTTACCGGTACTATGAATGTCATCCGTGCGGTGGATGCCACTAACGGTAAGCTCCTGTGGTCCTATGATCCCGACGTGGCCAAAGAAGTGGGCAAAGCGAAACGGGTGGGTTGGGTGCACAATCGCGGCATCACCATGTACGGCGATAAGCTCTTCGCCGCCACGTGGGACGGTCGCCTATTTGCTCTGCATCGCGAGACCGGCAAACTGGCGTGGTCAACACGCACCTTTAGTTTAGACGAACCGCGCTACATCACTGGCGCACCAAAGGCGTTCAAGGGCAAGGTCCTCATCGGCAACGGCGGCACAGAACACGGCCAACAGCGCGGCTATGTCACCGCCTACGATGCCGACACCGGCAAACAAGTTTGGCGCTTCCACATCGTCCCAGGCAATCCAGCCGACGGCTTCGAAAACGACGCGATGAAAATGGCGGCCGAGACTTGGACCGGAAAATGGTGGGAACATGGTGGTGGAGGTCACGCGTGGCACGCCTTTACGTACGATGACGAACTCGACGCGCTCTACATTGGCACAGGTAACGGCGCCCCATGGAACCAGCGGATTCGTAGCCCAGGCGGCGGCGACAACCTATTCCTGAGCTCCGTAGTTGCGCTCGATCCAGATACCGGTGAATACCGTTGGCACTATCAGACCACACCGGGTGAAACCTGGGACTATAACTCCAACATGGACATCGTCCTTGCCGACTTGGACATTGCCGGGAAAACCGTAAAAGCGCTGATGCACGCACCCAAGAACGGATTTTTCTACGTCATAGACAGGACCAACGGCAAACTCATTTCCGCCGAAAAGTTCGCTGACGTAAACTGGGCATCGCACGTCGACATAGCGACGGGCCGACCCGTAGAGATTGCTGGCGCACGCTACCAACAAGGAAGTCGTGTCATCATGCCCTCACCCAACGGAGCGCACAGCTGGCATGCCATGTCCTATAGCCCCTTAACTAAATTGGTATACCTGCCAACACTACATTTGGGATTCGAGTTTGACGACAGCAACATCGCCGACGACTGGCAAGGCGAATCCTTTAAGTTGAGTTTGGGTGTTGAGTTTACTATTCCTGAAAATCCTCGAGACTACGAAGGCTCGCTGCAGGCTTGGGACCCGGTGAAGCAGGAAGCAGTCTGGGAAGTGCAACAGAAAGTAGCCATGGCTGCTGGCACCTTAGTCACTGCTGGCAATGTCGTCTTCCAAGGTGAGGCGACGGGCATATTCACCGCCTACAACGCCACCAATGGCGATAAGCTATGGTCGTACGATGCCGGCCTCGGTATTTCCGCACCGCCGATTACCTATGAGCTGGCGGGTAAGCAATACCTATCTGTGCTGGTCGGCTTTGGCGGCGGCTATGCAGCCGGTATTCAACCCGGCACAACCGAGCTCGGCTGGGCATATGGCGTGCATACTCGGCGTCTTCTAACGTTTGCGTTGGATGGCAAGGTTACTCCGCCTGCACAACCCGCCCCATACCTACCAGAACCGATCTTTGAAGCGGGATTTGAGCTCGACGAGGATCTGGCCTCGCTGGGCGCAACCCTCTACGACGAACATGGCTGTTCATTTTGTCATGGCGCCGAAGCCAAAGCGGGCGGCATGACACCAGACTTACGCGCATCCGCAATTCCTCTCAGCGAAATGGAGCCTCTGTTCGCCAGTGTGGTACGCGGTGGCAACCGAGTGGGTCGCGGCATGCCTGGATATCCGGACCTCACTGACGAAGAACTGCAGGCACTGCGCCAGTACATTAGACAGGTGGCACATGCGGCGCTGGATGCAGAGAATCCGGTGGTAGAGTAGCTTAGACCCAAACAGTTAGAGCAAATTATGAAAATTGGCTATTTCGGATTTAACAATGGACCGCTTGGCGAACCCCAGGCCATGCTGCAGATACTACAGACGCTGGAAGCTTCTGGATTCGAGTCCGCATGGACCGGCGAACATCTGGTATTAATCGATCCGCAACGACCACCGTCACCTGTGCCCCCCGATTTTCCCATGCTGGACACTGTGGCATCCCTCGCCTTTGCCGCCGGCGTCACCACTACCCTGAAACTAGGGTCTGGCATTATCTTATTGGCGCAGCGCAACCCAGTCGTGTTGGCGAAAGAACTCGCCAGCGTTGACGTGTTGTCTGGCGGGCGTCTGTTGTTTGGTATTGGTGTGGGTTACGTAAAAGAAGAATTTGACGTGCTTAGCATCCCGTATGAAGAACGGGGTCCACGGGTTAGCGAACACATCGAAGCCATACGCGCGCTTTGGTGCGAAGACAAGCCGAGCTTTAAAGGTAAGTTCACTACCATTGAAGGGGTGCAAGCCAAACCACGGCCGGTGCAAACACCTCATCCGCCCTTTATCATTGGCGGCATGTCCAAGGCTGGCTATGAACGCGCCATCACCCAGGGCGACGGCTGGTACGGTTTTAACCAAACCGAAGAGGCGACCGCACAATCTATTGCCAGTTTACGTGCAGCAGATTCAGCTGCAGGTACGGCGCGTTTCGACCAACTGGAAATCTCTGTCACCCCTCAAGGCAAAATCACCCCAGAGCGCGTACAGAAATTTGCCGACTTAGGTGTGCACCGGCTGATTCTGTTGCCTGGCGGCGGATTGACCGGGGAAGGCCCAGCAGCCACCGTCGATTTCATTCAACGCACCGCAGACGAATTAAAACTCGGCTAAGGCCAAGCTTAGCTTTATGAATAATTTGGCGGTGGCACGAAACCGCCAATTTCTTCTGCTAGCAACCGCGTAAAATCGATTGTGCAGTAATCGTTGAACTCTGCACCAAGCTCGCAGCCTTCACGATCTGTTTACAAAATCGAACAACTGCTGCCAACTCAAAAGGCTAGTATCAAATTCGGAATTCGGCCCCCCTCCTAGTCGAGAAAAGGATCTATGATCTGGGGAGCCGTTTTCCGGCCACAATCCCAACCCTACAGTGACAACACCTGCGATTAATTGGCAGGAAGCCGCTATTGGCCAGTCAGTGCTGCCAACGCCGTCTTAGCCTCTGCACTCGGCATGTGGTTAACACCCGCAACAATCGTGGCGAGTTGCCTGAGGGCTGCTGGTTCTGCCTCGTTCGCGGCAATCGCTTCGAGACCGGTCTTGTCGGTGTCGCCAACCTTGTGACTGATACCAGCAATGGCATTTGCTACAGTCTTCACTGACGCGCTCTCGTCTCCCGCGACAATCGCCGCTAGCGCTTCTTTGTCAGCAGCGCTGGGGAAGTGTTGCAGGGAACCGACTATCTTGGCCATTGTAGCCACCGCGTCGCCCGCAAAGGCGTGTGGGGCGTAAGCCGTGACAACCAAAAACAAAACAGCCAGCAAATTGATACTTTTCATGCGATTCGCCCTCTTAGAGCAGACATTAGGAATCCGAATAGTACTCCTTCTTGAGACCCACAGTTAACACCCTAATTTGATCCTACTCTGGGAGCGCGAATGCGATGATGTGATCACTCGGCGGTGTCCCCAATGCCCAGTGGCCACCGGCTGCAATGACAACATACTGCTTATCGTCCGATCCTGTGCGATAGGTCATCGGTGTCGCCTGGCCACCGGTGGGCAGGCGCCCTTTCCACAGTTCATCACCCGTTTCACTGTCAAACGCACGCAGGAAATGGTCTGAGGTGGCCGCGATAAAGGTAAGCCCGGAGGCCGTGGTGATAGGCCCGCCCATGTTAGGCACGCCATCGATGAACCATAATGGAAACGGCGCAAGGTCCCGCGTCGTACCGAGCGGCACTTGCCAGACCACCTCGCCTGCCTGCAAGTCGATGGCCGCTATAGTGCCCCATGGTGGTGGGGTGCATGGCACCTCCAGTGGTGAGAAGAAACCCATCCAACGTACATCGCAATAGGGCGTGCCGGCACTCTCTTCAACCATCGAATACTTCGACCCCAATGGATCTTCAAGACGTTTTGTCTTGGCCACCTCGCACTGCGCACGGGGTACCAGCTGAATGATGCTGGCCATGTGCAGGGAGTTCACAATCAGCAGTTCACGTTCGGGATCGACCGCAGGGCCACCCCAGTTCTGCCCACCAACGGCGCTCGGAAAGTGAATGGAGCCTTGCTCACTGGGCGGCGTGAAGAGGCCCTCTGAGCGGATGCTCTGCATCATGTCGCGACACGCGCCACGATCCCAAGGCGTAAAGCCCCAAACATCGTCTGCCGCAAAGTCGGTGTTGACGAGGTTGCGTGGTCGGATGGGAAACGGTTGAGTGGGCGACGTGAAATCTCCCGCAACCGCGCCCTGAGGAACGGCTCTTTCTTCAACGCCATAGACCGGCTCGCCGTTGGTGCGATCTAACACGAACACGTGACCCATTTTAGTCGTTTGCGCCAGCGCTTTTACGACCACGCCGTCAATGGTGACATCGAACAGAGTGGGCTGCGCCGGTAAGTCATAATCCCAAATATCGTGGTGGACTGTCTGAAAGTGCCACCGCACCTCGCCGCTTTGTGCGTCGAGCGCGACGATGGAGCTCGAATAGTAGTCGAGGCCATCACGATGGCCACCGTAGTAATCGGGAGATGAGTTACCCGTAGGCACATACACCAGGCCAAGTTCTTCGTCTGTGGAAATATACGACCAGACGTTACTCGTGCCGCGTTGGTATTTTTGTTCGTCTCCTTCCAACACCGGCGCCTGTCCGGGTGGAATGGGGTCCCAAAACCATGCGAGTTCACCAGTGTTCAAGTCGTAGGCGCGTACCACACCACCCGGTACCGTCGTCTTGAGATTGTCAGAGATTGCGCCACCGATCACGATCAAGTCACCGATGATGCCACCCGGAGTTGTCAACTTATACTCGCCGAGGGGATGTTCGCCTAACCCTTCAAGGGCGTTTACGGTGCCGTCGTTACCAAAGTCTTCACAGGGTTGGCCGGACTTCGCATCAAGTGCGATCAAGCGACCATCCACTGTACCGGTGAGGATACGCGTATGGCAAGCAGCGCCGGCTGCAACCTGGCTGCTCGTCCAGGTGGCCACCCCTCGACAGGGCCCACCGCGATTTTCTTCTGCGACTTCCGGGTCATAGGACCAGCGTTCAGCGCCGGTATTAGGGTCGATCGCGAACACGCGATTGTAAGGGGTGCAGTAGTAGAGCATGTCGTTAAACAAAACCGGCGTGACCTGCAGCGAGGTCTGAAAGGGCTCGCCCTCAACAACGCCATCTATGGTGTTGCCGCCTTCATGATAGTCGCCTGAGCGATGGGTCCACGCAATTTCGAGATCGGCCACATTGGCCTTGGTAATTTGCGTGACGTCTGAGTAATGGCCGCCGCCTCGAGCGCCACCCGCTTGCGGCCAGTCATCGGTAGGACCGGAATAGTCGACTGGGCTGCCAGGGGCACATCCACTTACCAACAGACCCAGAGTGAGCGCGGTGACCGCGAGTACAATTCTCATATGTGACCCGCCGAGCCGCCATCGACTTCAATGGCAGTCCCATTCACGTAGGACCCCGCATTACTGCATAGAAAGGCGATCACCTGCGCGACCTCCTCTGACCGGCCATAACGCCCCACGGGCACGGTCTTGCCATTTTTCTGCAGCACTTCTTCCATGGTGCTGCCAGATGCCTGAGCAATCTCCGTCGCCGCTCGCTCCCACATGGCGGTGTGAATGAGTCCTGGCAAAATTGAATTGACCAACACCCCATCTGCACCATATTTGCGTGCCAACGACTTTGATAAGGAAATCATCGCGGCCTTGGTGGTTCCGTAATCGATCAGCGCAGCACTGGGGTACTTCGCCGCACCGCTGGCGACCATCACTACCCGCCCCCATTGTTGGGTACGCATTTTTGGCAATAGTCGGCGGGTGCAACGTACAGCCGATAACATATTCAGTTCGTGCAGTGCATGCCAGTCTTCGTCGCTCATGTAGAGAAAATTACGCGATGGCGAAGCACCCACATTGTTGACTAAGATATCTGCCCCACCCAGCGCTTCTACTTCGTCAAGAAATTGTTCCGTAGACGCCTGCTCACCCAGGTCAGCCACTAACCCCGTGACCTTATCCGAGTAGTCAGCCAGCGCATCAACGCTGTCCTGGTTGCGCGCACAAAAAACTACCGTGGCCCCCATATCGGCCAATTCTTTCACTACCGCTGCGCCAATACCTAGACTGGCACCCGTTACCACTGCTCGTTTACCCGCTAAATCAAGATCAATCATTGCCCCTCCTGCAATTACTTTTAAGTTTTGTTTAGTTTTGCGACCCGTCATTGCACGTCGCAAGCAGAGCTTGCTTGCGCTGGTCGTTAAAGGCCTGCAGTCTGGACATATGCCCAGCGCGCAGGTAGTCACGGCCGTGTGCGTCCAACTTGTCGAACCAGTCATCCTCACCCAACATTTCACCGAGTCGTGGCGCGTTACGATGCATCATTTGCACATCGACGCGCTTCGGTTCCAGACCACGCAGAATGCCGCGATTGAAATGTGAGTGGATGGTGACCCTTTCCCCAGGTTCGGTCCTGTCACCCTGCCAATGCCACACACCATGGGTGAAATAGACCACCGACCCTTTCGGCATTTCGATAGCAATACCACGGTCTAAACCCTCACCCTTTCTGGGTGCACGCCGTTCAAGATGGGAGCCCGGCACAATCCAGGTGGGGCCTGACGCGACCGTCCAATCCTCCAGTGCCCATACCCCAACGCCGGTCATCGCAAACTCGGGATAGGGTTCGGGTACCATGGAATAGTCGTTGTGGAGCGGAATCGTACCCAGCCCCGGTCCCTTTACAATTGCGCTGATGGACGCGATGCCTGCACCTCGACCCAAACTGGCATCCATTAATGTCATCAGCGGAGCATTCTGCACCAGACGTTCGAATTCGAGACCGTGATAGAGCATCCACTGCAGTTGGACACCATCGTGAGACATGACGGCGCGCTGCGTAGCCTGGCGGACTTTGTCTGCGAACTCTGGACTGATGGCATTTTCTATGACGGTATAGCCCTGCGCCTCAACGTCGCGAATGTGTTTGTCTACACCCAGTGCGGCAGCGCGGTGATAAAGATCCGGGTTTTCCACAGTCATTCTTGCCATGTGATCATGCAGTTGCGCTACCACCTCGGCGACGAGCGGATCATTGAATCGACCCGTGCTGTGCAGCACATCGGCACCGAACAGGTGTTTCATCTCAGCAAATGCTTCTGCCATGGCGCCGCGCACCTGCGCACCCACCACCTGCGCCATGAACAAGCCTGCCTGATAGGCCCCTTCGACATGAACATCCGGGTGTGCCAGCGGCAGCCGATCAACCAGCAGAGTTTTACCATCAAATTTTACTGACCATTGCGCCAGGTTGTCTTTGCAACCTAGGTGCGGCGGCGCGTCGACGAAGCGTTCGGTCAGAGAAAATGCGGGCAGTTGCCGAGTCGGTTTTGCGACAGCCCGCTCGAGAAACTCGCGGGCGCGATGCAACCATTGGTCAGATAAGAATTCGCATTGATGCGGCAAACACAATAGCGGAGCTTTGCCTTCATCTTTAACAAGTGCGTCTAAACTCATACCCCTTCCTCTATGCCTGTTTATGGTGCTGACAAGCTGACATTACACTCGTATGAGCAAGATGGCGCTACAAAAACAAGTAAAACGGCGCTAAGCTGAGTCAAAATACAGCGGTAAACACCATCAGGGACAACAATTCTAGGAGTGAGGATGAAGAACGCAGCATTTAGAACCTACATTTTTGCGGGACTCGTGGCACTTACCATGCAGGCTTACGGCGCCCAATATCTTAACCCACCCGGCGCAGACAATTTAGACCTGCCATTTTCTGATGCTGTTAAGGTCGGTAACATGCTCATATTATCGGGCAAGCTAGGCACCATTCCAGGTACCACAAAATTAGTTCCGGGCGGCATTAAGGCTGAAGCACGACAGACACTAGAGAATATTAAAACAAGCCTAGAACGCTACGGGGCGAGTCTAGAAGACGTTGTGAAGTGTACCGTAATGATTGCTGACATTGCCGAATGGCCTGCCTTCAATGAAGTCTATGTGACCTACTTTCCTGGACCAAAACCAGCGCGCAGTGCATTTGGCGCTAATGGACTTGCTTTTGGCGGTAGAGTCGAAGTGGAGTGTTGGGCCGAGTTACCCAGCGAATAGAGTTTTTACCGAGAGAGTTAGGCTCAGTAATCTAGGCCCCTCAATCTAGGCACGGTGCTCACGCGCGATTTCTGCAACTGCCTCAACGAAGTTCGACACTTGCTGCGCATCAACCATGATGTGCAGCGACGCACGATTAACCGCCCAGTTAATTTCTGCATGAGTGACATCGCGAATGTAAATACCGTGCCGGTCCCAAAGGAGGGTGTTAAGCATTTTAGGCGGCACACCGTTCACAACGAAAGACACTAACCCGGCGCTTAGTGCCGGGTCGTCGCTAACATAAACTTGAACGCCAGGTACTTCCCTCAACGCCGTACGTGCCTTCGTCGCTAAAAAATGAATGCGCTGTTCTATTGCGGCTGGTGTAATCGCTTCATGAAAATCCAACGCTGCTCGCAAAGAGGCGGCCCCGGCAAAGTTTTTGGAACCTCGCATTTCATAACGGGCTGCAGTTTTAGCTTGCCTGTTATATGCCGTATCTTCGACGGGTTCGTGATACATGCTTTGGCCGCTAACGGGACCCGAATAAACCAATGGCCAAACTCGATCTAAGACGTCGCGACGCACGTACAAAAAACCAGTGAGCATCCCCGCCAATAACCACTTGTGACCTGCGCCTGCGTACATATCACAACCGAGATCACCGATGTCTAAATCCAACATTCCTGGAGGATGCGCGCCATCTACCAGAGTTAAAATGCCCTTTTCTCTCGCTAGCGCACAGATCTTTTTGACCGGAAGACAGCAACCGTCAGTGTAA
>JBNMMV010000007.1:0-35360 GCA_051270205.1 Limisphaerales bacterium
TCTTTACCCGCTGAGGGCTCTTTACCCGCTGAGGGCTCTTTACCCGCTGAGGGCTCTTTACCCGCTGAGGGCTCTTTACCCGCTGAGGGCTCTTTACCCGCTGAGGGCTCTTCCTCAAGAACAGCAAGCAGCGAGCCTTGGTTGACTTTGTCGCCGAGCGCGACTTTCAATGCGGTGATGGTACCCGCGAAGCCTACAGGAACATCCATGGAAGCTTTGTCAGATTCGATGACAACAAGTGTGTCATCCGCTTCGACCTCGGCGCCTGGTTCGACACAGATCTCGATGACTTCAACTTCATCTATGTCACCCAAATTTGGAACAACAATATCCATAACGGCCCTTAGCTTTGACGCGGATTGGGTTTATCCGCCTCTATTCCTAAATCATCCCGCGCCTTAGCAACTTCAGCTTGGGAAATAATCTGTGCCTGAGCCAGTTTATTAAGAGCGGCCAGGGTTACAAATTTTCGATCAACTTCGAAGAAATGACGCAATTGTTCACGGGTATCAGACCGTCCAAATCCATCTGTGCCTAGCACGTGATAAGGCGCCGCAATAGATGCACGAAGCTGTTCAGCCAACCCTTTCATGTAATCGCTCGCGGCAATAACCGGGGCGTCACCGGGCAAACAGGTTTCCACAAAACTAACCCTTGGCTCTTCGGTTGGATTCAACAGATTCCAACGAGCACAATCTTCCATGTCTCGCGTAAGCTCTACAAAACTAGTAACACTCCATATCTCAACGGTGCAGTCATAGCGTTCATGGAGCATTTCGCCTGCGGCTTCGACTTCGCGCAATATGGTCCCAGCACCGAGCAAGCGCACGCGTTTCTTCTTGCCTTTGCCAAGTGTGCGAACGTGGTACATGCCACGAATAATGTCTTCTTCAATGCTTTTTGGGCCCTCGGGCATTGGTGGTTGTACGTAGCTTTCGTTCATGACGGTTAGATAGAAGAAAACCGGGTCCCTTTTTACAAACATGCGTTGCAACCCATGGTGCACAATGACCGCCAGTTCGTACGCGTAACAAGGGTCATAGCTGATGCAATTGGGAATGGTTGAGGCAAGCAAATGGCTGTGACCATCTTGATGCTGCAAACCTTCTCCGTTAAGGGTGGTGCGGCCCGCGGTACCGCCTAACAAGAAACCGCGAGCTTGTAGGTCACCCGCGGCCCAGGCCAGATCGCCCACCCGTTGGAAACCAAACATCGAGTAATAGATATAAAAGGGTATCAAAGTGTAGTCATGGGTACTGGCTGAGGTGGCCGCCGAGACCCAAGCAGCCATTGCACCAGCTTCATTGATACCGGCTTCCATAACCTGCCCATCATGGGTTTCTTTGTATGAGGAAATTTCATCTGAATCTTCTGGCACATACAACTGACCGACCGAAGAATAGATGCCAAGCTGCTTAAACATACCTTCCATACCGAATGTACGCGCTTCGTCAGGCACAATAGGAACAATACGCTCGCCAATGTTCTTGTCTCGAACCAGCGTCGCCAAAATTCGTACAAAGGCCATAGTGGTGGAAATAGTACGCTCACCACTTCCAGCTAATTGGGCTTTGAAGGCAGACAATTTAGGAATGTTAAGGTCTGTTTTGTCCACTACACGTTTGGGAATCGAACCACCCAAGGCCTCGCGTTGATTTTTCAGGTAGATCATTTCCGGCGCATCTTCCGCGGGACGGAAATAGGGAACGGTTTCCAGTTCTTTGTCAGTTAGCGGAATATCAAACCGGTCGCGGAAATGCTTGAGTTCGTCCAGGGAGAGTTTCTTCACCTGATGAGTGTCATTCTCAGACTCACCGGCGTCGCCCATACCGTAACCTTTGATGGTCTTCGCCAAAATAACTGTAGGCTGACCCTTGTGATGCACAGCAGAATGATAAGCGGCATAGACTTTAAAAGGGTCGTGGCCACCTCTGTTCAAACGGTAAATGTCCTCATCACTTAAGTGTTCAACAAGTTTCTGTAGCGCCTCGTCTTGACCAAAGAAGTTCTCCCGCACATAGGCTCCCCCTTTGGCTTTGAAATTCTGATACTCGCCGTCAACGGTCTCATCCATGCGTTGCTGCATCAAGCCAGCTTCATCTCGCGCAAACAGCGGATCCCAGTGCCGACCCCAGACGACTTTAATGACGTTCCAGCCAGCGCCACGGAAGTTGCCTTCTAGTTCCTGAATGATTTTGCCATTACCTCGCACCGGTCCATCCAGTCGCTGTAGGTTGCAGTTCACCACGAAGATTAGGTTGTCTAGTTTTTCTCGACCCGCCAACGACAAAGCGCCCAGCGACTCTGGCTCATCACATTCCCCGTCGCCTAAAAATGCCCAAACTTTACGATCACCCATCTCCACTAAACCGCGGGCATCTAGGTACTTCATAACATGAGCTTGATAGATGGCTTGTAAGGGCCCCAGACCCATGGAAACCGTGGGGAATTGCCAATAGTCAGGCATCAACCAAGGATGCGGGTAGGACGAAAGGCCTTCGCCGTCGACCTCTCGGCGAAAATTGTCGAGCTGCTTTTCACTGAGCCTGCCCTCTAGGAAGGAGCGTGCATATACGCCAGGCGCTGCATGCCCCTGGAAGTAAATTAGATCACCCGCATTAGCACCATCCTGGCCACGAAAAAAGTAGTTGAAGCCGACATCGTAAAGCGTGGCCGAGGACGCGAAACTAGAAATATGACCACCTAGTTCTCCTGGGCGGCTGTTAGCGCGCACCACCATGGCGAGCGCATTCCAACGGATAAGGGACCTGATTCGCCGTTCCATGAAAAGCTCGCCAGGCATCATGGCTTCTTTGGAGGACGGAATTGTATTTCGATAAGCCGTGGTAATAGAAAACGGTAACCGCGATCCGGTTTTGGTCATACGGGCGGCTAGGCGTTCTAACAGGAAATTAGCGCGTTCCAGTCCTTCGTTCTCAAGTACATATTCCAAGGACGCCAACCACTCTCTAGTTTCTTCACTATTGGTGTCATCTGTGCGTCTGAGCTCGGACATGTTTACCTCTGTTGAAAAGCTTTAGAATTAGCCTTTCTGATTATAGCTGGACCCCTACTTATTGCTCATAGTTCAAGGGGAAGATGAGTGCAAAGATGAGTGCAAAGTATGCAGCACCCTTGACCAATTAAAGTAAGGACCCGGGTCTACTTTCCGCATGGGTGCTATTTCTGCGTGACCAACAATGTTGCCAACACTTAAGCGTTCATAGTGTAAAAGCAAACTGATCAACACCTGCTGAAGTGCGGAATATTGTACGTCTTCATAGCCTTCAGATACACAACCCTCTAGTTCTATACCAATAGAATAGCCATTACAGCCCGGACGACCCATCCAGGAGGATGCACCGGCGTGCCAAGCCTGCTGATCGAAGCCAACAAACTGATGAACACCACCCAGGCGATCGATGAGTAGGTGTGGCGAAACCTGAACGCCTTCAAGATCGGCGAAACTCGGATCGGCGCTAATATCCAGATCACCGGTAAAAAGCTGAATGGGCAGCTCGGCGCCATAGCGACCTTCCGGTAGCGATATGCAATGCAGGACAATTAATTCTGGCACGCCACCAAGCGGCCGTTCAGAACAATAGACGGTCGAATGCCACACAGCACCTTCGAGTTTGTGATTTTTACCAATCTTCATCTCGACCCCTTCAATTCAAGCGCTATTTTACGACCATCCGGACCAGCGCTGCGTTACAATTATGAAGGTTAGTTGAACTATATCCAATTCAGAAAGAACTATATCCAATTCAGAAAGAACTATATCCAATTCAGAAACAAGTAAACCCATGTTAGATCAAAGTGAAATAAGCCAAGCTGCGAAAGAAAACGTTCGCCGCGCCCTGGCAGAAGATTGTGGCACCGGGGACGTTTCAGCACGTTTAATCGACCCAAAAACCACCGCCAAGGCTACCGTTATTACGCGTGAACACGGCATTTTTTGCGGCCAAGCTTGGGTTAACGAAACCGTGCTCCAGGTCGATGCCGGCATCGATTTATCCTGGCTGGTGAGCGATGGCGAGGAGGTAAAACCGAATCAAACTTTGTTCACTCTAAACGGCCCCGCACCCAGCTTACTCACCGCCGAAAGAACCATGCTCAATTTCGTGCAACTGCTTTCCGGTACCGCGACTAGGACTGCCCACTACGTTGCCATGATCGCAGAGTTTCCTGCAGTGCTTTTGGATACCCGCAAAACAATTCCCGGCTTACGCGTAGCACAAAAATACGCAGTGCACTGTGGAGGCGGAAAAAATCACCGCTTAGGCTTGTTTGACGCGTTCCTGCTAAAGGAAAATCACATTGCCGCAGCCGGATCCATCGCCTGCGCGGTGCAAGCTGCGCGCGTTCAAAACCCAGACCTCACCTTAGAAGTAGAGGTAGAAAACCTAACCGAATTAGATGAAGCGATCGCCGCCGGTGCCGACATTGCCATGATCGACAACTTCAGTCTGGCTGACGCCTACATAGCTGTGGAGAAAGCTCGAGGTCACCTTAAACTTGAGGCTTCGGGTGGCATTAACGAGAAGTCCATCACTGAAATCGCAGCCACCGGCGTTGATTATATTTCAGTTGGAGATTTGACAAAAACTGTCAATCCCCTGGATTTGTCGATGCGCTTCATCGATTGACAATTGGGTTAATACACGGATTTAAAGCGCTATGAGTCGATATTCTGCATTTGCTATTCACTTGGCGATCAGCTTTCTAATTTTTTTGGCCCTCGCCTATCTGATTGTGTTCGAGTGGTATCCCGGGATACTTTTTGATGCGGATGGCGGATGGCGTGGCATGCGCATCATCATAGGCGTCGACTTAGTATTGGGACCAACCCTCACTCTGGTCGCTTACAAGCACGGAAAACCAGGACTGAAATTCGATTTAGCCTGCATCGCGTTGCTGCAAACGGTCTGCCTCACGGCAGGCACTTACGTTGTTTGGTCAGAGCGACCACTCGCGGTGGTTTATGTGGACAGCCGCTTCGAGGTCCTTACTGCCGACGACTTTCCAGAGGGCGCGCCTGACTTTTCTCACTACCTAGACGAGGGGCCTCCGTGGCTCGCGGTCAACATAGCGGCAAATGTCGAAGAAGAAGCTGAATTTAGACAAGCAGCATTCAAAGCAGGGCGTTCTTTGGCGACCATGAGCGACCTTTACATACCCTTCACTAGCAAATCACCTGCTTTTATCAACGACCCTCGAGATATTTCTACTATCATTGGCCGAGATCAGGGGCAAGCCGGGCTCGACCAGTGGTTGGCGACCCACGGCGGCAGCGTTGAAGACTACAGTTTCTATACCTTCTCCACGCGATACGTCTATCGATATATGGGGTATCGCAAAGAAACGGGAGAAAATCTTGGCTTCCTCGAGGTCCAACCGCGTTGATCAATTGCCACTGAGTAGCCAATTTTGAACCACCGTTGCCATACGTTTGTCAGCTTTGGCGTTGGCGTAAAAACTACGGCATTCTTGGAGTAACCGAGCAAGTTCTGGAGAGGAGGCACGATCGTTCACCGCTGACATCGTTTTCCCTAGCTCACCCATTGAAGGGCGGTCACGTTTGGCAAGATACTCACACCATGGCGCGACCCTAAGCGCAACCTCCACCGCCTTAGGAAGATCACGCGGTGCATAATATTTCATCGCCATCGTAGCATAGGCGGCATTTTGTGGCGCAAGCACCAGTGTCTGTTCGATCAATTCGTCTGAGCTTCTGCCTTCGGCAAAGCCAGTACGCTGAATGAATTTGAACTTGCTCGCATACGCTAACGGGTTATAAGGGTCTACGTTAATTGCCTGCTTGTAAAGTGCACTCACGTGAGCTTGCTTGTTCGGAGCAGACTCATCGCCTAGCGTTCTCTCTGCTAACTGCGCCCTAGCTAAAACAGGTATTCCCCGATCAGCGTTAAATCGGATGTTCAAATCTGCAAATTGCTCAGATTTGGCCGCGTCACCGCGTATCGCCGCTGTGCCGGGCATTCCTGGCTGCCCAGCAAAAACGCTATAGCTGTATGCATCCACACACAAGTAGATCAATGCCACCAACACCGTAACTACACTGATCTGCCAGGCTCCCTTCTGGAGAGGAATACTGTTCTGCAGAAGAGAACTCTTCAGCCCAAGCGCGCTGGCATCAGATACCCGGTTCGCTCGGAAAGCCTGAGCTATGACCACTCCCAAGAAAATGGCAATGGGCAAAATATAGAAAATAAAATTCAGGTTGGCGTGAAGTAACGCTAACCCCAGGGCAAGTAAGTAGCCAAGCTGTTCAAGGTCTTGTGGTTTTCCAAGCAAGCCGCGCAGTAAACGCGAGCCAGTGGCACCACCGAGCGCTAGAAGGGGTACCAAAAAAAGCAAACCCCCTTCAAAAAAAAGCTGTAGATAGTCGTTGTGAACATATAAGCCGCTGGTCACCTGGTCAGATAAGTCTCGAAATAGGGGGTAATACAAAGAAAACGTATACGCGCCCTTACCGATCCAACCGCCTTCTTCGACAATCATCTTGAAACTTGTCGAGATCAGTGTCTGCCGCGAAGATGTAGTGTTTGTTTCGAGAACTGTTGCGGCCATATTGCTGCTAATCTCAGCCTGCCCAATCAAGGCGTAAATTCCTACGCCGATAAGAAAACCCCCAGCGCAGGCCGCGAGCATATGGCCGTTGATAAGGCGGTGGGCTTTCCATAGAACGGCCCAATAAACTGTAACCGCCACCAAGACAAGCCAGGCGTAGCGAGAATGAGTGGCTAGCAAGGCCAAACTAAATACTGTCGCGATTGCTGTTTCAACTAACATTGTGCGGTTGAACATTGCGGCTCTCCGCGTCAGTCGCTGATGCATCCACGGAATCAGCGCCAAGTACAAAAGCGTAACGTAGTTGTTAGGGTCTAATAAGGGATCGTATGCCCTATGCCCCCAGCCAACAAACCGAATACATGAAATGCTTGCAAATAAAAACATTACCCAGAACAGGGCCTGAAAAACCTGATTCCCATTCAGTCGCTGCATCAAGAGCACCACGAACGGGATCATCGCCAACCCAACAGACACTGAAAAGCTGGAATCTGGGCTAACGGTTAGAAAAAGTTGGTGCAGTAGAAGTGCCACAAGCGCGAAGTAGCAGGTGATTTCTACCCAAGGGCTGCGTTGCTGCAAATCACAAGGGGAATTGGCAATGAGTGCCGCGCCAGTAAGGAGCAATACGCTATAGAACAGAAAAGACAGGTTGACGCCAGGATCGTAGTAACTCGTCCCTACGACGAATCCAAGACAGAGGAGGACTCCACCGTACAACGTTCTGTTTGAGCTACCAATGGTGATCACCTTCCGCGCCGAAATAAATTGGACCTTCGAATAATTGGTGCCGGAACGCGGAATCGAACCGCGGACCTACTGATTACGAATCAGTCGCTCTACCAACTGAGCTATCCCGGCGGGATGCCTCTAGGGCGGCGGCTAGGATACTGCCTACGCACCGAAAAACAAGCAATGCACGGATGGAGGTCTTGGTAAATTCAGCACGGATCCTTGTCAGGGAAGTCAATGCACACAGTTAAGTCATTAGGGTGGACAGCAGTGAGTTGATAAAACGTGCCGTCACTGATGGCGATTGAATAAGTAATCCCATCTACAGTTCGAGGGTCCCAACCAGTTGCTAACGTAATCGCAGCAAGGTCAGCTTGAGTATGCGCGTACGCACCTGTGCGCATCATGAGGTCTTCTTGGAACACCTCGATCGACATCATGTTACTACGTAGGACACCTTCTTCCGACGTTGCGATATAACCTCTATAAGCAGGTAGCGCGAACGAAAACAGAACGCCCATAATGACTAAGGTTATCATCAGTTCAACAAGCGTAAATCCTGCACTTCTCGATTTCACACTCATACACACACCTCGAAAATAATTCTATCTTACATACCGAAAAGGGCAGCGGAGCTGCCCTTTAAGGATGCGATTTCTGATCTACCAGTTAATGACAGTATTCAGGTTACTTGACCCTGAAAAGTCACCGTAGGCAGGACGCGAAATCTGTATAGAGAATGGAGGCGCCATAATGCTATTTGTTATCTCGATACCAACTGTTCCAGCAAGATCTACGGGTAAGGGACCATAGGCTGGGTCTCCCTCGGGGGAACCTGAAGCTACTTTACCAGTACCAATTTCTTGTTCAAAAATATTCAACCAACCCGTAGCATCCCAACCATCCAATCGATCGCTTGCCTGTTGTTTGGTTTCAACCTGCATTGTCATCAACGTACGTGTGCGTTGCATTTCTGCATTGACCAAGTCCGCGGCTGCCTCATAGTGGGTATTTACCTTAGAGGAGTTTGCTGTGGCGATATAAGACTGATATGCAGGCAAAGCTACGGCGGCCAAGATGCCGATAATAGCGACTACAATCATCAATTCGATAAGGGTAAAACCCTTTTGCATTGCATTTTTCATTAGTAATGATACTCCGTTACTCTATTTCAATTAAAACTTTAGCCGTATGAGCCGAGCTCTTACCGCATCGTTGTGGTTTATAAAGCAAGTGTTATGCCAGTTTACACTACAAAGGCGTGTCGCCCTTCCTACCCCACCATTTAACGCTTACAAATCAGTGGGTTACGATGTTATATCTGAGGCCGGAGGCAAAATAGGCGTCATCAACCCAACACGGTGTAAGGTTTTTCCCGCGGCTTAGCCTGGTCATAAATTGACCTTGAAGGTCACCTCTAGGCTCAACTCGTGCGTTGAATACTAAATGTAGTCCATTTTTAGTACCTTGACCTAGGAGAAGGTCCACGCCTGCCCTCATCAACTCGCTGACTTGTAAAAATGTGATGGGCTTATCGACACGTTAGAGACACGAGCATACACTTCTCGGTCGCGGCGTCGGTATGGTTACAGACGCGTTCTTACGCAATTGAACTTGATAATATTCATCGGTTGAAAAGGATTCTCACGCTGTATGGCAACCGAACCTATACCTTTAAGTGGTCTCGCTCGTCGCCTGGTAGACGACGGCGTTGTAGAAGCTGACATTGCGCTGCAGGCAACGAATGATGCCCGCAAATCCGCAATCCCCTTAGTGACCTATCTTGTCCAAAACGGACTTGCGGAAGCGAAGGTCATCGCTACCAGTGCGGCAGAAGAGTTTGGTGTGCCGCTAATGGATCTCTCGGCATTCGATTTGGATTCAGTGCCTAAAGATCTGGTCAAAGAACAACTCATTCGCCAGCACAACGCTCTGCCTCTAGTACGACGCGGGGTTCGTTTGTTTGTCGCGGTTTCAGACCCCACCAACTTGCAAGCGTTGGACGAAATCAAGTTCCACACCGGCGTTAACACCGAGCCGGTATTGGTAGAAGAAGACAAACTCGCGCACACTATCGATCAGTTCTTAAACGCCCAGGAAGACGACGGCTTAGGTGACTTGGACAGTGACGATCTTGTAGATCTAGACATGGATTCGTACGACGATGCGGATAAAGCCGAAGAAGATGAGGCTGGTGCCGCCGTTGACGACACACCTGTCGTACGCTTCGTAAACAAGATGCTGTTGGACGCGATTAAAGCCGGTTCGTCAGACATTCACTTCGAACCCTATGAAAAGACTTACCGCGTACGATTCCGTACCGACGGCGTTCTTAGCATTGTGAGTACGCCCCCAACTAATCTCGGTCCACGCCTGGCCGCGCGACTTAAAGTCATGTCCGAAATGGACATTTCTGAACGCCGCGTGCCTCAAGATGGACGCATTAAGATGAAGCTTTCAAAAACCAAAGCCATCGACTTTCGTGTCAATACACTGCCGACTTTGTGGGGTGAAAAGGTCGTACTTCGAATTCTTGACCCCTCTAGCGCCAAGATGGGTATTGAAGCGTTAGGTTTTGAAGACAAGCAACAGGAACTGTTTCTGGATTCACTGCATCGCCCACAAGGCATGATCTTGGTTACTGGACCCACAGGTAGTGGTAAAACAGTAACGCTTTACACCGGTATAAACATTCTCAACACCGCCGAAACCAACATAGCAACCGCCGAGGATCCTGTAGAAATCAACCTCGAGGGTATCAATCAGGTCAATGTTAATCACCGGGTAGGATTGGATTTTGCAACTGCGCTGCGTTCGTTCTTACGTCAAGACCCAGACATCGTCATGGTCGGCGAGATCCGCGACCTTGAAACCGCCGAAATTTCGATTAAAGCAGCTCAGACTGGACACATGGTGCTGTCTACACTGCACACCAATTCAGCGCCGGAAACCTTAACGCGCCTGCGCAATATGGGCGTGCCGTCGTTTAACTTAGCGACTTCAGTGAATCTAATCATTGCCCAACGACTGGCGCGTCGTCTTTGCCCCGAATGTAAGATAGAACTCGACGTTCCCAAGGAATCGTTGGTTGAAGAAGGCTTTACTGATGAAGATATGAAAAGAGGCTTTACAGTCTACGAAGCCAGTGGCACAGGATGTGACAAATGTACTGCCGGATTCAAAGGTCGTGTCGGAATATATGAAGTAGTTAAAATTACTCCAGAGCTGTCTCGTATTATTATGGAAGACGGAAATAGCATTCAGCTTGCTGATCAAGCCAAGATACATGGCTTTGATAACCTTCGCCGATCTGGCTTGGTCAAGGTTATGCACGGCGTAACGAGCTTAGCAGAAGCAAATAGGGTCACTACTGGGCACTGATCCAGCGTTAACAATTACGGATATCATCAAACATGGCCGATAGCGCAACATTTGTATGGGAAGGTACGGACAAACAGGGCCGTAAGAGCAAGGGTGAAATCAGTTCTTCAACCCCGGCTATCGCTAAAGCAGAATTGCGACGCCAAGGCATTGCAGCGACCAAGGTCAAAAAGAAAAGCGCGGGCTTGAGCCTAGGTGGCGGTGGTAAAGTTAAACCTGCAGACGTTGCTCTGTTTACCCGTCAAATGGCCACCATGATGCGCGCTGGCGTTCCATTGGTGCAGGCATTCGATATTGTTGCAGAAGGTGTTGAGAAAAAGAAACTCGGCGACTTAATTCGCGCCGTTCGCCACGATGTGGCAGGGGGTAATTCATTTGCAGCATCCATACGCAAACACCCAGACGAATTCGACGACCTTTTTTGTAACCTGGTAGACGCTGGCGAACAGTCGGGTGCGCTTGAATCAATGCTAGATCGAATCGCAAGTTACAAAGAAAAAACCGAGTCTCTGAAAGCCAAAGTTCGCAAAGCCATGACCTACCCCATTGCGGTGTTAGTTGTTGCCGCAGTCGTATCCGGCATTCTACTGGTAAAGGTGGTGCCGCAATTCGAGCAAGTTTTCCAGGGCTTTGGCGCCGAACTGCCAGCCTTCACCCAGATGGTCATCAATTTTTCTGAATTTGCCCAAGCCTATTGGCTATGGATCATTGTCGGCATGATCGCAATCGGCTACGCTTTGTCCGAAATTCACAAGCGATCACTCCGCGTCCGCGAGGCACTAGACCGTCTCGTATTAAAACTGCCTGTCGCCGGTGATATTGTCGAAAAATCTTGTGTTGCCCGCTACGCCCGCACTCTCTCTACCACTTTCGCAGCAGGTGTGCCCTTGGTTGATGCTTTGAATTCTGTTGCAGGCTCCACAGGTAATTCGGTTTTCGTGAAAGCGGTGTATCGAGTTCGTGACGATGTCTCCACTGGCCAGCAACTGAACTTTTCCATGCGCAACACCGGCGTTTTTCCCAATATGGTCAATCAAATGGTCGCCATTGGAGAAGAAGCAGGCGCCTTGGACGATATGCTCGACAAGTCTGCAGAGTACTATGAAGAGCAGGTAGACAATGCTGTCGATAACCTAACCAGTCTTATGGAACCCATCATCATGTCAGTGTTGGGCGTCTTAGTGGGTGGTCTTATCATTGCCATGTACTTGCCTATCTTCAGCTTGGGCGCAGTGGTTAGCGGCTGATCTGAGCTCGTGAGTCTGCTTTTAGCCTACGACTGGCAAGGTATTGTATTCGCCGTCTGGGTTGCCCTTTGTGTCGGCAGTTTCCTCAACGTGGTGATCTATCGGTTACCGGTCATGTTGGAGCGCGCTTGGCGCAATCAAGCGCGAGAAATTCTTGAAATCGAAAACACCGAGACCGAACCGCCTTTCAATCTATCGGTACCCCGGTCGCGGTGCCCGCAATGCCGACACCAAATAAGATGGTTTGAGAATATACCCGTGATTTCCTGGGCGGTTTTGAGAGCTAAGTGTTCTCAATGTGGCAATCACATTTCAGCAAGATACCCTGCAATAGAACTACTAACAGCAGTTCTCACACTCAGCGTACTCGCTACTTTCGGTTTCACCTGGCTGGGACTTTTTGCCACTACTTTTACCTGGTTTCTGATCAGCCTGACGTTCATCGACTACGACACAAAGCTGCTGCCTGACCAAATCACCTACCCACTATTGTGGCTTGGTCTGATAGTCAATTTTCACCACAGCATTGTACCGCTCGGCGATGCTGTTATCGGCGCTTTAGCAGGCTACCTATTTCTTTGGGCAACATTTTGGGCATTTAAACTCATCACTGGCAAAGATGGCATGGGTTATGGTGATTTCAAACTGCTGGCGGCGCTCGGTGCGTGGATGGGCTGGCAAGCACTGCCATCGATTATTTTAGTCTCCGCGTGCGTGGGTCTACTTTACGCGGTGATGCAAATGGCACTTCAGAACTCTAGTCGTCACGATACCATTCCATTTGGTCCTTTTTTAGCGGCTGCGGGTTGGGTCACTCTCATGTTCCGTGATACCGTTTTAGGCATATTCCTACTCGCTTAAAATTTCATGACATCAGTGGTAATCGGCTTGACCGGTGGTATTGGCAGCGGCAAATCCGCAGCTGCCGATCGATTTACAACACACAAAATCGAAATTATCGACGCCGACCTTGCAAGTCGAGCGGTCGTCGAATGGGGGCAACCTGCGCTGGAGGCAATTGCCAATCATTTTGGTCGACAGATTCTGCTGGCTGGAGGTGAGTTAGATCGCGCAGCGTTAAGGAGCGTCGTGTTCGCTGACCCTCAGGAGCGGAAATGGCTACAAGCACTGCTTCACCCACATATCAACAACTACCTGCGGGCAGGCTTAGAAGCCGCAGCATCACCATACGTGGTATTGGCGCACCCATTGCTCTTCGAAACTCAACAACACAAATGGTGCCAACGTAGCCTCTTAATCGATGTGCCTGAAGAACTACAAGTTGCACGCACCATGGCAAGAGATGACAATACCCAGGCCCAAGTCGAGAACATCATGAAGGCCCAAGCATCTCGAGAGCAGCGTTTGAATCTTGCCGACGACGTGATCTCAAACCAAGGCACCCTTGCCGAGCTGAATACCTCGGTGGACCAGTTTCACGCTACCTATTTAGAGCTATGCCAGATATAAAAAACGACAACACCCCTCGCATTGTTGCTTGCCCCACTTGCCAAACGGCAGTTAAGTGGACACCGCAGAATGACTTCCGTCCGTTCTGTTCAGAACGGTGCAAGCTCATTGACTTAGGTAGCTGGGCAGACGAGTCGCATGTGATCGAAGGCGACGATCAGGACATTAACAGTGAAGATATATTCTAGGACGAGAACCGCTGTTAGGTACGGTATTCTGCGTTTATTTTGATGTAGTCGTACGACAAATCCGTTGTCCAAATCACTTCTTCAGCTCTCCCTATGCCCAGATCGACACGCACTTCAAATTCATCTTTGGCTAGTACCGCTGCACCTTGGGCGTCTGTGTAGTCGTCGCACATCATGCCGCAGTCTGCGACCTGGACTTCATCAAGCCAGAGCGCGACACGATTCGGGTCGAGCGACTGAATTGGCGCGCGTCCAATGGCCATGCAGAAGCGACCCCAATTAGCATCACCAGCAAATAAGGCGGTTTTCACTAAGGGTGATTCAGCGATGGTATAGGCTACTGCTAAACAGTCTGCAGGCGTTTTCCCACCGACAACTCTGACGGTGACAAACTTGGTAGCACCCTCGCCATCTCGGACCAAGGCTTGAGCCAACTCTGTGGCTAGCCCTCTAACTTCTTCGAGCAACGGCGTATAAAGCGGGTGTTCGCGGCCCGTAATACGGTCGTTGTCTACCTGACCGGTGCACGCAAGCATGAAGCAGTCGTTAGTTGAAGTGTCACCATCTACCGTGATGCGGTTAAAACTAGCATTCACTGCATCTTCAACCAACAAGCGCGCCACACCCGGATCGACACTGGCATCACACGCGAGATAGGCCAACATGGTGGCCATATTGGGCTTAATCATGCCCGAGCCCTTGGCAATACCTGTCAAAGTGACTTGGCAGCCACCAAGATCAAATACTCTAGAGCCACCCTTAGGGACTGTATCGGTGGTCATGATACCCCGTGCAGCATCCAGCCAACCGTCTTCATTAAGCCCTTGGTAACAGTCCAGAAGACCTGCATTCATTCGCTCTACCGGCAAGCGTTCGCCAATGACTCCCGTTGAAAACGGTTGTACTTGTTGGTCAGAAATCTGCAGCAATCGTGCTGCCTGAGAACACACATTCGCGGCATCCAGCTCGCCTTGTTCACCCGTGGCGGCGTTGGCGTTGCCGCTATTCACCAACCACGACCGGCTTTGCGTTTGACGGGCCTTGGCCAACATCACCGGGGCTGCGGCAAAATGCGATTGTGTGTAAACACCACCGCTATCGGTGCCTTCACAAAACTCGAAGAGCACCAAATCAAGCCTGCCTGAATATTTTATTTCTGCTTCGGCACAGCCAATGCGCACACCGGCGACCGGCAGAAGGTCAGATGCTGCTTCTAAATTTACAGCCATGCGATACCTAGCCGACCTTGCCGTGACATTGTTTGTACTTTTTGCCAGACCCACAAGGACACGGCTCGTTACGACCAACCTTGGGTTGCTCACGAACAAATGTCTCTGGCTTGTTCTCACCTGGGGCTGCAGCGCTTGCAGGCTCAGCATCAAGTGCAGAACTGCCAGCGTGTTGGAAATTCATGCGCTCTTGTTCGCGTGCGCGCTTGCGTCGTTCTTCAGCTTCAATCTCGTCTGGGCTTTCTATTTGCATTCGACTGAGCATTTTGACGACGTCGAACTTGATGTTGTATAGCAAATCCTGGAACAACTCGAACGACTCACGCTTAAATTCTTGTTTGGGTTGCTTTTGCGCATAGGCACGCAAGTGAATGCCTTGGCGCAGATGATCCATGGTTGCTAGGTGCTCTTTCCAACGCTGGTCGAGAATTTGCAGCATGATCTGTTTTTCAACCGTGCGCATCTCAATGCCAGCATTACTCCATACCACTTCTTTCTGCTTGTACTCATCTTCAACTTGTTGAATAACCCGGTCTATCAACTTCTCCTCGTCGAGCTTGTCGTCTTCAGAGAGCCATTGAGCCACTGGTTGGGTGCTGGCGAACTCGCCGACAAGTGCTTGTTGTAAACCTTCAGTATCCCACTGCTCTTCAAGACTTTGGGGTGGAATGTATTGGTGGACAAGCTCTGTGATTACCTCATCACGTAGACCTTCGACAGTTTCTGAGATGTCACTGGAGGCCATGAGGTCGCGACGCTGTTGATAAATAACCTGGCGCTGATCGTTGGAGACATCATCGTACTCGAGCAGGTTTTTGCGAATGTCGAAGTTGTGGCCTTCAACTTTGCGCTGTGCGTTTTCTATGGCTCGGTTAACTATTCTGGCTTCTATCGCCTCACCCTTCTCCATGCCCAACGAACTCATCATGCCGCGCACACGGTCTGATGCGAATATGCGCATCAGATTGTCTTCCATAGACAAGTAGAATGAGCTAGACCCTGGGTCACCCTGTCGACCGGACCGTCCACGCAATTGATTGTCTATGCGTCTGGACTCATGTCGCTCAGTACCCACTATGTGCAGTCCACCCGAATCGATGACCTGTTGGTGGCGTTGCTTCCATTCAACGCGCAGTTCATCGGCCTCGCTTTCCGAAAGTTCAGGGTTCGCCTCGATTTGCGACTCAATATTGCCACCTAAAACAATATCCGTTCCACGCCCCGCCATGTTGGTGGCAATAGTGACCACCCGTGCACTACCCGCTTGGGCAATGATCTCGGCTTCACGTTCATGCTGCTTAGCATTTAACACGCTGTGTTCAATATTTCGTTTGTTGAGTTCATTGGACAGAATTTCTGAGGACTCGATGGACGCCGTGCCTACCAACACCGGCTGGCCCTTCTCAATTCTCGCTGTTATGTCCTCAACAATAGCGTCGTACTTGTCTTCAAGGGTCAGGTAGATGAGATCATTTCTGTCATCACGAATCATCGGCTTATGGGTAGGAATGATAACCACGTCCAGCCCGTAAATTTGGCGCAGTTCAAAAGCTTCAGTGTCAGCTGTACCCGTCATACCTGACAATTTTTTGTACAGCCTGAAGTAGTTTTGGAACGTCGTAGAGGCGAGCGTTTGACTTTCGTTTTGAATCGACACGCCTTCTTTAGCTTCAACCGCCTGATGAATACCCTCAGACCAACGCCGACCCGGCATAGCACGGCCGGTGTGCTCATCGACTATGATGACCTCGCCCTGGGTGACCATGTAGTCTACATCACGCTTAAACAGCGCATGCGCCTTAAGGGCTGCATGGACATGATGCAACATGCCAAGATTAGTAGCCGAGTAAAGACTGTCACCGTCCTCCAGTAAACCTAGCGATGACAACTCCTCTTCAATTTTTTGATGGCCAAGTTCGGTTAATTCAACCTGGCGGCTTTTTTCATCCACCATGAAATCGCCCGTGATCTCGACTTCTTCATCAAATTGGCCGAGCTTTTCTTGGAACTCTTGCTCTTGCAGTTTCGGCACAAGCTGGTTCATGGTTTGGTAGAGCTGAGTGGACTCTTCCGCTGTACCCGAAATGATAAGCGGGGTGCGCGCCTCATCGATGAGAATCGAGTCAACCTCGTCGATAATGGCGTAGTTCATATTCCGCTGGAAACGGTCTTCTGCGGTGAACGCCATGTTGTCGCGCAAATAATCAAACCCAAACTCGTTATTCGTGCCGTAAGTTATATCAGCTTGATAGGCCGCACGCTTCGTCACCGGGTCTTGGTTGGACTGAACAATACCAACTGTTAGTCCTAATTCTTCGTAAATAGGACCCATCCAGGTTGCGTCTCGGTGAGCCAGATAATCATTCACGGTGATGACATGCACGCCCTCACCGGACAAGCTGTTAAGATAGGCAGGTAGGGTCGCGACCAAAGTTTTACCTTCTCCGGTGCGCATTTCGGCTACCCGACCTTCATGCAACGCAATACCACCAATTATCTGTACATCAAAATGGCGCATCTGTTTGCAGCGCTTAGCCGCCTCCCGAACGGCAGCAAACGCCACAGGCAGTATATCGTCAAGGCTTTCACCTGCGATAAGTCGCTCACGTAGTTGGTCTGTGTGTGCACGTAGATCTGTGTGCTGGTCGAAATCGCTTTCCAAATCGTTCACTTTCGCCACGACTTTCTGCATACGTCGTAGCTCGCGATTGTTTTTCGAGCCTAATAATCGGGTTAGGAAATTTGCCATCTATATCTTTAAGGTGCCTTGCGTGGCGGCATTGTACAGACAGATAGTGCTTTAGAGAACGTGGTGGTTAACGACTTATTGCACGAATTTGGAACTTAACACGAGGGTTTAGGACTTAACATAGTGAGCTGGATCTACAGTTCGCCCATTTTTTAACACTTCGAAGTGTACGTGCGGGCCTGTCGACCGCCCGGAACTACCCATCAGCCCCACACTGTCGCCTTTCTTGACCACATCACCCGTCTTTACAATCAATTCCTTGTGATGGGCATAGCGCGTCACCATGCCACCCGCATGGCTAACTTCGACAACCTGACCGTAGCCGGATCGTGTGCCGGAAAACGTTACTACGCCACTGGCTACGGCAATAACGTCTGAACCATCGCGACCTGCGAAATCAACACCTGAGTGCCACGCAGCCTGCCCAGTTAACGGATCGACACGTTCTCCGTAGGGGGAAGAGAGCCACCCCCATTTTACGGGTCTTCCACGCACTTGGGAGGTCGACTGAATATCCTGGCTGACCAGCACCGAATCTAGGATGTTCAGCTCAACCTCACGACGTTTCAGTCTCGATGCCAGTCCTGACAATTCATCCTGCAACTCAAGCCAGTCCATATTTGAAGCTTCACCCATCATCGGGCCACCCTGGGCAGGTGGATTGGCAAAATCGAATTCAGAACCTTCCAACTCTGCACTGTCGGCCAAATGTGCACCAACCGCCTCCATTCTCAACAGCCGAGCTTGCATTTGCGCAAGCTGGCGGCCCACTGCCGCGCTTTGTGCAGTGCTGCGGCGCTCAATTTGAGCGACCGTTTCATATTGTTGGGTTAATTTCAATCGCCATTCGGCAACCATCGCCGCGTCGATTTCATCGCGTTTCAAATACTGGAAAGTTGTTACAGCAAGGCCCACCGCAACTAAGGTACATACCGCTAACAACCCATAGAGCTGCTTTCTTGGCAAGTGAATGGCACGGTTAAACCCGCCGTCTCTGACTAGAATAAGTTTCATTTAAAAGTGTTCAGCCCATATTTCCCATATTTCAGGGGAGACGCTTGCAGAATCAGACTCGGCTGCGATACCTTGCACTTCCCAGGTGCAACACAACCAAGCTCAGCGAGCGAAATAAAATGTCCACGCATAAGATAGAGGATCTGCTCGGCGAAGGCCACAATCGTTTTACTCCGTTACAACGACTACTCGCTACAGCAAGTAACCAGAAACAATGGACAGCAGAATTTCGCGCCTTAGTCGATCCTAGTCTGCGCAATGAAGTGCAAGTTACCGATATTCGAGGACCTATCGTGCTACTGCTTTGCAGTAACGCGGCGATCGCCACTCGACTACGATTTATGCTTCCGGAGGTGCGCTCTGCACTCTCCGAACTTCAGAGTTTCAGCCAAGTTAAAGACTACAAAATCCGTGTGTCCGGTCACTGAATATTATGACGGGATAGGAGATTGCAAACTGAGAACGAGAGCGCAGAACGCTTAGGCTTGTGCCACCAGGGTGGGTTGGTAGCCGATGGGGCTCATGGTCATTTCGTCAGCATCGATAATTTCATACGCCGCCTCATCTGCAAGCAATTTGCGTAATAAGGCGTTATTAGGACCATGGCCAGACTTAAAACCCGTAAATTTCCCGATTACCGAGTAGCCCAGTAAATACAGGTCGCCAATGGCATCAAGAATTTTGTGTTTGACGAATTCGTCTTCGAGGCGCAAGCCTTCTTCATTAAGAATTTTGAACTCATCAACGACCACGGCGTTGTCTAGGCTTCCGCCTTTGGCCAGATTCATGGCTCGCAACTTTTCATAGTCTGCTAAAAAGCCAAAGGTTCTCGCTCGGCTCACTTCTTTGACATACGCCGTGGTAGAAAAGTCTACTGAAACCGTATGCTCATGTTTTTTGAAAACTGGGTGGTCGTATTCCAAGGTGTAGTTCAGCTGGAATCCATCATGCGGCTCGAGTTGAGCGTACATGGAGTCATCCTCGACGCGCACCGTCTTTAAGATCTTGATGAATTTCTTGGCGGCATTTTGCTCGCAAATTCCTGCAGATTGCAGCAGAAACACAAACGGCGCTGCGCTGCCATCCATTATCGGCAATTCAGCCGCGCTGACTTCAACAATCGCGTTATCAACCCCGAGCCCAGCAAAAGCGGACATTAGGTGTTCGATGGTAGAGAGCTCATGTTGACCGGCAGTGAGGGTAGTTGCCATGGTTGTGGCACCCACTCGATGTGCATGTGCAAAAAATTCAACACCTTGATCGATGTCAGTGCGAATAAACATAATACCGCTGTTGACGGGTGCTGGTTTGAGGGTTACATAGACTTTTTCGCCAGTATGTAGCCCAACCCCTGTGGCGCGTATGCTATTACTCAGGGTTCGCTGCTTAAGTCCTTGGTTTTGTTCTACTTCTGACATGAGCAACTATATTCGGCAGGGGCGGCGATGGTACCAACCTGAGGCATTATCCTCCACGACTGCTGTCCCACTTTTTGTTTCAATTTGTTTCACGCCTTCTGCCATATGGGCCACATAGGCCGCAACACACCCCTCTGTGATCGACAATCCGACCACACTCTCCGACCACACTCTCCGACCACAAGGGGGCTCGCGTTGAGTGAAAACGCCTTTCTTTGGATTTAACCGACCTAGTCAGCCTGTCGGCGCAAGAACGCCGGTATGTCCAAATAGTCTAGGTCTTTGGTCGCCGAATCTTCGCTGACCGTTTCTTTCGGCGAGCTCGCCACCTGGGATTGGTGTCGAGCGAACGTCGGACGATCAAGCTGAGCATAATCCACTGGTCCATCCATTGTTTGCTGTGCCACGGTGTTGTCTACAACAACGTTCGGCAGCTCCATTGCGCCTAAGCCTGTCGCAACGACGGTGACTTTGAGCTCTTCGCCCATGTCAGGGTCAATGACAGTACCTACAACAACAGTGGCAGAACTTGACGCAAAATCTTCGATGATGTTACCCACATCCGTAAATTCGCCAATGTTCAAATCCGGTCCGGCTGTCACGTTTACCAGGATCCCGCGAGCGCCATGCAAATCGACGTCCTCTAACAACGGGGATCGAATTGCAGCTTCAGCCGCATCGGTAGCGCGACTCTCGCCTGACGCGCGTCCGGTACCCATCATGGCCATACCCATTTCTGACATCACGGTACGTACATCTGCAAAGTCGACGTTGATCATGCCTGGACGGATGATCAGGTCAGCAATGCCCTGAACAGCACCCAGCAAAACATCGTTGGCGGCACTGAAGGCATCCAACATGCTGGTTCTTTCGCCAAGTACAGCTAGGAGTTTTTCGTTAGGAATAGTAATCAACGAATCCACATGTTGCGCCAGCTCTCGTATGCCGTAGTCGGCAACCTCAGCGCGCTTTTCAAAGTTAAACGGCTTGGTAACTACTGCGACCGTGAGAATACCCATCTCGCGTGCGACTTCAGCCACAATGGGTGCAGCACCTGTTCCAGTTCCACCGCCCATACCCGCCGTGATGAACACCATATCGGCACCTGAGAGCACTTCAGCAATCCGATCACGATCTTCCATTGCCGCCGCCCGTCCTATCTCAGGATTAGCGCCAGCGCCCAGCCCTTTGGTCACGCCGCTGCCAATCTGCAACGTCGTTTGCGCGTCCAAGCTTTTTAACGCTTGGGCATCTGTGTTAGCGGCGATAAAATCGACCCCTTCAACACTGCGCGAAACCATATGCTGTACTGCATTGCCACCGCCGCCACCGACGCCAATGACTTTGATCACCGCGCTTTGCGGTGCACTGTCTACTAGTTCAAACATTTAAATCTCCAACTAAAAATTTTCACTCAACCAATTTTTAACCCGACTTACCGGACCCGTGCTGCGGCTCCGCCTATTCGGCATTTCTTTTTCTCGTTCCATTCCGTATTGCAACAAGCCAACGCCAGTTGCATAAATCGGATTCCTAACAATGTCCTTCAATCCCGCCACATTTTGTGGCACCCCCAGACTCACAGGCATGTGGAAAATCTCTTCCGCCAAGTCTATGACTCCTTCCATTTTTGCAGCGCCCCCAGTAAGCACGATTCCTGAAGCAACTAAATCTTCAAAACCACTACGTCGAAGTTCCGCTTGAATAAGCGTGAAAAGTTCGTCATACCTAGGCTCAACCACTTCAGCCAGCGACTGACGGGAAAGCTCACGTGCAGGTTTATCGCCAACGCCTGGAACCTTGATGATCTCGTCAGCTTTAGCGAGCTGCGTCAGCGCGCAGGCATACCTAATTTTTATTTCTTCCGCGTTCTGGGTTGGCGTGCGCAACGCCATAGCAATGTCGTTGGTAACTTGATCCCCGGCAATTGGAATAACGGCTGTGTGTCGTATAGCACCACCAGTAAACACCGCAATGTCTGTAGTACCACCACCTATATCCACGAGGCAGACGCCTAGGTCGCGTTCGTCTTCACTCAAAATGGAGTAGCTAGACGCCAATTGCTCAAGAATTACGTCATTGACCACCAAACCGCATCGTTCTATACACTTTTCGATGTTCTGCGCGGCGTTCACCGCACAGGTAACCATATGAACCTTCGCCTCAAGCCTCACACCCGACATCCCCAACGGTTCTTTCACGCCTTCCTGGGTATCAATAACAAATTCTTGGGGTAGAACGTGCAGAATCTTTTGATCTGCCGGAATCGCCATTGCTTGGGCTGCATCAATGACCCGATCCACATCCTGAGGCGTGACCTCACGGTCGCGAATGGCGACGATACCGTGGGAATTTAGCGAACGGATATGACTACCCGCAATACCGGCATAGACCGACTCGATAGGGCAACCTGCCATTAATTCGGCTTCTTCAATGGCCCGCTGGATAGATTGGACCGTCGATTCAATATTAACCACAACACCCTTTTTCAACCCTCGCGACTTGTGAGTGCCAATACCTATTATTTCCAGAATACCCCTATCGTTGACTTCAGCAACGATGGCCGCAACCTTGTTGGTGCCAATGTCCAAGCCAACTATTTTCTGCAGTTCAGTCTCTTGAGCCATACGGCTAAAGCCCCCTGATTGTTAAAGGTCTATTTTGATTTTGCTTATTCATTGGTTGCTACCAATACGGGCTCGTTGTCTTCAGTTATAAACCGGACAGCCGCCCCACTCGCGTACCGCACATCTATGTACGCGATCTCGTGGGCACGATGGATCAGCACCTTTTCGTAAACACTTAAAAAGCGCTCTAACCGCTCACCTAACCGATCAACGCCAAGCTTTACCGTGAATCCCTGGGCAAACGTTGCTTGCCACTCGCCGCGTTCGTCCTGGGCCAGATGACGCAAGTCCAGGTCAGACTTCCCTACCATCTGGTCAATTAGTCGATAGACCCGCATGGTTTGAGGTGCATCGCTCAATTCAACCTCGAACAGCGGCAGTTGCGGATAGGTGTCCGGCAGCGAGACGATGTCACTACTCGCTGTGACAAAGTGTTGCTGTCCCCAACGCGCAATAGGGTGTTTACGTAACAACGTAATTGCTAGGACGTTGGGCCACTGACGGCGAATCTGAATCTCGCGTGCCCAACCCATACTTTCTAATCTCTCGCGCAAATCAGTTATGTCAAAACTCAGGAGACCACCCATGCGTTGACGACTTAGAATGGCTTGAACCTGACTTCGCTGTCCCTCGCTGAGGTCACTTTCAATACGCATCACTTCAACTGGTTGGTCCAACTGATAGAGCGTGCCTGCCAAGAGTAAAACCAATAGAGCGGCGACGAACGTGTTCATAATTTTGTTAAACATCATCACCCCGCAAACTACGAGACACCGTAGAGACATTACCAGCCCCTTGTACTACAAGTACATCGTCCTTCTGACAAAATGTAGCCAACAAGCCTAGCGCTTCATTAGCGTCCTGAGCAAAAACCGGACTGACGCTGCCGCGCTGACGAATGGCTTGTGATAACGCAGGACCATCTGCTCCTGGAATAGGCTTTTCACCAGCCGCATAGACATCCAATAACAAAAGAGCATCAACTGTGGACAATACCCGTACAAAGTCCTCAAATAGGTCTTGAGTACGAGAAAATCTATGCGGCTGATAGACCATCGCAAGACGCTTTTCCGGCCAAACGCGACGGGCCGTGTCAATCACAGCAGCCACTTCGGTAGGATGGTGACCGTAGTCGTCAACCAAAGTTAGTTGATGACCACCAATCACAATATTGTTGTCAATTTGAAAACGACGTTCGACCCCTTGAAAGCCTTGTAACCCTTCAACGATGGCTATATCTGTTAAGCCTTCGTCAGTGGCGACAGCTATGGCAGCCAGAGCATTCAATACGTTGTGCATGCCCGGTACGGCTAGAGTGATAGAGAGGTTTTTCTCGTGACGAGGACGACTGACTTGAAATTGCCAACCTTCAACCTGTGTTTTTATTCCAAGCGCTCGAAAGTCCGCTTCCTCATGGATACCGTAGGTGATCACGCGACGTGAGAGACGCGGTACAATATCCATAACTTCAGCGTTATCCGCGCACACAACCACGGTGCCGTAAAAGGGTAGGCGATGCGCAAACTGGACAAAAGTATCTTTTAATTTAGTAAAGTCGTTACCGTAAGTGGACATGTGGTCGTGGTCGATATTCGTGATGACCGCTGTCATTGGCTGTAGGTGCAAAAAAGACGCATCCGACTCATCGGCTTCAGCCACCAAGTAGCGTCCACTACCAAGTTCCGCATTCGCCCCCGCACTATGCAACAAACCACCAATCACGAACGTTGGTGATTGGCCGGCACGGCGAAATATCTCCGTGACGAGACTGGTTGTAGTGGTTTTACCATGCGTACCCGCAACGGCAATGCCGTGACGGTAGCGCATCAACTCACCAAGCATTTCAGCACGCGGCACAACCGGAATGCGGGCATCCACTGCTGCAACCACTTCGACATTGTCGTCGCTAATGGCACTGGAGGTTACGACCACATCCACATCGGCCACTTGTGAGGCGGTATGCCCAAAGAATATTTGGGCGCCTTTGGCTTGCAGTCGGACCGTGTTATCGCTGCTTTGGGCATCACTGCCGGAAACTTGATAGCCTTGATTAATCAACACTTCAGCAATACCGCACATACCGGCGCCACCGATGCCAACGAAGTGGATACGGCGTATACGACCCATCTCTGGCACTTGGTATTCCAGCGGCTGGCTCATGTACCCACCTGCTTTTCAGGTTCCATAGAGGCACGTAACACCAAACCAAGCAGAGCACAGAAGATAATCAGGCTGTTACCACCGTAACTCACAAACGGCAGCGTTAGCCCCTTGGTTGGCAAAACACCAGTGTTAACGCCCAAACTAACCAAGAACTGAATACCGATAGTTAAAGCTAGGAAGTAGGTAGCGTATCCAGCGAAAGTTTTACGGTTTTGTAAATTGTGCTTTGCTAGCAGTAACAGCTGAACAATGAGGAAGCTTAAGACGCCTGCCAGGGCTAATGCGCCAAAGATACCCAATTCTTCGGCGATTACTGCGAAGATAAAGTCAGTGTGCGCTTCGGGTAAATAGAACAGCTTCTGCACACCCTCGCCTAAACCTAAGCCGAAGAACTCACCCCTGCCGAAAGCAATTAGTGCCTGTGTTAGTTGATAGCCGCTGCCAAATTGAACCGCCCATGGATCAAGGAAAGCAACCATCCGCTCAAGCCTGTAAGGCTCCGCCAAGATCAGGACACCCAGCAAACTCGCGCCAATCACCGCAAAGAGAACAAAATACCGAAGTTTGGCGCCCGCTATAAAGAGAACGCTGACGGTAGCGGTTACCACCACCACAGCTGACCCAAGATCCGGCTCTGCTACCAAAAGGCCTGCAACAACTGCAACCATCACTAGGGGCAACATAAGCACGCCAACATCTTCCCCGAGCTTTTCACCATGACGATGTAGGTAGCCTGCCAGGTATAAACAAAGCCCAAACTTTGCAATCTCCGCCGCCTGCACGGTAAAGGATGAAAAACTTAGCCAACGACTGGCGCCATTGACCTCATGACCAACACCCGGAATCAACACAGCAATTCCGATGGCAACCGATCCAACCCATCCGAGCAAGTACAGTCGGTTCCACCAAGCTGGTGGAAAGGCGAACGCCAAAGCAAATGCGATCAAGGCTAAAACCACGTAGACCAAATGTTTAGCTAGGTAGTTGTCTGAAAGTGCTACAGCCGCGGACCCGACCATGACAGTACTAAATACTAACAAAGAGGCCCAAGTAATAATTATTGCTGGATATTGAGCAGCTGGATTCACGCCCCCTCCAACCCTAAAGCCTGTTTCACCAAGCTTTCAAAGAGCTCACCGCGTTCGGCGTAGCTGGAGAACATGTCCAAACTCGCACACGCTGGCGACAACAATACGACGTCGCCGGGCGACGCTTTTTCCGTACCAACTGCAACTGCTTCAGCGAGGCTCTCGACTTTCAACCAAGGCAACTTAACGCGATCCGCTAACGCTTGAAACGCAGGGCCATCGCGCCCTAGTGTCAATAGCATTTTTACTCGACGATCTAACACTTTCTCCAAGGATGACAAATCAGCACCTTTGGCATCACCACCCACGATCAAGATGACATTGTCGTTCATGGGTAAACCAGAGAGTGCCGCGACAGTAGCGCCCGGGTTGGTTGCTTTGGAATCGTTGATAAAGCTAACGCCCCCTTGCTCCGCTACCAAAACATATCGATGCGCCAACCCATGAAATTCCCGCAATCCCCGAGCGATACTGGGAAGATCGGTGAAATTATGAGCAATCGCCGCTGTGGCAAGCGCGTTGGCGACATTGTGTTCGCCTGGCAACGCCAGATCGTCAATGGCAATAACAGTTTCGTTTCCGAAAACAATGCTACGACCTGCCCCTTCACCCACTACCCCCCAAGGGTTTTCGATCGTCGGTGGTGCAAGATCGAATCGAATTTTTCGCGCCTCAGTTTCGCTGGTAGCTTTCGGGTCGGTCGCATTCACCACCACCACTTCCGCTCGGCGACTTATCTTTCGCTTCGCCGCTATGTAGTTGTCCATGCTCTGATGTTGGTCGAGGTGGTCTTCGCTTATGTTGAGGATGGTTGCCACTTTAAACGGGTGTTCTTGGCTCCTCTCAAGCTGGAAACTGGACAACTCCAATACATAGACTTCTGCTGGCCGCTGCAGCAAATCCAAGGCAGCCTCCCCTAGATTGCCACCCGCGATGGTAAGAATACCGGCCTCGTTTAAGCAGTGGGCCACCCAGGAGGTCACCGTACTTTTGCCATTAGTGCCTGTCACACCTACGACAGGACAAGCAACTGCCTGAAAGAACACGTCAATGTCACTAACAAGTGTAACCCCAGCCCGTGCTGCCCCTTGCACAAGACAACTGTCCATTGCCAAACCTGGGCTCAGAATCGCCTTATTAACAGATACCTCTGGCCAATGCGCTTGCTCAAAAAAACACTCGGCGTTAGGCGGTAACTCAACCGCAGGCTGCGGGCGGCTATCGACAATGACTGGGACTTTGTCTTGACCGACAAGATAGCGAGCGGCTGCTTGGCCGGTAACCCCGTAGCCGAGAACGGCTACTTTTTCCTGGGCAGCGACCATCATCTGAGCTTCAACGTTGACAAGCCCACCGTTACCAAGACTAAGGTAACGATCCAGAAACGCACAATCACCTTGGGTTCCGGCCAACCTTTGAGCTCAAAGTGATGATGAATAGGCGCCATACGAAAGATTCGTTTGCCGGTCAGTCGAAAAGAAGCCACTTGAATAATGACACTTGCAGTCTCGAGGACAAACAAGCCTCCCATAATCAACAAGACGATTTCATGGCGAACAATGATCGCCACCACGCCTAAAGCTGCGCCCAAGGCTAAGGCACCAACATCTCCCATAAACACTTGAGCCGGGTAAGTGTTGAACCATAGAAAACCCAAGCCAGCACCAATTAGTGCGCCACAAAAAACAGCCAACTCACCTGCACCGGGGATGTAGGGGATTTGCAAATAGTCGGCAAATTCAACGTTTCCACTAACATAGGCGATCAACCCTAGGGCGGCACCCACCATTACCGTCGGCAGAATTGCTAGACCGTCCAAGCCGTCTGTCAGATTGACAGCGTTACTCATACCCACAATCATTAAATAGCTGAGCAGTACGAAACCCATGCCTAACGGTATAGAAATAGACTTGAAAAACGGTACGATCAGCGCTGTTTCAACTGGCAGCTGGGCAGAACTATAAAGGAAAACGGCAGCACTAAGCCCAACTACCGATTGCCAAAAATATTTCCAGCGCGCCGCCAGACCAGCACTGTTGCGACGAGAGATTTTCAAGTAATCGTCAGCCCAACCAATAACCCCAAATGACATTGTGACAGCCAGTACGACCCATACTAGGCGAGAACTCAAGTCTCCCCACAAGAGCGTCGTGACCAGTATAACAATTAGAATAAGCGCTCCGCCCATGGTCGGCGTGCCGGCTTTACTCAAGTGAGATTTGGGACCATCTTCCCGAATGGTCTGCCCTAGTTGAAGGTCAGCGAGCTTGGCAATGACATACGGACCAATAAGCAACGAAGTGAACAATGCCGTCATGACACTGACCATAGTGCGAAACGTAAGATACTGAAACACTGCAAATCCACTGACATGCTGGGACAAATATTCTGTTAACCAAAGCAACATCGTTACACCCCCACCAGCGCAGCTTTAGCGACCGCAACATCATCAAAAGGGTATTTTTGGCCCTTTATTTCTTGGTACCGCTCATGACCTTTGCCGGCGATTAAGACGACGTCTTGAACTTCAGCCTGCTTTATCGCATCACAAATCGCTTCCCGGCGGTCGGCATTCAACTCAATACGCACATCACTTTCTTGGACACCACACTGCATGTCGTGAATGATCTTAAGCGGATCCTCTGAACGAGGATTATCGGAAGTAAGCCACACAACATCTGCGTGCTTAGCAGCTGTAGCAGCCATTTGCGGGCGCTTACCTTGATCACGGTCGCCGCCACAGCCAACAACACATATGAGCCTACCCTTGCCTTTGGGTATCAGCGCACTTAACACTTTTTCAAGGGCGTCAGGCGTGTGGGCATAGTCAACCACAATGGTTCCGTGTGCTCCGCTCCTGACAACAATCTGCATGCGCCCCGGTACAGACGCCACATCAGGAAGCACCCGCTGAATTTCTCTGCCTTCATGCTCAAAGGTCACTAGAACCGCTATCGCCGCGGTGAGGTTGTCTATCGCAAAGTCTGCAACCATCGGAACTCTGGCTCGTATGCGTTGATTGGCTATCTGCCACTCAATGACTTCTGGACCAAACTCACTCGGGGCGTCAATCGACCAAGTACATGTTTCGGTGGAATCTTTTACTGGCCCGCGACCATATCGCAACACCTCGGCATCACACTGCTCTTCAATTGTGTGGCTCAATGGGTCTTGGTCAAAGAGGATCGCCGATCGAAGGGGAAACTCAGTAAATAGCTGCATTTTAGCAGCCAAATAAGATTCCATAGTGTGATGATAATCTAAATGCTCTCGACTCAGATTGGTGAAGATACCCACGGTGAACGGCACGGCGTGTGCTCGATGCTGATGCAGCGCATGCGAACTCACTTCTATCGCCACTCGCCGACACCCATTTTCACGCAGAGTAGCCAGCATTCGTTGCAGAGCTGTTGGGTTTGGCGTGGTCATATTAGGGTCTACCAGTTCATCTAACCGACCCCAACCCAACGTCCCTATGTAACCACACGGTACGCGAAGTAGGTCACTGAGGCTGGCGATATAGTAGGCAACTGAAGTCTTACCGTTGGTACCCGTGACGCCGATGCATTGCATCTGTTCGCCAGGATTACCATAGAATGTCGCAGCCAGCACACCGCGTTCGGCCAGTAGCTCCGGGTAGGCATAACAGTCCTCGCGCTCCAGTCGATGCTGACTGATCACTAACTTTGCACCATCATTTAGAGCGTCATTGGCATGTTGTTTCGCTACAATTGGGTCTAGCGCTACAGCAAAGAAGGCGCACCCTTGAAAAACTTCAGTGGTGTGCTCACACAAGCCAGTGACTTCGATGTCAGGCCACTGCTCGCCAAGGACCACTCTCAGATTAAGATTTAGATTAAGATTTAAATTAAGATTCGGACTCATCCTCGGCTCCGATCACTGCTAACCCGATCCGAAGGAGGCGCCATGGTCAACGCGGTGGTTTGCTTTTTCGCGTCAGGCTGAATCCCCAACAATGGCAATGTGCGGCGTGCTATTCGCGCAAATACCGGCGCGGCAACGGCGCCGCCACCCGTCACACCTGCCGCAGGCTCATTGATAAGCACGACTACCACCAACCGCGGATCTGATACAGGCACCATGCCAGCAAACCATGCCGTATGGCGCTGATCATCGTAACCATTCGGTCCAACCATACGCGCGGTTCCGGTTTTTCCAGCAACTCGATAACCAGCTACTTTCGCAGCCATCGCAGTACCGCCAGGCTCAGTTACGGTTTCCATCATGGCAACCACTTCTCGGGTCAGAGATTCGTCAAATATCCGCCGTTCTTGAGCAGGCTGCTGCCCTTTTAGAATCGTCAGCGGTCGATGAACACCATGTGATGCCAACGTGGCGTATGCCTGCGCCAGCTGCAAAGGCGTCACAGATAGCCCATAGCCATACGCTAACGCAGCTCGTACAACAGGATACCTAAGTTGAGCAGAATCAAGATAACCACGCGCCTCACCAGGCAGACCAGTGCCTGGGTATTGCCCGACACCTGCTCGAGACATCACATCAAATACGCTTTCGTCATCTAGCTCAAGCGCAATTTTTGCGAACATCACCTGACTTGATTTTTTGATCGCTTGGCTCAGTGTAATGACGCCACGATTAACCGGATCTTGGATCAACTTGCTTCCAATTCGGAAGTAACCAGGAGATGTATCCATTGTCGTTCGACTTTGGTAGCGCCCTGATTCCAAAGCCGCCAAAGCGGTGAAGGGCTTCATAGTCGAACCCGGCTCGTAGGCATCTGTGACGGCCCGATTTCGCATCCCACCCAATTCGCTGCTGACATCATTGGGGTTGTAGGAAGGCTGGTTGACTAACGAGAGTATCTCGCCAGTTTTAACGTCGACAATTACCACCGAACCCGCCTTGGCATCGTGTGCTGCAATTGCCGATTTGAGCTCGCGATAGGCCGTAAACTGCAAACTGAGATCTATCGACAGGCGCAGGTCTTGGCCGTAGATTGGCGCACCCAGGTATTCTAAGTCTCTTATCGTGCTACCACGCCGATCTTTTAGAACGACTTTGCCACCTGGAGCACCGCGTAGTACTTCGTCAAACGCATACTCAATACCCTCTATTCCTGCATCATCAAGATCGGTCAAGCCGACAACATGGGCCGCAGTTTCAGCGGCAGGGTAGTAGCGGCGATACTCTGGTTGCAGATAAACATGGCTTAGGCTTTGAGCCTTCAGTTGTTGGGCAGCCTGGTACGTTATGCGCCTTTTTAAGTAGACAAAAGACTTGCTAGCGTACTTCTTGAGACGTTGCTGAATGCTCTTTTCAGTGACTTCCAAAAGATTTGCTAATGCTTTCGTGTCAGCCTTAGAAAGATCTGCTTTGCTGGGATCAGCCCAAACGGCATAGACCGGCGTACTCACCGCTAACGGTTCGCCGTGACGATCGGTTATGACCCCGCGCATGGCCGGTATGGTCTCATGCCTGACCGATCGCGCATCTCCCTGCTCTTGTAAAAAGTCGTGCTCAGTAACGCCCAGGTAGACGACACGGACCGAAAGGGCCAGAACCCCAAACAGAAAAAATCCTACGACCAGGTAGTGGCGCCATACAATCATTGGCCCACTCCAGTCACTTCGGCAGGAAACTCCATATCTAACTCTTGCTGAGCAATCTCCTCCACCTTCGCCAAGCTCGAAAGCGTGCCTCGCTCCAAACTCAAACGGCTACTCTGTTCGAGCAACTGATCTTGTTCTCGCTGCACATCCCCCAGCGCCTGGTACAAACTGCGGGTATCCGTAGCAGCCTCAACCACCAATATGCCGCTATAAGAAATTGTCAAAAGCAGGATCGTGAATAGCGACCACCACCGCCGCTGACTCCGCAGGTTGGCAACATTTTTTTTCTTCGCCTTAACCACCCGCTTTTTCCAGAATGCGTAAAACCGCACTCCGCGCTCGTGGGTTGTGCTTGAGCTCCTGCGGCTTCGCTTTTAGCGGCCCGGCGATTCGATGTGCAAGAACCTTCTGATCAGCAAATTTGATGGGCACACGTCTAGGTACCGGCTCTGGCTCAGACCAAGCTTTGAACTTCCGTTTAACCACTCTGTCTTCCAACGAATGGAAACTAATGACCGCCAGTCTGCCACCTGGCTTCAACGCGTCGAAAGCCTGCTCCAAACCTGCAGCCAACTCGTCAGCTTCCTCGTTGATGTGGATGCGGATCGCTTGGAAAGTTTTGGTCGCCGGGTGTTTTGAAAGCTTGCGTCGCGCCGGCGCGGGCAACGCGTCAGCAACTATTTCGGCGAGCTGTTTGGTCGATTCCACCGGTCGGTGACTGACTATGGCCCGTGCAATTCGGCGAGCAAACTTCTCTTCGCCATGAGTTCTCAACACACGGACAATCTCGTCTTCTGGCGCTCGCGCAATCCAGGCACTCGCGGTCTCGCCTTGGCTTTGGTCCATGCGCATATCTAAGGGACCGTCGTTCGAGAAACTGAAGCCTCGCTCTGCGACCTCTAATTGAGGCGAACTGACGCCGATATCCATCAAAATACCATCGACCAAACCCAAACCAGCGGTCTCAATTAGTTTTTCCAACTGGCCGAACCGCCCATGCACTACCTGGAGCCTGCTGTCCGTAATAGAACCTGCAGCAGCAACCGCATCCAGGTCTCGATCTACGCCCAACACTCTCGCAGAGTCAGACAACTTCGCCAGCAAGGCACAACTGTGACCACCACGGCCAAAGGTAGCATCTATATATGTTCCTTGAGGTGAACCGACTAAGTTTTCCAGCACTTCATCCACTAATACCGGTACATGGCCCGCTCCTGGACCATCCGAAGAGGCTCCCACTACACTGACAATCCGGTGAAAGTGTCTCCGTCATCCAACAGGTTGGCAGCATCTTCTTGCAGCCAGCTTTGCATTCGCTCTTGCCAGTGAGTCGCAGACCAAATTTCGATCTTGTTGCCTTGACCCACCAACACTAATTTCTTTTCCAAAGCGGCATACTCTCGAAGAAGCCCGGGTAGTAGAATTCGACCGTTGGCATCAAGTTCGAGATCTGTGGCATGACCGATGAGTAGGCGCTGTAAAAGCCGAGGCCGGGCATTAATATTCGAAAGTCCTTCCAATTTACGCTGCACAACTTCCCACTCAGGAAGGGGATAAAGCAACAAACAGGCTTCACGCATATCGATGGTAGCGACCATTTTGCCGTCGGCCGCAACCTGCACGGCATCACGGTGTCTGGTAGGCAGCGCCATACGGCCTTTCCCATCCAAAGTCGCATTTGTAATCCCTCGAAACACGATTAGTATCTACCTCACTGACCGAAAAGACTGAAGAAAAATCGGTAGAGGCTCGGAAATCCCACTTTTTTCCACAATTACCCACCGAACAGACACTATAAGTCCGGTTTCAGGGGAGTCAAGAAGGAAGTACCTTAAGTCACGGAAATATAAGGACTTTTTCCGCTAGGAGCATGCATTACAAAGGAGTATTTTGTCTATTTACCAGTATCTAACGCGAATAACCTCGAATCAACATTAACAATCTCCAAAGTTGGGCTTCGATACTAAGGGTAGATGTAAAAAAGAGTTAGCCTGTAAGCCGGGTTCTGTCGTGAACAGTCATTCATCTAGGGCTGCCGTCACCGACAGCCTCCAGCGGCCTACCCGAACCCAATGCGGACAGCACCATAAGGTTCCTATTTGGCTTTGCTCCAGGCGGGGTTTACCTTGCCACGAAGTGTTACCACCCGCGCGGTGCGCTCTTACCGCACCCTTTCACCCTTACCACCGAGAACCTGAGTTGCTCAAGTGGCGGTCTACTCTCTGCTGCACTTTCCGTAGGCTCGCGCCCCCCAGGGGTTACCTGGCACCTTGTCCTTTGGAGCCCGGACTTTCCTCCCGTCGTAAAACGACCGGCGACTGCTCGGCTAACTCTGTCGCCAAGGCTACTCCTGCGTAAGCGACATAGCCAGATCATACATAAGAGATTTCTTCACCCCACAAATCGAGGCGCCCAACTTGGCGGCCTGAGAGGGCGGAAGTTCTTGCAGAAGTATACGCATCACACGATTCTCGTCCTGAGAGTTTTTTATGCCATCGTCTGACGCTACAACGACAACTATCTCGCCGCGAGGGTCCGAATCAAGGAGCGCTAAGATCTCACTGGGTGAACCTACGTAAAGGGATTCAAACTTCTTGGTGAGCTCACGACCTACCATTAGTAAGCGCTTACTATCGAGCCCGCCCACTATTTCCAACGTTGTGCGGATTCTCTTAGGAGACTCAAGAAACACTGTGGCGTCACTCGATGCAATTATCTGTTCAATCTGAGTGGTCCTCGGCCCTTTCTTCGCAGCCAAGAAGCCTACGAATTTGAATGGATGACACGGTAGCGGGCAAACTGACAAAGCCGCAGTAATTGAACATGCTCCTGGCACCGGCACAGTAGCAATACCCGCAGATCGAGCCGCAGCAATGAGACCGAATCCCGGGTCATTGATCAACGGCGTACCTGCGTCCGAAACTAACGCAATATCTGCGCCGCCCTGCAATCGATCGATCAAACGAGGCGTAAGCCCCGCCTCATTGTGCTCGTGAAAACTCAGCAGTTCTGGCGCACGGTGGCCAATATGATCTAACAGAACGGCAGTGCGTCTGGTATCCTCGGCGGCTACTATCTGCACAGATTTGAGGACATCTTCCGCTCGATGGCTGAGGTCATTTAAGTTTCCAATAGGGGTAGCAACCACAAAGAGCGAACCAACACTCATGTTATCTGTCATCTCCAAACGCGTCCTGCTGACTACAGCTGTCATTCTGACCATCTCAGCGTGTCAAAGCACGCCAAACCGTCCTTTTTCTACAGCGGAAGAAGTTCGAAATCCCGCTGCATTGCGCCTGGATATTGAACGTGCGCTGGCTACTGGCGATCTCATCACAGCGGATCAGTTACTTGGCCAGCTAGCCGAATTGGAACCCGAGGACTATTTATTGTTGGGTCGCCTATGTGCTGCTCAGAAAAACCATCGCTGCGCGGCAGATGCACTCATCCAAGTCAGTTTAGCCTTGGGTATGGACAGTGAGGAATTACCTGCCGATATCAACGACCAGATTTGGCTCGCTCTAACGCGCGCGCAACACGGCCCAGACACTTTTAGCCACCGATACCATCTTGCTTGGTGGCAATTACAGCAATCCGTTCGTCAGGCAACCTCTGTGTCGGAACAACACGCCGCTTGGCTTGCCTGGCAGACTCGCAATCCGAGTCATCCTGCAACAATTCGACCACCGAAGCCATTGCAGCAACTCAATAATTATCGGGCCCCCAATATCGCCGTTTTACTGCCCCTATCTGGTCGCTTAGCATCCGCTGGCAAGGCCATTCAGGAAGCAATGATCGCAGCCTACTTAGAAGAATCAGGTCTTAGTGAAAACCGCTTGGATTTCTACGACACAGCCGCTGCACCCCTGCCA